>NZ_JBICZH010000001.1:801923-898056 GCF_043201995.1 Streptomyces sp. NPDC048258
TACGCCCCCCCCCCCCCCCCCCCCCCCCCCCCCCCCCCCCCCCCCCCCCCCCCCCGGGGCGGCGCCCCCCCCCCCCCCCCCCCCGGGGTTTGGCCCCCCCCCGGCGGTCGGGACGGGCTCCGCAGCCACGTGTGACTGTCTCTCAGATGCCTGTCAAGACGGCATATGGCCGGAGCGTCGGATTCCGCCCATCATGCGGCCATGACACCCAATCTGACGCGCCGTCATGTCCTGGGACTCGGCGCCCTCCAGACCGCCGCCGCCCTCGGCTTCACGAGGATCGGCCTGTCCTCCGCCTCCGCCGCCGAGCCGGGCGCAGCCCAGTACGCACCCGCCATCGTCGTCGGCTCCGGTTACGGCGCCGCCGTCGCCGCCCTGCGGCTCGGGCAGGCCGGTGTACGGACCGTCGTCCTCGAAATGGGCCGGCTCTGGGACGCTCCCGGGCCCGACGGAAAGGTCTTCCCCTCCACCTCCGCCCCCGACCAGCGGTCCATGTGGTTCCGCACCCGCACCGAGGCCCCGCTCGCCCAGTTCCTCTGGCTCGACGTGGTCAACCGCGACATCAGCCCGTACCCCGGTGTCCTGGACCGCGTGAACCACGGCGACATGTCCGTGTACGTGGGGCGGGGGGTGGGCGGCGGATCGCTCGTGAACGGCGGCATGGCGCCCACCCCCCGGCGCTCGTACTTCACCGAGGTGCTGCCCGGGGTCGACGCCGACGAGATGTACGGCACCTACTACCCCCGCGCCCGCGCCATGCTCGGCGTCAACGACATCGACCCCGCCTGGTTCGAGTCCACCGAGTGGTACCGCTTCGCCCGGATCTCCCGCAAGCACGCCCAGAACACCGGCCTGAAGACCGTCTTCGTCCCCAACGTCTACGACTTCGGCTACATGCGGCGCGAGGCGGCCGGCACCGCCACCCGGTCCGCGCTCGCGGGCGAGGTCATCTACGGCAACAACCACGGGAAGAAGAGCCTCGACAAGACCTACCTCGCCGCCGCCCTCGGCACCGGCAACGTCACCATCGAGACCATGCAGCGCGTGGTCGGCGTACGCCAGGACCCGGCCGGGGGATACGTGCTGACCGTGCGGACCAGCGACCTCACCGGGCGGGTCACCCAGACACGGGAACTCGGCTGCGGGCAGCTGTTCCTGGGGGCGGGGAGCCTGGGGACCACCGAGATCCTGCTGCGGGCCCGCGAGACCGGGACGCTGCCCGCCCTCAGCGACAAGGTCGGGCTCGGCTGGGGCCACAACGGCAACGTCATGACCGCCCGCGCCAACCACCTCTGGGACACGGTCGGCTGCAACCAGGCCACCATGCCCGCCCTGGGCATCGACGACTGGGACAACGCCTCGAACCCGGTCTTCGCCGAGATCGCCCCGCTCCCCATGGGCTTCGAGCACTGGATCTCGATGTACCTGGCCATCACCAAGAACCCCGAGCGCGGCCGCTTCACGTACGACGCGGCCACCGACTCGGCCCGGCTCAACTGGCGGCGGGACCAGAACACGCCCTCGGTCGACGCGGCGAAGAACCTCTTCGACCGCATCAACCGGCGGAACGTCACCATCTACCGGTACGACCTCTTCGGCGACAACAAGGCCTTCGCCGACAACTTCACGTACCACCCGCTCGGCGGCTGCGTCCTCGGCGACGCGACCGACCTCTACGGCCGGGCCAAGGGCTACCAGGGGCTGTACGTGGTCGACAGCTCCCTGATCCCCGGCTCGCTCGGCGTGAACCCGTTCGTCACCATCACGGCCCTCGCCGAGCGGAACATGGCGCGGATCCTTGCCACGGACCCGCGCTAGCCCGGGCTGATCCCGGCTGACCCCGGCCGCTAACCCCGGTACAGGGCCTCGATCTCGTCCGCGAAGTCCTTCGCCACCACATTGCGCTTCAGCTTCAGCGACGGCGTGATGTGACCCGACTCCTCCGTGAACTGGGAGGGCAGAATGCGGAATTTCCGCACCGATTCCGCCTTGGAAACCGCCGCGTTGCCGTCGTCGACGGCCTTCTGGACGGCGGCGTTGAGCTCCGCGTCCTCGCGCAGTTCCGCCGCCGTCACACCGGCCGGCTTGCCGTTCTCGGCGGCCCACCGGCCGAGGAACTCCTCGTCGATGGTGACCAGCGCGGCCACGAACGGCCGCCCGTCGCCGACGACCATGCACTCCGCGACCAGCGCGTGCGCCCGGATCCTGTCCTCGATCACGGCGGGAGCGACGTTCTTGCCGCCGGCCGTGACGATGAGCTCCTTCTTGCGTCCGGTGATCGCGAGGTAGCCGTCCTCGTCGAGGGTGCCGACGTCACCGGTGTGGAACCAGCCGTCGGTCAGTGCCTCGGCGGTCGCCGCCTCGTTCTGCCAGTAGCCGCTGAAGACGTGCTCGCCGTGGAGCAGCACCTCGCCGTCGTCCGCGATGCGCACCACGGAGCCCGGCAGCGGCTGGCCGACCGTACCGATCTTCGGCCGGTCCCACGGGTTGAAGGCCGTGGCCGCGCAGGACTCCGTCAGGCCGTAGCCCTCCAGGACCGTGAAGCCGATGCCGCGGAAGAAGTGGCCCAGGCGCTCGCCCAGCGGCGCGCCGCCGGAGATCGCGTACTCGCCGCGCCCGCCCAGCACCGCGTGCAGCTTGCTGTAGACGAGCTTGGTGAAGATCTTGTGCTTGAGCTTCAGGCCGAAGGACGGGCCGCGGGGGGTGTCCAGCGCCCGGCTGTAGGCGATCGCGGTCTCGGCGGCGGCGTCGAAGATCTTGCCCTTGCCGTCGGCCTGCGCCTTGGCGCGCGCCGAGTTGTAGACCTTCTCGAAGACCCGGGGCACGCCCAGGATCAGCGTGGGCCGGAAGGACTGCAGCTCGTCGGTCAGGTTCTTGATGTCCGGTACGCAGCCCAGCCGGATCGGCGCCAGTACCGCCGCCACCTCCACCAGGCGCCCGAAGACGTGCGCCGCCGGCAGGAAGAGCAGCACCGAGCACTCGCCCGTACGGAAGAGCGGACCCAGCCGCTCGACGACGTTGCCGCACTCCGCGAAGAAGTTGCGGTGGCTGAGCACGCAGCCCTTGGGGCGGCCGGTGGTGCCCGAGGTGTAGACGATGGTGGCCGGGTCGTCGGCGCCCGCGAGGTTGCTGCGCTCGTCGACCTCCTCGTCGGTGATCCCGGCGCCCGCGCTCTTCAGCGCTTCGAGAGCGCCCTGCTCGATCTCCCAGACCTCGCGCAGCTCCGGCAGCCGGTCGCGCAGCGAGGCCACGGCCGCACTGTGCCCGGGGCTCTCGACGACCGCGGCGACGGCGCCGGAGTCGCCGAGGATCCACTGGATCTGCTCGGGGGAGCTGGTCTCGTACACGGGGACGGTGACACCGCCCGCGCTCCAGATCGCGAAGTCGATCAGTACCCATTCGTAGCGGGTACGGGAGATCAGGGCGACCCGGTCGCCCGGACGGATGCCGGCCGCGATCAGACCCTTGGCGGCGGCCCGGACCTCGGCCAGGAACTCGGTCGCGGTCACGTCCTGCCACTGGCCGTCGACCTTGCGGCTCATGACGGCCGTGTCGGGATGCTGAGCGGCATTGCGGCGGATGAGATCCGTCAGGTTCCCGTCCGACGGGACCTCGTACAGGGCCGGAAGGCTGAACTCGCGCAAGACTGCTGCTCCTCTGGGCGCCATCGCCACCGTGTGGACCGACCGGACGTTACCCACCGGTAGTGGGTTCCCGATAGAGGGAACCGGCCAGATGTTCCGTGCGTCACAAAACGCGGCACTATCACGGCGACAGTAGTCGACCGCGTCCAAGACCCGGAAGTAACCGCAGGTCCAGCCCCCTTCGGCACCCCTGTCTACCCGCCGTCGCCCGGCCGCCCTAGGGTTGCCGCATGGGTGGCAGCATGCGGAGCGGGAAGACGGACACGAGCGGATCGAGCCGAACTCGGGTCCACGTCGTGAGCGATGTGCACGGCAACGCCGAGGCCCTCGCCCGGGCGGGAGACGGCGCCGACGCGCTGATCTGCCTCGGTGACCTCGTCCTCTTCCTCGACTACGCCGACCACTCGCGCGGCATCTTCCCCGACCTGTTCGGCGTCGAGAACGCCGACCGGATCGTCGAGCTGCGCACCGAGCGCCGCTTCGCCGAGGCCCGCGCCTTCGGGCGGGAGCTGTGGGCCGGGCTGGACCGGGAGCGGCTCATCGAGGGCGCGGTGCGCCGCCAGTACGAGCAGATGTTCGCCGTCTTCCCCACCCCGACGTACGCCACCTACGGCAATGTCGACATCCCGGCCCTGTGGCCGGAGTACGCCGACCGCCCCGGCCTCACCGTGCTCGACGGGCAGCGGGTGGAGATCGGCGGCCGGGTCTTCGGCTTCGTGGGAGGCGGGCTGCCCTCGCCGATGCGGACCCCGTACGAGGTGGACGTCGAGGAGTACGCCGCCAAGGTGGAGGCGCTGGGCGAGGTGGACGTACTGTGCTCGCACATCCCGCCGGAAGTGCCGGAGCTCTGCTACGACACGGTCGCGCGCCGGTTCGAACGGGGCAGCGAGGCCCTGCTCGCCGCCATCAGGCGCACCCGCCCCCGGTACGCCCTCTTCGGGCACGTCCACCAGCCGCTCGCGCGGCGGATGCGGATCGGCAGCACCGAGTGCGTGAACGTCGGGCACTTCGCGGCGACCGGAAGGCCCTGGGCCCTGGAGTGGTGAGCTCCGCACGCACGGTAGCCTTCGAGCGGCGGCCGGAGGCCGCACACTTCCTCGAATACTCCCCGGAGGAGCCACCGCGATGGCGGAACACACCAGCTCAAGCATCACGATCGACGCCTCGCCGGCCGACGTGATGGCCGTGATCGCCGACTTCGCCCGCTACCCCGAGTGGACCGGCGAGGTGAAGGAGGCCGAGGTGCTGGCCTCCGACGCCGAAGGCCGGGCCGAGAAGGTCCGGCTGCTGCTCGACGCGGGCGCGATCAAGGACGACCACACCCTCGCCTACACCTGGAAGGGCGCGGACGAGGTCAGCTGGACCCTGGACAAGTCGCAGATGCTGCGCCAGCTGGACGGCTCGTACCGGCTGGCCCCGCTGGACGACGGCAAGCGCACCGAGGTCACCTACCAGCTGACCGTGGACGTCAAGATCCCCATGCTCGGCATGATCAAGCGCAAGGCCGAGAAGGTCATCATCGACCGCGCGCTCGCGGGCCTGAAGAAGCGCGTCGAATCGACCGGCTGAACACCGTGCACACCCTGTTGATCACCGGCCCCGGCGGCGCCGGGCGGACCACCGTGGCCGCGGCCACCGCCCTCGCGGCGGCCCGGCAGGGCCGCCGGGTGCTGCTGCTGTCCGGAGACGTCGGAGACCCGCTCTCCGCCCTGACCGGGGAACCGGTGGGGGAGTCCGCCGAGGTCGTACCCGGCCTGCGGGCCGCCACCGCGGCCGGCGGTGTCCAGGTGGCACGGGTGGACTCCGGCGAGGAGTTCCGCGACGAACTCGTCGCCCTCCAGGAGCGCGGTTCCGCCCTCCTCGGCATGGTCGGGGCCCGGCCGCTGGGAGCCGAGGAGCTCACCGAGCTGCCCGGCGCCGAGCAGTTCGCGCTGCTGCGCGCCCTGCGGCGGGCCGCCGCGGCGCCGGGGTTCGACCTCGTCGTCGTCGACATGCCGCCGCTCCACCAGACCGTGGCCACCCTCGCGCTCCCCGCCCAGCTGCGCCGCTACCTCGCCCGGCTGCTCCCCGCCGAACGTCAGGCCGCCCGCGCCCTGCGGCCCGTACTGGCCCAGCTGGCCGGTGTGCCCATGCCCGCGCAGTGGCTCTACGAGGCCGCCGCCCGCTGGGACGAGGAGCTCGCCGCGGTCCAGGGAGTCATCGAGGCCGACACCACCGAGCTGCGGCTGGTCGCCGAGCCGGGACCGGCCGCCGCCGACGCGATGCGGCTGGGGCGGCTCGGGCTCGCCCTCCAGCAGCTGCCCGTCTCCGCCGTCGTCGCCAACCGGCTCCTCCCGCAGGGCTCCGCCGACCCCTGGTTCGCCGGGCTCGCCGCCCAGCAGGAGAAGTGCACCGCCGCATGGGCCGGGGAGATCCCGGTGACCCGGCTCGCCCACCTCGGCCGGGACCCGCGCGGCCCGCAGGACCTGGAGCTGCTCGCCGCCGCCGACGGACTCGTCCCGGAGCGGCCCGCGCCCCGCCGGGCCTGGCCGGTCGAGGACCGGCTCGCCGAGGACGGGGTACTCGTCTGGGTGGTACCGCTGCCCGGCGCCCGCAAGCGCGACCTCGACCTGATCCGCCGCGGCGACGAGCTGCTGCTCACGGCGGGCCCGTACCGCAGGATCGTTCCCCTCCCGGCGGCACTGCGCCGCTGCACCGTCTCCGGCGCCGCCCTGGAAGAGGACGTGCTCCGCATCCGCTTCACCCCGGACCCGGGCCTGTGGCCCCGTACGCACTGAACACCCGCACGACCTGAACCCGCACGCCCTGATCCGCGTACCGCCGTTCGGGTACCGTCGAAGGTAGCCCGTACCGCACGCACAGCAGCCGCCGCAGGAGAGTCCGCCATGAGCGAGGCCACCGACCGCCCCACCGACGACGACGCCTGGGCCAAGGCCTGCGCGGAGGACCTGGCCGCCGAGAAGGAGCGCCTGCGCGGGCAGGGCGGGGCGGGCGGCGCGGCCACCGGGACCGCCGCCGAGGAGCTGTTCAAGCTCTTCGAGGCCGTCGCGGACAAGGTCGCCGGGATGAACAACCCGCTCGTCGGCGGCGCCGCCCAGGGCGCCGTACGCCAGTTCGTCAACCAGGCCAAGAGCGCCGCCAAGCCCGTCATCGAGCGCAACCCCGAGGTCTTCGACCACCTCGCCGCCGCCGGCTCCGAGCTGCTCGCCGCCTACCGCTCGGCCGTCGAGGGCCACGAGCGCCGCTGGACGCGCGACGAGCCCCCGGCCCCCCGCCGGTCCCCGGACCGCGATCCCCGCGACGAAGGCCCCGGTGACGGCCCCACCGAGCGGATCGATCTCGACTGAACCCCGGCCGCCCTCGGGTACCGTTGGCCGTGGCGGGGTTTGACCGGAAACCGAGGGACTAATGGGACTCACCATCGGCGTCGACATCGGCGGCACGAAGATCGCGGCCGGCGTGGTCGACGAAGAGGGCACCATCCTTGAGACGTACAAGGTGCCCACCCCGCCGACCGCGGACGGAGTGACGGACGCGATCTGCACCGCCGTCTCCGCGGTCAGCAGCAACCACACCATCGAGGCCGTCGGCATCGGCGCCGCGGGCTACGTGGACGACAAGCGCGCCACCGTGCTCTTCGCGCCGAACATCAACTGGCGCCACGAGCCGCTGAAGGACAAGGTCGAGCAGCGCATCGGCCTGCCCGTCGTCGTCGAGAACGACGCGAACTGCGCGGCCTGGGGCGAGTACCGCTTCGGCGCCGGCCAGGGCCACGAGGACGTCATCTGCATCACGCTCGGCACGGGCCTGGGCGGCGGCATCATCATCGGCAACAAGCTGCGCCGCGGACGCTTCGGCGTCGCCGCCGAGTTCGGCCACATCCGGGTCGTCCCGGACGGCCTGCTGTGCGGGTGCGGCAGCCAGGGCTGCTGGGAGCAGTACGCCTCCGGGCGCGCGCTCGTCCGGTACGCGAAGCAGCGCGCGAACGCCACGCCCGAGAACGCGGCGATCCTCCTCGCCCTTGGCGACGGCACCCCCGAGGGCATCGAGGGCAAGCACATCAGCGAGGCCGCCCGGGCCGGTGACCTGGTGGCCATCGACTCCTTCCGCGAGCTGGCCCGCTGGGCCGGCGCCGGCCTGGCCGACCTGGCCTCGCTGTTCGACCCGTCGGCGTTCATCGTCGGCGGCGGGGTCTCGGACGAGGGCGACCTCGTCCTCGACCCGATCCGCAAGTCCTTCAAGCGCTGGCTGATCGGCGGCGCCTGGCGTCCGCACGCGCAGGTCCTCGCCGCCCAGCTGGGCGGGAAGGCCGGACTCGTGGGCGCGGCGGACCTGGCCCGCCAGGGCTGAGCCCCTTCCTTTTGCCGTTGCTGCCCGCCGCGCCCCTTGGGGGAGCGGCGGGCAGCTGCGTATGTTGCGGGCATGGACCAGTTGCTGCCTTCGCTGCCGAAGTCTCGTACGGAGCCCGACGGTTCGGCCGTGATCCGGGTGCTCAGCTACAACATCCGGTCGCTGCGCGACGACGAGGAGGCGCTGGCCCGGGTCATCCGGGCATGCGCGCCGGACCTCGTGTTCGTGCAGGAGGCGCCGCGGTTCTTCCGGTGGCGCAAGCACGCGGCGAGACTGGCCGCGAAATCCGACCTGGTGGTGCTGGGCGGGGGCGCGACGGCGGCCGGTCCGCTGCTGATGTGTTCGCTACGGGTCTTCGTGGAGCGGACGGAGGACGTGCTGCTGCCGCGCACGCCCGGCCAGCACCGCAGGGGCTTCGCCACGGCGGTGGTCCGGATCGGCGGTGCGCGGGTGGGTCTGGTCTCCGCGCACCTGTCGCTCCAGCGGGAGGAGCGCCGGGCCCAGGCCGGGATGCTGCTGGAGCGGCTGGCCGGGCTGGACGTGCCGTACGGGATCGCGGCGCTCGATGTGAACGAGGGCCCGGAGGGCCCGGCCTTCGGGCGGCTGGCCGGGTCCTTCCAGGACTGCTGGGCGGTGGCTCCGTGGGGCGGGGAGCGGACCTTTCCGTCGGAGGGGCCGGACCGACGCATCGATGCGATCTTCGCGACGAGGGGGGTGGAGGTGCTGGGCTGCGGGGTCCCGGCGGGGCTCGCGGGCGTCTCGCCCACCGACCTCCGCTCGGCGACGGACCACCTCCCGGTCCTGGCGGCCCTCCACCTCCCGGCCTCGCCGTAGCCCCTGCGCGTCCGGGTGCGGCGCCGCTGCCGGGGCTCCGCCCCAGACCCCGCGCCTCAAGCTCCCCCAGCTACCGCTGGGAGGTGCCCCCAGGCGGGGCTGGGTGGTGCGGCGCCGCTGCCGGGGTGCGCCTCAAATGCCGGCGGGGCTGGATTTCGCTGGTTGCGCGGAGCGCAAATCCAGCCCGCCCGGCGTTTGAGGGCGCACCCGCGCCGGAGGCGCCGGGTTCGGGGCGGAGCCGCCGCCGCACCATCCAGCCCCGCCTGGGGGCACCTCCCAGGTCTTTGAGCCGCACCGGCGTTTGAGGCGCGGGGACCAGGGCCGGAGGCCGGTGCGGCCGGGGCGGGGCTCCGGTCAGACCACCGCGCCGCGGCCCGGGTAGTCGTCGTCATCGTCGTCGTCGTGCGGAGCCATCCGCGCGACCAGCGTCGCGAACCCGCCCAGGAAGCCGCCGATGCCCAGCGTCGTCAGCCACCACGTCATCTCCCACTGCAGGAGCACCGCCAGCAGCAACAGCACCGGGCCACCGACCACCGCCAGCCACGCGAACTTCGCCGTCGTGTCCGCCGGCGGAAGCTCCGGCTCCGGGGGGACGAAATGGCCCTCGTCGGCCCGGTCGGCCGGGGTCAGGTCGTCGTCCCGCGGCTCCGCGAGGGAGTGGTCGCGCGGACCCGAGAGGCCCACGCCCGGGGCGAAGACCACCGAGCTGCCCAGCGCGGCAGGAGGCTCCGGCCCGGGCTCCGGCTCCGGCTTCGGCTCGGGCTCCGGCGGCAGCGGTTTCACGTCCTCCTCCGGCAGCAGGAGGTTCTCGATCGGCCGGAACGGCCGCGACCCCGGCGGGTCCGGCGGCTCCTGCCCGTACCCGGCGACGATCGCCGCCCACGCCGCTTCCTCGTCCAGCGGCGGAACCCCGCCCGACTGCTCCTCGTGCTCAGCCACCCGCCTGCGCCCCCTCCCTGCCCACGCTCTCCACCAGTCGGCCGATGAACGCATAGCTGTCCGCGAAGATCCGCTCCGCGTCATGGTCCAACGTCGCGACGTGGTAACTCTGTTCCAGCAGGGTCTCGGTGACATCGGTGGACGAGATCCGGGCGAGGACCCGCGCCGAGTCGACCGGCGGGACGACATGGTCCTGCGGGCTGTGCAGCAGCAGCACCGGCTGCGTCACCTGCGGCAGCTCGGTGTCCACCAGCTGGAAGAACTTCCGCAGCGAGTGCGCGGCCCGGGTCGGGACCCGGTCGTAGCCGACCTCCTCCGAGCCCGGCTTGGCGATGTCGCTGGCGATGCCCGGCGTGGACCGGATGAAGTGCTTGGCCACCGGGAGGGCGAAGGCCAGCGGGTCGTGGACCTTGTTGGCGGGGTTGACCAGCACGATGCCGCTGATGGCGTCGCCGTGCTTGGCCGCCAGCCGCAGGGTCAGCGCGCCACCCATCGACAGACCGAAGACGAACACCTGCTCGCAGCGGTCCAGCAGCTCGCGCAGCGCGCGGTCCACCTCGGCGTACCAGTCCTGCCAGCCCGTGAGCTGCATGTCCTGCCAGCGCGTGCCGTGCCCGGGCAGCAGCGGCAGCGACACCGTGAGCCCCTGCGCGGCGAGATACTCGGCCCAGGGGCGCAGCGACTGCGGGGAACCGGTGAAGCCGTGGCAGAGGAGGACGCCGACCTCTCCACCCTCGTGGCGGAACGGCTCGGCTCCAGGGAGGACGGGCACCAGGGTCTCCTTGATCATGATGTACGTCGGGTGGGTGCGTTGCTCTGTGTGACTTCACCGTACGCGACAGGGGTGACACCGACCAGGGCCGTAGGGCCGCTGCCGGTGCGGCCAGGCGTTAAGGTCTGTTCGACAGACACAGGAAGGCTTTCGAGTTGATCTACGGCGCAATGAAGTTCTCCATCGGCGGTTCACTGAAGCTCGCCTTCAGGCCGTGGGTGGAGGGCCTCGAGAACATTCCCGCGGAGGGGCCGGCGATCCTCGCGAGCAACCACCTGTCCTTCTCCGACTCCTTCTTCCTGCCGGCGGTGCTGGACCGGAAGGTCACCTTCATCGCGAAGGCGGAGTACTTCACCTCCCCCGGAATCAAGGGCAAGCTGACGGCCGCCTTCTTCAAGGGCGTCGGCCAGCTCCCGGTGGACCGTTCCGGCGCGCGGGGGGCCGGTGAGGCCGCGATCAAGAGCGGTATCGAGGTCATCGAGCGCGGGGAGCTGTTCGGCATCTACCCCGAGGGCACGCGTTCGCCCGACGGGCGCCTCTACCGCGGCAAGCCCGGCGGCCTGGCCCGCGTGGCGCTGGCCACCGGCGCACCCGTGATCCCCGTGGCGATGATCGACACGGAGAAGATCCAGCCGCCCGGCAAGGTGGTCCCCAAGCTGATGCGCCCGGGCATCCGGATCGGCAAGCCGCTGGACTTCAGCCGCTACCACGGCATGGACAGCGACCGCTTCATCCTCCGCTCGGTGACCGACGAGGTCATGTACGAGATCATGAAGCTGTCCGGCCAGGAGTACGTCGACATCTACGCGACGGCCGCCAAGCGCCAGATCGCCGACGCCGAGAAGGCCGAGAAGGCGGAGAAGGCCGCGGCCGAGAAGGCCGAGAAGGCGGCGGCCGAGAAGGCTGCCGCCGAGAAGGCCGAGGGCACGGCGGAGTAGCGACGGGCGTACCGCCCGCGGGGGTGGGGGAGATGGCGAAACGCGAACGCGTCGTGCGCATGTCGGTCGAGCAGCCGCTGTGGCGTGCCCTGACCGGCTACCGGCTGCTGACCATGCTCTACGCGGTGGGGCTGTTCGCCTCCGCGTACAAGAAGTTCGACCGTCCCGGGATCGCGGTCGGCTACCTCGCCGTCCTGGCGGTCTGGACCCTCGCCACCCACCGCAAGGTGGCGAACGCGGCCAGCTGCACCAGGCGCTTCCTCGTCGCCGACCTGACCGTCGCCCTCGTCGGGGTCCTGCTCACCCCGCTCGCCGACACCGCCGAGCGGATCGCCGAGGGTGGCCCCACCCTCCCCAGTATCTGGACGGCCGGCTCGGTCCTCGCCTTCGCCATCAAGGGCGGCTGGCGCTGGGCCGGGTTCGCCTCCACCTTCGTGGCCGCGGCGAACATCGTCGTGCACGGCGGCAACCCCACGCGGGACACCCTGCACAACGTCCTGCTCGTCTGGGTCGCCTCCATCGCCATCGGCTACGTCGTCGAGGTGGCCCGGGCCAGTGAGGCCACCCTCGCCCGCGCCCTGGAGATCGAGGCGGCCACCCGCGAGCGCGAGCGCCTCGCCCGCGACATCCACGACGGGGTCCTCCAGGTCCTCGCCATGGTCCAGCGGCGCGGCACCGAACTGGGCGGCGAGGCCGCCGAGCTGGGCCGGATGGCGGGCGAGCAGGAGGTGGCACTGCGCACGCTGGTCTCCAGCGGGCTGGTGCACCCCTCCCGGATCTCCCGCGACGAGTCGCGCGGCGCGCTGGTGGACGCGTACGAGCTGGAGGAGGGCGGAGACGAGGACGGCGAGCTGGATCTGCGGACGCTCCTCGCTCCGCACGCCGGGTGCAGGGTGAGCTTCGCCGAGCCGGGCACCCCGGTGCCGCTGCCGGTGCCCGCGGCGAGGGAGCTGGCCGCCGCGGTCGGCGCCGCCCTCGACAACGTGCGCAAGCACGCCGGGGAGGGGGCCAGCGCCTGGATCCTGGTCGAGGACTGGGGCGACGAGGTGATCGTCACGGTCCGGGACGACGGCCCGGGCATCCCGGCGGGCCGGCTCGACCAGGCGGAGGGCGAGGGCCGGATGGGCGTGGCCCTGTCGATCCGCGGCCGGCTGCGTGACCTCGGCGGAAGCGCCGAGCTGGTGTCCGTCCCCGGACAGGGCACCGAAGTGGAACTGAAAGTACCGAGGGGGAGGACCCAGTGAGCGAGCCGCACGAGATCAAGGTGATGGTCGTCGACGACCATCCGATGTGGCGGGACGCGGTGGCCCGCGACCTGGCCGCCGCGGGCTTCGACGTGGTGGCCACCGCCGGCGACGGCCCCGAGGCGGTCCGCCGGGCCCGCGCCGTCACCCCCCACGTCCTGGTCCTCGACCTCAACCTGCCCGGCATGCCCGGGGTGCAGGTCTGCAAGGAACTCGTCGGCGCCCACCCGGCGCTGCGGGTCCTGGTCCTGTCGGCGAGCGGCGAGCACGCGGACGTCCTGGAGGCCGTGAAGTCCGGTGCGACCGGCTACCTGCTGAAGTCCGCGGGCGCCCAGGAGCTCATCGACGCGGTGGCCCGCACGGCGGCCGGCGACCCGGTGTTCACCCCGGGCCTGGCCGGGCTGGTCCTCGGCGAGTACCGGCGGCTGGCCACCGACCCGGCGCCGGCCGCCTCCGACGAGCCGAAGGCGCCGCAGCTGACCGACCGCGAGACCGAGGTGCTGCGGCTGGTGGCCAAGGGGCTCTCGTACAAGCAGATCGCGGAGCGGCTGGTCATCTCCCACCGCACGGTGCAGAACCACGTGCAGAACACGCTGGGCAAACTCCAGCTGCACAACCGGGTGGAGCTCGTCCGGTACGCCATAGAGCGGGGCCTCGACGACGCTTAGGCAGCCGCCGCCGGCGCCGTCAATCGTACTTACGTCCTCGTACGAGTGAACGGGCGTAGGCAACGCCCCGCGATTCCACCGGAATTGACCTCTCCAGGACCCTTGTTGTGACCTGGGTCACCACTAGCGTGGCCGTCATGGCGAAGGGAGATTCCATGAAGGTCGGAGTGCTGACCGGCGGCGGCGACTGCCCCGGGCTCAACGCGGTGATCAGGGCCGTCGTCCGCAAGGGCGAGCAGGAGTACGGATACGGGTTCATCGGATTCAAGGACGGCTGGCGGGGCGCGATCCAGGGAGCCACGGTTCCGCTGGACATCCCCGCCGTCCGCGGGATCCTGCCCCGCGGCGGCACCATCCTCGGCTCCTCGCGCACCAACCCGTTCAAGACGGAGAACGGCGTGCGCGACATCAAGGACAACCTCGCCAAGTACGAGGTGGACGCGCTCATCGCGATCGGCGGCGAGGACACCCTCGGCGTCGCGGCCAAGCTGTACGAGGAGTACGGCATCCCCTGCGTCGGCGTGCCGAAGACCATCGACAACGACCTGTCCGCGACGGACTACACCTTCGGCTTCGACACCGCCGTCGGCATCGCGACCGAGGCCATCGACCGGCTGCACACCACGGCCGAGTCGCACATGCGGGTCCTGGTCGTCGAGGTCATGGGCCGGCACGCCGGCTGGATCGCCCTGCACTCGGGACTCGCGGGCGGCGCCAACGTCATCCTCATCCCGGAGCAGCGCTTCGACGTGGACCAGGTCTGCGCCTGGGTGACCTCCCGGTTCAAGGCGAGCTACGCGCCGATCGTGGTGGTCGCGGAGGGGGCCATGCCCAAGGACGGGGACATGGTGCTCAAGGACGCCACCAAGGACTCCTTCGGCCATGTCCGGCTGTCGGGCGTGGGCGAGTGGCTGGCGAAGGAGATCGAGGCGCGGACCGGGAAGGAGGCCCGTACGACGGTGCTCGGGCACATCCAGCGGGGCGGTACGCCGAGCGCCTTCGACCGGTGGCTGGCGACCCGGTTCGGGCTGCACGCGATCGACGCGGTGCGCGACGGGGACTTCGGCAAGATGGTCGCGCTCAAGGGGACGGACATCATCCGGGTGCCGATCGCCGAGGCCACGTCGAAGCTGAAGACGGTGGACCCGGCGCTGTACGAGGAGGTCGGGGTCTTCTTCGGCTGAGCGGCAGCCCAGGGCCATGGGCGGCGAAGCGGTCCGGACCGCTTCGCCGACCGGTCCGGACCGCTCCCCGACCCCGCCGGGTCGCGGCTACGCCGGGGCGCCCGTGCGGACGCCGGTCAGGAGGGCGTGCAGCAGGTCCGCACCGCGGAGGGTGAGGACCGACTCCGGGTGGAACTGGATCCCCGCGAAGCCGCCCGACGCGGAGCGGACGGCGTGGACCTCGCCCGTCGACGGGTCGCGCGAGACCTCGACGCCGCGCGCGGCCAGCCCGGCCGCCAGCTCGTCGGAGCAGTGCGCGGTGTACGTGTTGTAGAAGCCGACGACCTCCTCCGCCCCGAACAGCCCGATCCGCGTCTGCGCCCCCTGCGCCGGCTCCGCCTTGCGGATCAGCGGCAGGCCCAGCTCGGCCGCCAGCAGCTCGTGCCCCAGGCAGACCCCGACCAGCCCGTGCCGGTGCCCGGCCAGAAGATCCGCGGCCAGCCCGCGCAGCATCCGCATCTTGGGGTCCGATGACTCCGCCGGATTCCCCGGCCCGGGCCCCAGCACGATCGGCCCCTCCCACGCCAGGGCCGCCGCCCGCAGCCCCGGATCGTCGTAGCGGCGTACGGCCACCTCCAGCCCGGCCACCCGCAGCAGGTGCGCCAGCATCGCCGTGAAGGTGTCCTCGCCGTCCACCACCAGCGCGTGGCCGGTCAGGGGGGAGGGCTGCTCCTGCATCCGGAGCCAGAAGGGGGCCAGGTCCGCCCGCCGGGCCGCCAGGGCCGCCTGCACCCGGGGGTCGTCCGCCAGCCGCGCCCCCTCGAAGGCGGGCCGCGGCGCCGCCGCCCGGACCCCGAGGGCCGCCAGCACCCCCGCCGCCTTCGCGTGGGTCTCCGCCACCTCGCCCGCCGGGTCGGAGTGCCGCACGAGCGTGGCGCCGACCGGCACCCGCAGCACGCCGTCCGCCGAGATGTCGGCGGTGCGGATCAGGATGGGGGAGTCCAGCGTCTGCGCCCCGGAACCGTCCCGGCCGAGCAGGGCCAGCGCGCCCGCGTAGTAGCCGCGCCCGCCGCTCTCGTACCGCTCGATCACCCGGCAGGCGTTCTGTACCGGCGAGCCGGTGACCGTCGCCGCGAACATCGTCTCCCGCAGCACCTCGCGCACGTCCAGCGAGGAGCGGCCGCGCAGCTCGTACTCGGTGTGCGCGAGGTGGGACATCTCCTTCAGCCGCGGCCCGACCACGACCCCGCCCATGTCGCCGACGGTGCACATCATCTTGAGCTCCTCGTCGACCACCATCGACAGCTCCTCGGTCTCCTTGCGGTCGCCGAGGAAGGTCAGGAGCGACTCCGCCGTCGGCCCCCCGGCCGGATAGCGGTAGGTCCCGCTGATCGGGTTCATCACGACCGTGCCCCCGGACATCCGCACGTGGACCTCGGGGCTGGCCCCGACCAGCGTGCGCTCCCCGGTGTGGACCACGTACGTCCAGTACGCGCCCCGCTCGCCCAGCAGCAGCCGCCGGAACAGCGCGAGGGCGTCGGCCCGGCCGAAGCCGTCGATCCGGCCCTCGTAGGTGCGCCGGATGACGAAGTTCGCACCCTCCCCGCGGCCGATCTCGTCCCGGATGACGCGCTCCACGGTGGCCGCGTACTCGGTGTCGGGGACGTCGAAGCCGCCGCCCTCGACCCGTACCCCGTGCGCGGGCAGCGCGGCCAGCGCCTCGGCGAGCGGGATCTCGTACGCCTCCTCGGTGACGAGCACGCTCAGCGGGGTGCCGTCGTCGCGTACGTCGAATCCGCGCTCCCGGATCTGCCGGAAGGGGACGAGCGCCAGGGTGGGCAGCTCCCCGACGGGCAGGTCGGCGAGGTGCTCGGCCTCGTGCACCGCGCCGATCAGCACCTCGACGGTGTCGTGGTCGCGGCCGGGGGTCCGCCGGCGCAGCAGGGCGAACGGCGGGCAGGTGTCTTCGAGCAGTCGGCTGAGGTTCATGTGCAGGGGCGTCCTTCCGGTGGGAGGAGCGGCCCGCGGCGGACGGTGTCTTTCACCGAATGCGGAAGGCCGCCCCTCGGGGCGGCCTTCGCGTCGGTCGTGTCTTCTCAGGTACGCGCGAGGAGTGGGCCGCCGGGAGCGGGCCACCACCAGTTCTGGTTCGACTGCGACGCGTACATGGGGGCGACCCTAACCCACCCTCTCGGCGGAGGCGAAGGATCCACCCTTCCAGGGCATGTCCGGAATTGGCGGTTCCAGCCACTGGCGGCCGGTACGGGAGATATCTGTCTCACGTTGTGGGCGCCTGGCTGGACGAGGCGTGTGACGCCGTAATGTGTACGAGGTGACCGTGAACGCTGAAATCCAAGCCCCCGCCGCCAAGGCGACCTGGCGAGACCTTCCTGCGGCGCAGCAGCCTTCGTACCCCGATGCCGAGGCTCTGCGCGCTGTCGTCGCGGACCTCGAGTCGTATCCTCCGCTCGTCTTCGCGGGCGAGTGCGATCAGCTGCGCGCCCGCCTGGGAGCCGTCGCCAAGGGCGAGGCGTTCCTGCTGCAGGGCGGCGACTGCGCCGAGGCCTTCGACGCCGTGTCCGCCGACCACATCCGCGCCAAGCTGAAGACGCTGCTCCAGATGAGCGCCGTCCTGACGTACGCGGCCTCCGTGCCGGTCGTCAAGGTCGGCCGTATCGCGGGCCAGTACTCCAAGCCGCGCTCCAAGGACACCGAGACCCGCGACGGCGTCACCCTGCCGACCTACCGCGGCGACTCCGTCAACGGCTTCGCCTTCACCGAAGAGGCCCGGATCCCGGACCCCGAGCGGCTGAAGCGCATGTACCACGCGTCGGCCTCGACGCTGAACCTGGTGCGCGCCTTCACCACCGGTGGTTACGCCGACCTGCGCCAGGTGCACGCCTGGAACCAGGACTTCGTGAAGTCCTCCCCGTCCGGGCAGCGCTACGAGCAGCTCGCGCGGGAGATCGACAACGCGCTGAACTTCATGAAGGCGTGTGGCACCGACCCGGCCGAGTTCAAGGCCGTCGAGTTCTACGCCTCCCACGAGGCGCTGCTGCTCGACTACGAGGGCGCGCTGACCCGCACCGACTCGCGGACCGGCAAGCTGTACGACACCTCGGGCCACATGGTCTGGATCGGCGAGCGCACCCGCCAGCTGGACCACGCGCACATCGAGTTCTGCTCGCAGATCGCCAACCCGATCGGCATCAAGCTCGGCCCCACCACCACGGTGGACGAGGCGCTGACGTACATCGACCGGCTGGACCCCGAGCGCGA
Source organism: Streptomyces sp. NPDC048258 (assembly GCF_043201995.1). Lineage (NCBI taxonomy): Bacteria > Bacillati > Actinomycetota > Actinomycetes > Kitasatosporales > Streptomycetaceae > Streptomyces > Streptomyces sp. NPDC048258. Next base: position 819,755 of record NZ_JBICZH010000001.1, read on the forward strand.
GGCGGGTCGGCTGACCTTCGTCGTCCGCATGGGCGCCGACAAGGTCCGCGACAAGCTCCCCGAGCTCGTCGAGAAGGTCACCGCCTCCGGTGCGACCGTCGCCTGGGTCACCGACCCGATGCACGGCAACACCTTCGAGGCGGCCTCCGGCCACAAGACGCGCCGTTTCGACGACGTGCTCGACGAGGTCAAGGGCTTCTTCGAGGTCCACAAGGGCCTCGGCACCCACCCGGGCGGCATCCACGTCGAGCTCACCGGTGACGACGTCACCGAGTGCGTGGGCGGCGGCGACGAGATCTTCGTCGACGACCTGCACCAGCGCTACGAGACGGCCTGCGACCCGCGGCTCAACCGCAGCCAGTCCCTGGACCTTGCGTTCCTGGTCGCCGAGATGTACCGCGATCAGTAAGCAGGGATCAGTACGTAGGAACGTATGACAGTGGGGCGCGGATCCATGTGATCCGCGCCCCACTGTCGTATCCGGGTCTTTTAGGTCACCCTAACTTTGGGTACGGTTAGGTAAGCCTCACCGCACAGGGGACGGCTGTAGAACCATTCCGCTTCGGGAGGTGAACCGCGTGTACGTCTGCTCTTGCTTCGGCATCACCGACCAGCAGGTCAAGGAACACGCGGCCGCCGGGGCCTGCACCCCCCGCCAGATCGCCTCCGCCACCAAGGCCGGCACCGAGTGCGGCTCCTGTGTGCGTGCCATCCAGGGCCTCCTCGGCCGCGGGACCTGCCCGCGCCGGGAACTGCTGGAGAAGGGCAGTGCGGCGGCCGTGCTCGCCGCCGACCCGCAGCTCGTCCCCGAGCCCGCGCTGGCCGAAGCGGCCTAGCTCTCCGGCTGCTCGATCAGCTGCGCGATGTAGAGCGGCTCCCCGATGCTCTCGATGAGCTCCAGCTGGGTGTCGAGGTAGTCGATGTGGTGCTCCTCGTCCTCCAGGATCTCCTCGAAGAGCCGGGCCGAGGTGATGTCGCCCTTGCCGCGCATGACCTCGATGCCGCGCTTGAGCCTGTCGATCGCCTCGACCTCGACCTGCCGGTCCGCCTGGAACATCTCCGTGATCGTCTGGCCGACGCGCACGTGGAAGAGGCGCTGGTAGTTCGGCAGACCGTCGAGCATCAGGATGCGCTCGGTGATCTTGTCCGCGTGCTTCATCTCGTCGATGGACTCTTCACGCGTGTACTTGGCGAGCTTGGTCCAGCCCTTGTTGTCCTGGATGCGGTAGTGCAGCCAGTACTGGTTGATGGCCGTCAGCTCACCGGTCAGCTGCTCGTTCAGAAACTCAAGGACCTCGGGGTCGCCCTGCATCGCAGAGGCTCCTTCCAGGCAATGTCAGCTACGTGACGGGGTAGGTGGGCGCATCCTCGCACCGCCGTGGGGGGCAGTCCAGTAAGTGCCTCCTTAGTGGGAGTTACCGCGACTTGCCCGAATCGGCTCGGAGCTGGTCATGACCACCCCGCCACGTCTGTCACCATGGAGGCATGGGTCAGCCGGAAAGCCGGGAATCTCCGGGAGCAGAGCAGCTGGAGCTTCCACCGGGGCAGCGGTTGCAGCGGGGCTGGCCGGTCACCCACTACGGTCCCGTACCCAAGTTCAAGCCTGACCGCTGGGAGTTCCGCGTCTTCGGCGCGACGGCCGACGGTGACAAGCACTGCTGGAACCACGAGGAGTTCGCGGCCCTGCCGTTCGAGTCGGTCGTGGCGGACCTGCACTGCGTCACGAAGTTCAGCATGACGGGCGCCGAATGGGGCGGTGTGCTCGCCCGTACGATCCTCGCCCTGGCGCCGCCGTCGCCGCAGGTCACACACGTGATGGTGTGGGCCGAGTACGGCTTCAGCTCCAATATGCGGCTGGCCGACTTCGCCTCCGAGCGGACCGTCTTCGCCACCCACCAGGGCGGAGAACTGCTCACCGCCGAGCACGGTTTCCCGCTGCGCCTCGTGGTCCCGCACCTGTACGCCTGGAAGGGCCCCAAGTGGGTCCGCGGCGTCGAGTACATGACCGCCGACCGCCGGGGCTTCTGGGAGGAGCGGGGCTACCACAACATCGGCGACCCCTGGCGCGAGCAGCGCTACTCGTACCAGGAGGAGCCGGGGGAAGGCCCCGAGCTCTAGGGGGTGTCCGGTGGATCAGGGCCGGGCCCGGGGCGTCTGGCACCGCGCCTTGCCGCGTTGTCGTCGGTCGCCGACGCTCCGCGTCGCCTCCCTCCTCCGCCTTGCAACGCACGGCACCAGACGCCCCGGGCTGTCCGGCCCTGATCCACCGGACACCCCCTAGGGCCGGGCTCCTGGTGCCTCAGTGGTACTGGTGGACGACCGCGTGACCCTTGCCGCGGCCGATCATCCACTTGTTGACCGGGGTCGTGACCACGAAGGCGGCCACCAGCGAGATCGCCAGGACGATCCAGAACAGCGGTTCCGACAGGTGCGCGTCCATCGCGCCCGGCCAGAAGGCGATCACGCCGTTGTCGATCAGTTCCATGACGGCGATCGAAAGGGTGTCCGCGGCGAGCGCCACCCGGATGGCGGTGCGGAGGCCGACGCCGGCCGCGAGGATCCCGCGCAGGGTGAGCGCGTAGCCGAAGAAGAACGCCAGGACGATCGCCGTGATCATCGTCGCGACGTTCCCCCAGCCCAGCGCGGTGCCGATGACCATGCCGAGCACCTCGCCGATGGCGCATCCGGTGAGGCAGTGGAGGGTGGCCTTGGCGGCCATGGCCCAGCTGACGTTCCCTTGGAGGTGCTCGTGGTGCTCATGCTGCCCGTGGTGCTCGTCGTGCTGGTGTTCGTGGTGTGCGTGCGCGTGCTCCATGACGACCCCCTGAGTGGGACAAGCCGAGTAGCGGTTCCGTCGACATGACAGAACCGTATACCCCCTGGGGGTATTCCCTCAAGGACGCAGCCGCTTCAGCAGCGCCACGTCCGCCGCATGTCCTTCCTTGCCGCCGGGCGTCTCGATGATCAGCGGTACGCCCGCCATCGCCGGATGCGTGAACAGCTCGGCGAAGGCCTCCCGGCCGATGTGGCCCTGGCCGATGTTGGCGTGCCGGTCCTTGTGGGCGCCGACGCCCTCCTTGGAGTCGTTCGCGTGGACCAGCTTCAGCCGGCCCTCGCCCGCCGTGTCCACCAGCAGGTCCAGCGTCAGCTTCGTCCCGCCCGGCTCCGCGAGATCGTGTCCGGCCGCGAAGATGTGGCAGGTGTCCAGGCAGATCCCCAGCTTCGGGTGGTGGTCGAGCGCCTCGAAGTACGGCCCGAAGTCCTCGGCCCGCGAGCACAGCGACGAGCCCTGGCCGGCCGTGGACTCCAGCAGCAGGAAGGGGTCGTCGTCGTGCGTCAGCTCTTCCAGCAGCGGCAGCATGTACTGCCTGACCTGCGCGTACGCCGCCTCGCGCGGGCGGCCTCCGGTGGCCGAGCCGGTGTGCACGACCACCCCGAGCGCGCCGATCTCCCGGCCCCGGCGCAGCGAGTGGCGCAGGGACTCCACCGACTTCTCGACGGTCGCCTCGGTGTGCGAGCCGAAGTTGATCAGGTACGGGGCGTGTACGTAGGCCGGCCGGGACTCGGCCGCGCACTCGGCGCGGAAGAGCTCGTCCTGCGCCGGATTGCCCACCGGTGTGGCCCAGCCGCGCGGATTGGCCACGAAGACCTGGACCGCCTCCGCGCCCATCTCCCGCGCGTACGTCAGCCCTACCGAGGCGAGCCCGCCCGCGACGGGGACGTGCCCGCCCACGGGGTTGCGGACGGCCTGCGCCGAACGGTCCTGCTCAGCGTGCTCGACGTGCTCGACGTGCTTCACGTACTCCACGTACCCCTACAGTCCCTTGGTCCTGATGATGATCGTGCTGCCCTCGGGGGCGTTCTGCCCGCCGGGCACCGACTGGGACTCCACGGTCTTGCTGAAGGAGAGGAACGGCCGCTCCACCTTCACCTTGAAGCCCGCGACCTCCAGCGCCTTGCGTGCCGCGTCCACCTCCTGGCCGGTCACGTCCGGGACCGGGAGCTGGCGGGGGCCCTTGGAGAGGGTCAGAGTGACGGTGTCCCCGGCCGCGGCCTGCGTTCCGGCGCCGACGGACTGGTTCGCGACCGTGCCGACCGGCGAGGGGGCGTTGACCTGCTCGGGGGCCGTGGCCACCTTGAGGCCGAGGCCCTCCAGGGTGGAGCGCGCCTGCTCGAACGGAATCCCGGCCACGGTGGGCACGGGGATCGGGCGGCCCTTGCTGACGACCAGCGCGACCGCCGTGTCGGGGGCCCGCTTCTCGCCACCCACCGGGTCGGAGCCGATCACCGAGCCCTGGGCGATGTCCTGGCTGAAGGCCTGCGTGACCTTGCCGGGAGCCAGCCCGGCCTTCGTCAGCTCGGCCTTGGCCTCCTCCAGCGGCCGGCCCTTCAGGTTGGGCACGGCCACGACCTCGGGGCCTCGGGAGATGGTGAGCGTCACCGCGCCGTTGCCGCGGATCCGGCCGCCGCCGGGGGGATCGGTGTTCATCACCGTCCCGCGGTCGAAGGCGTCGCTGAACTTCCGGTCGACCCGCTTCACGCCGAGGCCGGCCGCGGACAGCTGGGACTTGGCCTGCTCCTCGGTCTTGCCGAGGAGGTTGGGGACCTTGGTGAACTGGCCGGAGTTGATGTACCAGACGCCCGTGCCGAGGCCGAGGGCCAGCAGGACGCCGACGACGACGAGGAGCGTGCCGCGGCGCGGCCGGCGCCGGCCTGGGTCCGGTGCCGGGGCGGGCGGCGGCGGGGGCGGCATCTCCAGCCGGGAGGTGTGGTGCACGGGCTGGTGTGCGGCCACCGGGCGCGGGATCACGCCGGTGCGGTCCTCGGCGGACGACCGCTCCTCGGCGCGAGCCTGCGGCGGCACGGCGTCCAGCTCGGCGTCGCTGAGCCGGAGCCGGGCCTCGCGGGCGAGGCCGAGCAGCGCGGCGGCGTCGGAGGGGCGCAGCTCCGGATTGCGCGCGGTGGCGTGCGCGACGAGCTCGTCGAGACCGACGGGGAGCCCGGGGACGGCGGCCGACGGCGGCGGTACGTCTTCGTGCAGGTGCTGGAAGAGCACCTGGGCGGGGGAGCCGCCGGTGTGGGGCTTGGAGCCGGTGAGCATCTCGTAGAGGACGACACCGCAGGCGTAGACGTCCACGCGGGTGTCGCTGACGCCGTTCTCGATCTGCTCGGGGGCCAGGTAGGAGACGGTGCCGAGGACGGACCCGGTGGTGTTCGTGACGGAGTCCACGGACCGGACCAGCCCGAAGTCGGCGACCTTCACCCGGCCGTCGTCGCCGATCAGGACGTTCTCGGGCTTCATGTCGCGGTGCACGAAGCCGGCCCGGTGGGCGGCACCGAGGGCGGCGAGCACGGGCTCCAGGATGTCGAGCGCGGCCCGGGGCTGGAGGGCGCCGCGCTCGCGGAGCACGTCGCGCAGGGTGCAGCCGGAGACGTATTCCATGGCCAGGTAGACGTACGGCCCGTCCGTGCCCTGGTCGAAGACGGCGACGACATTGGGGTGGGCGAGCCGGGCCACGGACTTCGCCTCCCGGATGAACCGGTCGACGAAGGCGGCGTCCGCGGCGAGCGCCGGGTGCATGACCTTCAGGGCCAGGACGCGGTCCAGGCGGGTGTCGACGGCCCGGTAGACCGTGGCCATGCCGCCGGCCGCGATGCGGGCGTCGACGCGGTAGCGGCCGTCGAGCACGCGCCCGACGAGGGGGTCATCCAGGGTCGTATCCACCCGGCGATTCTACGAGGGGCCGGTGCGGGCCGAACCCGCCGCCCGGTGCCTTGCAGCGCACCTGTGACGTGACCCCCGGGCACGCGCCGCCGCCGGGCCGACCCCCGCGCCTCAAACGCCGGCGGGCTGAAAGACCGGGGCTCCGCCCCGCACCCCGCGCCTCAAACGCCGGCGGGGCTCAAAGATCCGGGCTCCGCCCCGGACCCCGCGCCTCAAACGCCGGCGGGGCTGGATTTTGGCTGGTGCCGTCTGCTTGGCGCGGGCGCGGAGCGCCGTAGGGGGTCCGGGGCGGAGCCCCGGCAGGCGGGCCGCAGGTCAGAACGCCGGGCGTTCCGGGTCGAGGGCGGCCCGGCCCTCCGCAGGAGACGAGGCGTGGGCGAAGCGCCGCTGCGGGATGCGCCCCGCGCGACGGGCGAGGCGCCCCGCCGACACCGCGTCCCGCATGGCCGCAGCCATCAGCACCGGCTCCTGCGCCCGCGTCACGGCCGACGCCAGCATCACCGCCGCACAGCCGAGTTCCATCGCCAGCGCCACGTCCGAGGCCGTGCCCGCCCCCGCGTCCAGGATGACGGGGACGGACGCCCGTTCCGTGATCAGCTCGAAGTTGTGCGGATTGCGGATGCCCATCCCCGACCCGATGGGGGACCCGAGCGGCATGATCGCCGCGCAGCCCGCGTCCTCCAGCTTCCGCGCGAGCACCGGATCGTCGTTCGTGTACGGGAGGACCGTGAAGCCCTCGTCCACGAGGACCTCGGCGGCGTCCAGCAGCTCGACGCCGTCGGGCAGGAGGGTCCGCTCGTCCGCGACCACCTCCAGCTTGATCCAGTCGGTGCCCAGCGCCTCCCGCGCGAGCCGTGCCGTGAGCACGGCCTCACCCGCCGTGAAGCACCCCGCCGTGTTCGGCAGGACGGCGATGTCCAGCTTCGACAGGACGGAGAGGACGGATCCCTGGACCGTCGGGTCGAGCCGGCGCATGGCCACCGTGGTGAGTTCGGTGCCGGATGCGACCAGGGCGCGTTCGAGGACGTCCAGGCTCGGGGCGCCGCCCGTACCCATGATCAGGCGGGAGGAGAAGGTCCGGCCGCCGAGGACGAAGAGGTCGTCTGCCATGGCCGTCAGCCTCCCTGGACCGCGGTGAGGACCTCGACCCGGTCGCCCTCGCCCACCGGCGTGAGCGGCCACTGCCCGCGCGGGACCACGGTCTCGTTGAGCGCTGCGGCGACGCCGGAGGGGGCCGCCGTCAGGGTGGCGACCACCGCGTCGAGCGTGGTGCCGGCCGCGACCTCGAGCGGCTCGCCGTTGACGGAGACGGAAACGGAGACGGGGAGGGTCATGCGTACGACTCCTGACGTGCGGCGGAGAACCGGCGGGGGGTGAAGGGGCGTGCGATCGGCGGCAGTTCGCCGGTGGTCAGCAGCTCCGCCAGCACGTCGCCGGTGAGGGGGGTCAGCAGCACCCCGTTGCGGTAGTGCCCGGTGGCCAGGTGCAGGCCGGGCAGGTCGGTCGGGCCGAGCAGCGGGGCGTTGTCGGGGGAGCCCGGCCGCAGCCCCGCGCGGGTCTCGGTGAGCGGGAGTTCGGTGATGCCGGGCACCAGCTCGTGGGCGTCGCGCAGGAGTTCGTAGACCCCGCCCGCGGTGACCGTGGTGTCCCAGCCGAGCTCCTCGCTGGTGGCGCCGACGACGAGTTCGCCGTTCTCGCGCGGGACCAGGTAGACGTGGCTGCCGCGCACGACCGCCCGTACCGTCCGCGACAGGAACGGCGCATAGGCGGCAGGCACCGTGAGCCGCAGCACCTGGCCCTTCACCGGCCGTACGGGGGCCACGACCTCCGGCGGGACGCCCGCCAGCCGCCCGCTGAGCGAGCCCGCCGCCAGCACCACCTGGTCCGCGCGCAGCTCCGTACCGTCGTCGAGCAGGGCCCCGGCCGCCCGGTCGGCGGTGACCAGCAGCCGCTCCGCCGCCGCCCGGTGGACGGCCACGCCGGCCCCCTCACAGGCGGCCAGCAGCGCGGCCGCGAGCCGCCGCGGGTCGACCTGGTGGTCGCCGTCCACCCGCAGGCCGCCCCGGACCCCCGGGGCCAGCATCGGCTCCAGCCGGCGGCACTCCCGGCCGGTGAGCCACTCGGACTCCAGGCCGCAGCGGCGCTGCAGGGCGTGCAGCTCCCGCAGGTGGAGCCGGTCGTCGGCGTCGAGGGCGACGGCGAGGGTGCCGCAGGCCCGGTAGCCGATGTCCAGACCGCCGCTCGCCTCGGCCAGCTCGGCGGCGAACTCCGGATAGCGCGCGGCGGAGGCGAGACCCAGACCCAGCAGGGCCTCCTCGCCGTAGTGCAGCTCGGTCACGGGCGCGAGCATCCCGGCCGCGACCTGGGCGGCGCCCCCGCCGGGGGCCGGGTCGGCCAGTACGGTGCCGAGGCCCCGACGGGCAGCCCGCCAGGCGGTGACGAGTCCGATGATCCCGCCCCCGATGACGAGGACGTCGGATCCCTTCCGAGAAGAATGCATGGGCGTCCAGCCCCTCCCTTCGCCGGCATGACCCGGATCAGGTTCGTACGGTCGGAGGCCGGCCAGCCTCCCTCTCAGCCCGGTGCGCCCGGACTCCCGCGATAGGTACGGTGGCCAGACTAACCCCGGTCCGGACAGCGGGTAAGGCGGCACCTATTCCTGGCGGCCCGTCAGGTGATTAGGGTGGCCGGGTGAGTGAGCAGACGGAGCAGAACCCGAGCGGCGTCGTGATCGTGGGCGCCGGAATGGCCGGCGTGCAGACCGCGGTCGCCCTGCGCGAGCAGGGCTTCACCGGCCCCGTGACCCTGCTGGGCGCCGAGCCCCACCAGCCCTACGACCGGCCACCGCTGTCCAAGGCGGTGCTGCTCGGCAAGGCCGAGGACTCCGCCTTCGACGTGGACTTCGAAGGGCTCGGCATCGAGCTCCGGCTCGGCACGGAGGTCACCGGGCTGCGGGCCGCCGAGCGCGAGCTGGACACCGAGGCGGGACCGGTCCCGTACGGGGTCCTCGTGCTGGCCACCGGCGCCGTGCCGCTGACCCTGCCCGGGACGGAGGGCGTTCCCGGCGTGCACCTGCTGCGGACGCTGGACGACGCGGCGCGGCTGCGCCCGGTCCTGGCCGAGGCGCCCCGGGCGGTGGTCGTCGGCGCGGGCTGGATCGGCGCGGAGTTCGCCACCGCGGCCCGGGAGGCGGGCTGCGAGGTGACCGTGGTCGAGGCGGCGGACCGGGTCCTGGCGGGGGCGCTGCCGGCGGAGGTCGCCGCCCCGATGGCGCGCTGGTACGAGGAGGCGGGCGCCGAGCTGATCACCGGCGCGAAGGTCTCCGGCGTCGAGGAGGGCCGGGTGCTGCTCGCGGACGGGCGCGCCCTGCCGGCCGGCGCGGTGGTGGTGGGTATCGGAGCCCGCCCCGCCACCGGGTGGCTGGCCGGGACCGGCGTCGAACTGGGCCCCGACGGCTCGGTCACCGCCGACGCGTACCTGCGTACCTCCCTGCCCGGGGTGTACGCGGTCGGCGACTGCGCCTCCTTCCCCTCGGCCCGCTACGGGACGCGGCTGCTCGTGCACCACTGGGACAACGCGCTCCAGGGCCCGCGGGCGGTCGCGGCGAACATCCTGGCCGGGGAACCGGTCCAGGTGTACGACCCGGTGCCGTACTTCTGGTCGGAGCAGTTCGGGCGCTTCGTCCAGTACGCAGGCCACCACGCCGGGGCCGACACCCTGCTCTGGCGCGGCGACCCGGCCGGCCCCACCTGGTCGGTGTGCTGGCTGCGCGACGGCGTCCTGGTCGCGGTCCTGGCCGTGGGCCGCCCCCGCGACCTGGCGCAGGGCCGAAAGCTGATCGAGACGGCGGCCGCGGTGGACCCGGCCAAGGTCTCCGACCCGGCGGTTCCGCTCAAGTCGACCCCCTTGTAGTCCCGGCCGGACCACGGACGGGCGGCTCCGGTACCGGGTGCCGGTCCGAGATGGCAGGCTTGTACCCGTGACCGAGATTGACGCAAAGATCGATTCCCTTGTCCCCTCGTGGCTGTACCTCCCCGACATCGCGGAGATGCTCGACATCGAGGTGACCCGGGTCCGCCAGATGGTCAAGGAAGGGCAGCTGATCGCCGTACGCAGGGGCGAGAACCGCGCCCTGCAGGTGCCGGCCCCCTTCATCGACGGCGACAAGGTCGTCAAGGGCCTGGTCGGCCTGCTGACCGTGCTGCGCGACGACCGCTTCACCGAGGAGGAGATCCTTGAGTGGCTCTTCACCGAGGACCCGACCCTGCCCGGCACCCCCGTGCAGGCGCTGAGCGAGAATCGCGGCACGGAGGTGAAGCGCCGCGCTCAGGCGCTCGCCCTCTGACCTGATCCGCATCCGCTCCACCGCGGTGTACGGGCCCGCGGGGCTCGTACACCGCCTCCATCCCGGGGGGTACACCCATGCAGCTGTCCGACGCCCGGCTCTACCTCTGCACGGACGCCCGCAAGCGCCAGGGTGACCTCCCCGAGTTCCTGGACGCCGTGCTGGCCGGCGGCGTGGACATCGTCCAGCTCAGGGACAAGGGCATGGAGGCCGGGGAGGAGCTCGAACACCTCCAGGTCTTCGCCGAGGCCGCCCGGCGCCACGGCAAGCTCCTCGCCGTGAACGACCGCGCCGACGTCGCGCACGCCATCGGCTCCGACGTCCTGCACCTCGGCCAGGGCGACATCCCCGTCCCCGCCGCCCGCGCCATCCTCGGCGACCAGGTGCTGATCGGCCGTTCCTGCCACGCCGAGGCCGAGGTCGACGCGGCCGTCGCCGAGCCCGGCGTGGACTACTTCTGCACCGGCCCCTGCTGGCCCACCCCCACCAAGCCCGGCCGCTTCGCCCCCGGCCTCGGGCTCGTCCGGTACGCGGCCTCCCTGGAGCAGGACCGGCCCTGGTTCGCCATCGGCGGCATCGACAGCGCGAATCTGGACGAGGTGCTGGACGCCGGAGCCACCCGTGTCGTCGTCGTCCGCGCCCTCACCGAGGCCACCGACCCGGGTGCGGCCGCCGCGGACCTCGCCAAGCGCGTCCGGGCCCGGCTCGGCTGAGTCCTGTCCGCTTCCCGCCCGCCCGGTCTGTCCGCTTCCTGTCCGCTGTCGTCCGCCCGGATGGACACCCGGACAGCCGTAGCGCGTTTCGCCCGGATACCCGGACAGCCGTAGCGCGCCCTTGCGGATTAGGAACCGCTCGGCCGGAGCCGCGCGACCAGGTGTCCAAAAACGTGTCCAAAAGGCGGACAGCGCTTCGGCGTCCGCCGGGCCGCGTCTAACCTGCCCGTATGGCCTCTGGTACCGCTTCCACCTGGTCGGATCGTGCACACACGGTCCGCGACCTCCTCGCGTCCGGGCGCTCGTACTCCTTCGAGTTCTGGGCCCCCAAGACGGAGAAGGGCGAACGCAACCTCTGGAACGCCCTGCGCAGGGTCGAGGCGGTATCCCCCAGCTTCGTCTCCGTGACCTACGGAGCCGGCGGCTCCACCCGCGGCGGCACCGTCCGAGCCACCCAGCAGATCGCCGCGGACACCACGCTGACCCCCGTCGCGCACCTCACCGCCGTGGACCATTCGGTCGCTGAGCTGCGCAATGTCATCGGGCAGTTCGCCGACGCCGGGATCCGGAACATGCTCGTCGTGCGCGGAGATCCGCCGGGCGACCCGATGGGCGACTGGGTGGCCCACCCCGACGGCGTGCACTACGCAGCGGACCTGGTCCGGCTCGTCAAGGAGTCCGGCGACTTCTGTGTCGGCGTCGCGGCCTTCCCCGAGATGCACCCCCGCTCGACGGATTGGGACACGGACATCCGGCACTTCGTGGACAAGTGCCGCGCCGGAGCGGACTATGCGATCACACAGATGTTCTTCGATCCGGAGAACTATCTGCGGCTGCGCGACAGCGTCGAGAAGGCCGGCTGCGAGACCCCGATCATCCCCGAGGTCATGCCTGTTGTGGCGATCAAGCAGCTCGACCGGCTGCCCCAACTCAGCAATGCGCTCTTCCCCGAGAACGTGAAAGAGCGCATGCTCGCGGTCAAGGACGATCCGGCCGCTGTACGCTCCATTGGCATCGAGTTCGCCACGGAGTTCTGCGCGCGGCTGCTGTCCGAGGGTGTCCCAGGGCTGCACTTCATCACGCTGAACAATTCCACGGCGACTCTCGAGATCTACGAGAACCTGGGCCTGCACCAGCGGGCCTGACCGGCTGGCCCCCGTTTCCCACGCGGTCGGCCGTACCGAGAGGGGCCATGCATGGGTATGACGGTCCTCTACATCGCGTTCGGCTTCGTCGCGCTGTGGCTGCTTGCCGAGGTCTTGATGCAGTACAAGGCCCGGCTCCGCTGGCGCCTGCTCGCCTTCGCCGGGTTCCTCGGCGTGGTCGCCGGGGTGATCCTGCCGTCGGTGCTGGTCATCGGCGCCGGGGCGGCCGCGTTCGCCCTGGGCCAGACCCTGGTGACGCTCTCCTTCCGCAAGGGCTTCGTCGCCGGCTGGGCGCTGCGCCGCGGCGGGGAACCCGTACGGCAGTCCCGGCGGCGCCGGTCCGGCGGTCCGCGCCCGCAACCCGCCCTCGAAGTCACCGCGCTGGAGTACGAGGACGCGGACGGCGCCGGGGAGCAGCGGCAGTTCCAGGCCGAAGCCGAGGTCGAGGCCGAAGAGGTCTACAGCCCGCAGCCGATGCCCGAGGACACCGGTTCCTACGGGATACAGAGCTTCGCGCCCGCTCCCGAGGCGGGCCAGACGGCGGCCTTCGCCTCGCCGTTCACCACGGCGGAGCAGGAAGCCCACCAGTACGCGGCGTACTACGACCAGCAGAACCAGGGCGTCGGCGGCGGGTACGACTACTCCGCCGGCTATCCGACGGGCGATCAGCAGCAGGTCTACGCCGCCTACTCGGACCCGTACATCGGCACCGGCGGCGGTGTCGGACCGCCCGCGGCCTACGACTACTCGGCCTACACCCAGTACCCCGACTACGGGCAGCAGCAGTACGCGATGGACACCCCGCCCGGCGGGGTGTGGGTCCCGCAGCAGCGGGATGTGGCCCAGCCCTATCCGGCGGAGGAGCAGGCCGAGCAGCCGCAGCAGTACCCGTACCCCCAGCAGGGCGAGTACGAGCAGTACCGCTACTGAGCGGGCCGGCGGGTCACTGGGAGCCGCGGAACTCCGCGCCCTCCACGATCAGCCCGGCCACCAGGGCCCCGGTCATTCCGGCGTGCGCCAGTCCGCCGCCGGGGTGCGCCCAGCCGCCCGCCAGGTAGAGCCCCGGCACGGCCGTGGTGTTGGCGGGGTACAGCAGCCGGCCCCCGGCCCCCGCGAGGGCGGGCGCGGGCACCGCGCCGCCCACCGCGCCGGTCGCCGCCTCGACATCGGCCGCAGTGCGCGCCTCGTGCCACAGCAGCCGCTCCCGCAGCCCCGGTACGGCCTTCCCGGCGAGCTCCAGCAGTTCCTCCGGCCCCGCGCCCCCGGGCCCGCACACGGTGCTGACCGTGACCGCCTCGTGGTCCGCGTCGGGGCGGGTGGCGGGGTCGTCGGGGCGCATGACGGTGACGTCCAGGCCGGGGGAGTGCACCAGGGTGCGGTGGACGGCGTCGGAGGGGCGGGCTCCGCGCAGCGCGAGGAAGAGCGTGAGGCGGCTGGGCAGGTCCTCCCCGCGGGCGGGGACCGCCTGCGGCGGCCACGGCAGGGAGGCGGCCGGCAGCAGCCGCGGGTCGATCCCGCAGACGACGGAGTCGGCGGCCACCTCGCCGCCGTCGGCCAGCCGCAGACCGGCCGCCCGGCCCCGCGGCGCGAGGACCTCCCGGACCTCCGCCCCGAAGACGAACTCCACCTTCCGTTCCCGGCAGCGCTCGTGGACGGCGGTGGCCAGCGCCCGCATCCCGCCGCGGACGTACCAGCTGCCGAAGGTCTGCTCCATGTACGGCAGCACGGCGGCCGAGCCTGGCGCCCGGCCGGGGTCGATCCCGTACGCGCGCACCAGGCCGGTCAGCAGCTCGCCGAGGCCGCCGCCCAGCTCCCGGTCGGCCACCTCGGCGAGGGTCGGCGGGCGGCGGCGCAGCAGGCCGCTCCGGCGCAGGGCGGGGTACGGGTCGTCGGACAGCGCCCGCCGGTCCGCGCGCAGCGGCTCCTCCAGCAGCGGGCGGCGGGTGGCGTCCCAGGCGTCACGGGCGCGGCCGAGAACGGCGTTCCAGCGCTCGCCGGCGCCCGGGCCGAAGGCCCCGTCGAGGGCGGCGGCGACACCGCCGTGCGAGGCGCCGGGGAGGGTGACGTCGACGCCGTGGCGGGGGAGGACGTGCCGGACGGCCGGGTCGGCCTGGACCATGTCGACACAGGTCTCCAGGGGCCGCTTGCCGGTCTTCACGAAGAGGTCGCGGTAGACGGCGGGCAGGTGCAGCAGCCCCGGCCCGGTGTCGAAGGCGAAGCCCTCGCGCTCGTACCGGCCGACCGCGCCGCCGTACGTCGCCGCGCGCTCGTACACCGTCACCCGGTGCCCTGCCACGGCCAGCCGGGCCGCCGTCGCCATCGCGCCCATCCCGGCGCCGATCACCGCAATTCGTGCCATGCGGCTGAGCCTATCGAGGCCGTACGCGGTGATCGGCGGGGTGGTCGGACGGCCGGTCGGCGCGGTGGTCGGACGGCCGGTCGGCGCGGTGGCCGGGGCGGGTGGTCAGCGGGGCGGGGCTCCGGTGGCCTCGCGGGCCTCGGCGGCCAGCCGCTTCTCCTCGCGGCGCTGGGCACGGCGGCGCAGGAAGCGGCGGATCCGGGTCCAGAGGAAGATCAGTATGGCCAGTCCGGCGGCCAGCAGGACGGCCGCGATGATCGCCGCGGCCTCGGGATTGAACATCGCGAAGGTTATGATCCCGGCCACGCCGAGGTCCTCGGCCATGCTCATGGCGACGTTGCTGAACGGCTCGGGCGAGGTGTTGATCGCCATCCGGGTGCCGGCCTTGACGAAATGGCTGGCCAGCGCGGTGGAGCCGCCGACCGCGCCGGCGGTGATGTCGGAGAGCGAACCGCTCTGGCCGGCCAGCAGCGCGCCCACCACGGCACCGGACACCGGGCGGATCACGGTGTGGGCGGCGTCCCAGACCGAGTCCACATACGGGATCTTGTCGGCGACCGCCTCGCAGAGGAACAGCACCGCCGCGACGATCATCACGTCGGTGCGTTGCAGCGAGGCGGGGACCTCGTCGGACAGGCCGGTCGCGCCGAAGATGCCGAGCAGGAGGACCACGGCGTACGCGTTGATCCCACTGGCCCAGCCACTGGTGAAGACCAGGGGGAGCACACTCATTCGATCATCATGCCGCAGAAAGGGTGAGCGGACGGGCAGAACGCACAACAGTGAAGGGGACGGCCGCACACGGCGGCCGTCCCCTTCACTCACGATGTCCGGGGGCTACTGCCCCTGTTCGTCACGGCGGCGCTGCCACCGTTCCTCGATGCGGGTCATCATCGACCGACGCTGCCGGTTCCGGCCACGGGCCGAACCGCCTGCACTTCCGGAGACGGGCTGTTCGCCAGGCTTGGGTGCCTTGCGCCAACCGGTGACCACGAGGACCGTACAGCCCAGCATGACGAGGAAACCCACCACGCTGATCCACAGTACGTTCGGCACGATCACACCGGTCATGAGGAGCGCGATACCCACCAGAATGCCTACGACTGCCTGGTAGACCCGTCGCCGGGTGTACGTACGCAGTCCGCTGCCCTCAAGCGCTGTCGCGAACTTGGGATCTTCGGCGTACAGCGCTCGCTCCATCTGCTCGAGCATTCGCTGCTCGTGCTCCGAGAGCGGCACGGGAGTCCTCCTCATCCGTCGGTCGCGGGGGGTAGCGACCAGGGGTCCCCTTCAGGATAGGCGGGGAATCGCCCCCGTGATACCCGCCCTCTACGCCAGGCTGTCAGCACAGCCCTTGAAACCCGTACCGCCGCGGGAGCGGTCCCTGAGGCGTTAATTCCCCAATGGTCCGTCCACCATGCCGGTCACTGCCCCGATCATACGGGGCGGACCGCCGGTTCGGAGGGTGTGTGGCCGACTCCATGCGCGGAAGATCGCAGATCAGGCCTGCTTCTCGCCCAGCACGTGCAGTTGCGTGGCCACGGCGTGGAAGGCCGGCAGCTCCGCGGCGGCCTCCTCCAGACGCAGCAGCGCCTCCACGGCGCCCGGTTCGGTGTCCACCAGGACCCCCGGAACGAGGTCCGCGAAGATCCGCACGCCGTGGACGGCGCCGACCGTCAGTCCGGCCCCGCCGACCAGCTCGGAGAGCTGCTCGGCGGTGAAGCGGCGCGGCACCGGGTCGCCGGATCCCCAGCGGCCGGCCGGGTCGGTGAGGGCGGTACGGGCCTCCGTGAAGTGTCCGGCCAGGGCGCGGGCGAGCACGGCCCCGCCGAGGCCGGCGGCGAGCAGGCTGAGCGTGCCGCCGGGGCGCAGGGCCGCCACCGTGTTGGCCACGCCCTCGGCCGGGTCGTCCACGTACTCCAGCACGCCGTGACAGAGCACCACGTCGTAGGCATCGCGCTCGACGACGTCCAGCAGGCCCTGGGCGTCGCCCTGCACTCCGCGGACCAGGTCGGCGACGCCGGCCTCGGCCACCCGGCGCTCCAGTCCGAACAGCGCGTTCGGGCTGGGGTCGACCACGGTGACCCGGTGGCCCAGGCGGGCCACCGGCACGGCGAACTTGCCGGTGCCGCCACCGGTGTCCAGCACGTCCAGCACGTCCCGCCCGGTCACCTTCACCCGGCGGTCGAGCGCCTCCTTGAGGACCTCCCACACCACGGCGGTGCGAAGGGAGGCGCGGGGGCGGGAAGTGTCCGACACGGCTGATGGCTCCTCGGCGCGGTGGGGAAGGGGGGAGCGGTCAGTGCCCCGCCCCGCCCCACCCTATTGCCTTCCGCCACCGGTCAGCTCATCCCGCGTCCGGACGCTCCGGGCGCGGCTGCGGCACCCCCTGCGGCAGCGTCTGCTGCGCCGGCCGGATCGCGAGCATCCGCTCCACCAGGCGCAGGAACATCTCGACGGCACGCACCAGATCGTCCGCGTCCCGGCCGGTCGCCGCGTCCGCTATCCCCGCCTCGGCCCGGGCCCGGCGAGCGGCGCCGGAGGCGAAGAGCGCGCTCCACTCGGTCAGCTCCGGCGCTATCTCCGGCAGTACCTCCCACGCGCTGCGGATCCGCGGCCGCCGCCGCGGGCCGACCGGCTCGGGCCGCCCGCGCGCGGCGAGCACGGCCGCGGCGGTCCGCAGCGCGGCGAGGTGGGCGGTGGCGTACCGCTCGTTGGGCCGGGTCAGCCGGGCGGCCTCGGCCAGGCCGGTGCGGGCCTTGGCGAGCAGGTCGAGAGCGGCCTTGGGGTATCCCCGCGGCGGAGCCGTAGGGGAGGGAGCTGCCGACCGCCGCAGGACGGGGTGGACAGGGGACGGGGACGGTGTGGCCATGACGAACCTCCTGTCGATGCGTTCCAACCATCGTGACGGGCGCCACTGACAATCGCTCTGACCTGCGATTTTACGGTCAATCCCGGGGGAATTGCCCCCCGTTGCCCACCCCGTGCGCCGGAAGGTGCTAGTTTTTGAACTGACCGGTCAGTTCAAAAGAAGGGGGGACGGCGTGGACAGCCCGCACGGCGCGGCCGTCAAAGCCGAGGACTTCGGACTCAAGGGCCCGCGCGGCTGGGCCTTCCGGGGAGTCGGCATCGACGCGGCGCCCGGCTCGCTCATCGCGGTCGAAGGCCCCTCCGGTACCGGCCGGACATGTCTGCTCCTGGCCCTCACCGGACGGATGAAGCCCACCGCGGGCCACGCCGAGATCGGCGGCCACCGGCTGCCGAAGCACATGTCGGCCGTCCGCCGGATCGCCGCCCTCGGCCCGGTCTCCGGGGTCACCGACCTCGACCAGGCCCTCACCGTCGCCGAACAGCTGCGCGAGGGCGCCCTGCTCCACCGCCACTACGACGGCCCGGTCCGCGCCCTGCTGCGCCCCCCGGCCGAGCGCCGGGCGGACGCCCGGGCCCGGATCGACGCCGCCCTGGACGCCGCGGGGCTGGACCTCGCCGCGCTGCCCAAGGGGCCGCGCACCTCCGTACGGGACCTGGAACGCCTGGAGTCCGTACGGCTGTCCGTGGCCATCGCCCTGCTGGGCTCGCCGCGGCTGCTGGCCCTGGACGACCTCGACCTGAAGCTCTCGGACGCCGAGCGCATCGAGGCCTGGGCCCTGCTCCGCTCGATCGCCGCCGGCGGGACCACCGTCCTCGCGGTGTGCAGCGAGGCCCCCGACGACGCGCTCGTCCTGCGGACCGGCCCGGCGGAACCGGCCGGCGAGGCCGAGGTCGAGTCGGCAGCGGCAGCGACAGCCGAAGCCGAAGCCGAGAACGACGAAACCGACGCCGACGACGAAACCGCCGCCGACACCGACACCGACACCGAGAACGACGACACGAAGGGGGCGGACGATGCGCTCGCCGAAGCTGGCCGCGCTTGAGCTGAAGCGGTTCGGGCGGGGGAAGCTGCCCGCGGCCGCTCTCGTCGCGCTGCTCCTGATCCCGCTGCTCTACGGAGCCCTGTACCTGTGCTCCTTCTGGGACCCGTACAAGCGCCTGGACAAGGTGCCCGTCGCCCTCGTCAACGCCGACAAGGGCACGACCGTCGACGGCAAGCGCATCGACGCCGGCGGCGAGATCGCCAAGAAGCTCCACGACAGCAAGACCTTCGACTGGCGCGAGGTGAGCGCCGGCGAGGCGGCGAAGGGGCTGGAGAAGGGGACCTACTACCTGTCCCTCACGATGCCCGCCGACTTCAGCGAGAAGATCGCCTCCAGCTCCGGTGAGGACCCCACCACCGGCGCCCTCCAGGTCCGCACCAACGACGCCAACAACTACATCGTCGGCTCGATCTCGCGCACCGTCTTCTCCGAGGTCCGCTCGGCGGCGTCGACCAACGCCTCCCGCGGTTTCCTCGACAAGATCTTCGTCAACTTCTCCGACCTGCACGACAAGACCGCCGAGGCCGCCGACGGCGCCGACAAGCTCAAGGACGGTGCGGGCAAGGCCCAGGAAGGCGCGAAGGAACTCGCCGACGGTCTCGACACGGCCGAGGAGAAGACCGGCGAGCTCAACAGCGGCCTGCAGAAGCTCAACTCGGCCGCGGCCAAGCTGGAGACCGGCTCGAAGGACGTCGCGGACGGCACCCAGACCCTCGCCGACAAGGTCAACGGGGCCGCCGACAAGGCCCGTCCCTTCGTCAAGGACCCCAAGAACCTGGCGGACACCGCCGAGCTGGTCGCCGACTCCGCGAAGGTCGTGAACAACCACCTCGACACGTTCGCCGCGAAGGCCCCGGCCGCCGCCGCGGCCGCCAAGAAGGCCTCCGCGGGCGCGGACGCCTACTACACCAAGCACTGCCTCACCCCGGGCCTCGAACCGCACCTGGCCTCCTGCCCCGACCTGAAGAAGGTCAAGGACGACGCCGCCGAGGCCGCCGAACTCACCGGGGACGTCAGCACCCTGGTCAAGAACGCGAACGGCGACGTCACCAAGCTCCGCACCCAGCTGACCGACCTGGAGAAGAAGGCCCGGGAGCTCGTCGACAAGGCCCCCCAGCTCGCGGGCGACCTCGAAGCGGCCGTCGCCAAGGTCAACGCCCTCAACACCGGCGCCCACAAGGTCGCCGCCGGCATGGCCCAGCTGCACACCGGCCTCGGCACCGCCACCACCGGCTCCGGCGCCATCAAGGAGGGCGTCGGCAAGCTCGGCGACGGCGCGCACACCCTCGACGGCGGCATGTACAAGCTGGTCGACGGCAACCGCGACCTCGCCGACGGCCTCCACAAGGGCGCCGGCCAGATCCCCGACTACGACCAGCAGCAGCGCGACACCCGCACCGAGGTCATGGCCGACCCGGTCCGGCTCGCCAACCAGTCCCTGCACAAGGCGCCCAACTACGGCACCGGCTTCGCCCCCTACTTCATCCCGCTCTCCCTCTGGGTCGGCGCGATGGTCGCCTACATGCTCATCGCCCCGCTCAACCGGCGGGCCCTGGCCGCCGGTGCCTCGCCCTGGCGGATCGCCCTCGCCGGCTGGCTGCCCGTGGCGGGCATCGGCGCCGCGCAGGTGAGCCTGCTCATGGCCGTGCTCCACTGGGGACTCGGCCTGGAAATGGCCCGCCCGGCCCTCACCATCGGCTTCCTGATGCTGGTCACCGGCTGCTTCGCGGCGATCGTCCAGTGGCTCAACGCCAAGTTCGGCGCCGCCGGGCGGATCCTGGTCCTCGCCGTCCTGATGCTCCAGCTGACTTCGGCGGGCGGCACGTACCCCGTACAGACCAGCCCGGGCTTCTTCAACGCCATCCACCCGTACCTGCCGATGTCGTACGTCGTCGAGAGCCTGCGCCGCCTCATCACGGGCGGCGACCTCGCCCCCGTGTGGCAGGGTGGCGCGGTCCTGGTGGCCTTCACGGCGGGCGCGCTCGCCCTCACCGCGCTGGCCGCTCGCGGCAAGCAGGTGTGGACCATGGACCGGCTCCACCCGGATCTGAGTCTGTAAGGAGCCGTTGACCTGTGAGAATCAGCGCCATGGAAAGCAGCACCGGGACGGGCACGGGCACCGGCGGCGGCCGCCGCCAGGCCACCCGCCAGAAGCTTTACGAAGCGGCCGTGACCCTCATCGCCGAGCAGGGGTTCTCCGCGACCACGGTCGAGGAGATCGCCGAGCGCGCGGGCGTCGCGAAGGGCACCGTCTACTACAACTTCGCGAGCAAGAACGACCTCTTCGAGGAGCTGCTGCGGCACGGGGTCGGACTGCTGACCGCCTCGCTGCGGACGGCGGCGGAGGAGACGGAGGCGCGCGGCGGCAGCCGCGTCGAGGCGCTCGACGCGATGATCCGGGCCGGTCTCGTCTTCATCGACCGGTACCCGGCCTTCACCCAGCTCTACGTCGCCGAGCTGTGGCGGACCAACCGGGCGTGGCAGTCCACGCTGATGGTCGTCCGGCAGGAGGCGGTGGCCGTGGTGGAGACGGTGCTGCGGGAGGGCGTCGAGCGGGGGGAGCTGAGCGCCGAGATCGACGTGCCGCTGACCGCCGCCGCGATGGTCGGGATGGTGCTGGTGGCGGCCCTGGACTGGCAGTCCTTCCAGAGCGAGCGGTCCCTCGACGACGTGCACTCGGCGCTGTCGCTGCTGCTGCGTGGCCGGGTCAGCGGGAACCGCTGAATCCGGGCGGGCCGACCCCCCAGTCGGCGGTGCCGCCGGGGCGCCGCAGCCCGTACAACTGGTGGGGCCCGCCGCGGCGACTGAGTATCCGTACCTAGGCACGGAAATGAGTACGTGCGCGGATGGGCCCCCACCTGCGTGGACGCCAGACTGGGGGGCAACGGACAGGAGACCCGGTCCGCACCGCCGGCACGGGGCTGCGGAGCGGACCGGGTACCTCCTCCGTGACGCGGTACGCGGCGCGGCGGGGCTCGGGGGGATCGAGCCTCGCCGCGTTCGCGCGTTTGCGCGTCCGCGGGTGTCGGGGCTCGGCCTCGCGCCTCCAGCGGGTGGAACCGGGCCGGTGCTCCCGCCCCGCCGCTGCTGGGGCTCCGCCCCAGACCCTCCCCCAGACTCCGTCCGGGGGGACCCCCACGCCTCAAACGCCGGCGGGGCTGAAATTGCCCTCCGGGCAATCCAGCCCCGCCGGCGTTTGAGGCGCGAAGTGTGCGTACCTCAGCCTCGGCCTCGTAGCGGCAGGCGCAGCCGTAGCGCATGCAGGCGGGTGGAGAGCGACGAGGTCAGGGTCGACCAGCGCCGGGTCAGGGCCCAGGAGAGGCGGGCCGCCGAGCGCGGCAGGAACAGGGCACGGAGACGGGCGCGCCGGCCGACTCCGGCCAGCAGGCCCGCACGGGCCAGCAGGACGTCGTCCGCCAGCCCCGGGTACGAGACCTCCGTGCCCGGCGGCGCGTACAGGGCCCGTTCCAGCGCACCCGCGACCCGGTGCACCGCACCCGCGGCCTCCGGCTCCAGACGGCCGAGCTCCACGATCCGAGCCGCCGCCCGCCGCGGCGACAGGGCCTCGTCCGGGGCGACGCCCACGTCCCAGGCCGCGTCACCCAGCTCCCGCCAGGCCGTCGGCACCTCACCGGTCCCCAGCCGGCGGGCCCGCAGCCGGCTCCGCCACAGCAGCGGAAGCAGCGGCAGGCCCAGCAGCGCCACCCCGCCGGCCGTCCAGCCGAGCACCGCCGTCACCGAAGGCCCGCCCCCACCGGACGCGTTCTGCTTCGGCGCGGCCGCCCCGCACTCGTCCAGCTTCTTCGCCTCCGGCGGGCAGTCGTCCGACTTCGACGGCGCGGCCGACGGCTGCACCGCGCTCTGCGAGGGCAGCGGCGCCGGGGCGGACGGCTGGGCCGTCGGCACCTGCGGCCGGGAGTAGTCCGGCACCGTGATGCCCGACCGGGGCGTCGGCTCGAACCGCGTCCACCCCACACCCTCGAAGTACAGCTCCGGCCAGGCGTGCGCGTCCCGCATCGAGACGTTGACGCTGCCGTCCGACTGCACCTCACCCGTGGTGAAGCCCACCGCCACCCGCGCCGGGATGCCCAGCGACCGGGACATGGCCGCCATCGAGAACGCGAAGTGGATGCAGAAGCCCTCCTTGTCGGCCAGGAAGCGGGCGACCGCCTGCGGGCCCGTGCCCGAGGCCGTCCTCGTGTTGTAGCGGAAGCCACCGCTCACGGCGAAGAAGTCCTGGAGCTTCACCGCCCGCGTGTAGTCGTCCTTCGCGCCCTGCGTCACCGAGCGGGCCGTGTCGGCGACCACCGGCGGAAGATTGTCCGGCAGCTTCGTGTACTCGGCCCTGACGGCCGGGTCCGGCGCCGGAGCCTTCTGCAGCTGCTGTGCCGTCGGCTTCAGAAGCAGGCTGCGCACCGTGTACATGGCGCCCTGGACGTTCTGGAACCTGTCCTTGCCCAGCTGGTCCCCGACCAGGGTCCGGCCGGCCGGCTCGAACCGCCACTTCCCGCCGATTTCCACCGAGGTCGCCGGGTACGGCATGGGCAGATAGCGCTGGGTGTAGGTGTCCGCCGCCGAGACGCTGGTGCGCACCTCGGTCGCGGACTGCAGGACCTGGCCGCCGAGCCCGGGCGGATCGGGCATCCGCTCCGGCACATCGGTCAGGGCCCGCCCGGAGGCCTCCCACTTGACCCCGTTGAACTCGTCCAGCGCCAGGATCCGCAGGTACTGATCGCCCTGCTGCGGGTTGTCCGTGCGGTACTTCAGCACCACCCGGTTGTCCGGCGCGTTCAGGCTGCTCTGCAGGGACACCAGCGGGTTCACCGCGGAGATCGTCCCGCCCGCCCCGCTGCCGGACCCCTCACCGTCGCCCGCCGCGCCCAGCAGCCCGCCGCCGAGCGAGGGCAGCGCCGCCGGCACGACCAGCGCCAGGCCCAGGGCCACCGCGCCGATCCGCCGGCCGGTCCGTACGGGGGCCGTCACCTGGCCGCCCGGACCCAGGCCGGAGGCGGACGGGGCGCCCTCGCGCGGGCCCCCGCCGAAGACCCGGCCCCACTGGGCGAGCCGGTCCCGGCCCTCGGCCAGCAGCATCATCAGGTACCCGCAGCCCGCCAGCAGGAAGGAGATCCAGGAGGCGTCCCCGCCGCCCGACAGGCCCGCGGCCACCGAGTACAGCGCGAGCAGCGGCAGCCCCGCCGCGGCGGCGGT
Source organism: Streptomyces sp. NPDC048258 (assembly GCF_043201995.1). Lineage (NCBI taxonomy): Bacteria > Bacillati > Actinomycetota > Actinomycetes > Kitasatosporales > Streptomycetaceae > Streptomyces > Streptomyces sp. NPDC048258. The sequence continues at coordinate 843,164 of NZ_JBICZH010000001.1, forward strand.
CCGCGCGGTCACCGCCAGCAGATCCACCAGCAGCCCGATGAGCAGCACGCCGGTGACCAGCAGCAGCCGGATGCCGTCCGTCAGCGGGGCCGGGATCGCGAACGTGCTCACGTCCATCACGCCCTGGCGGAACAGCGCACCGAAGTCGGTGACCAGATACGCCATCGGCCCGGTCCCGGTGGACCCGCCCTTGCCGCCGAACAGGATCGCCAGCAGCAGCAGGGACACCAGCAGCTGCGCGGCCACGGTCAGCGACCGCGCCAGCGGCACCCGCCGGGCCCCGGCCCCCACGGCGCTCTGCACGCCCAGGAGCAGTGCCGCCTGGAGCAGCCAGCCCGCCGATTCGACCAGCGGGACCAGCGACCAGGAGGTGAGCAGCGTCGCCAGCGTCGCGAACAGCGTGATCCTCGCGCGCCCGCTCATGCCCGGCCTCCGGAGGTTTCCGTGGTGAAAGCGGTGGTACCGGCGTGCCGCCACAGCTCGGCGAAAGCCACCCCGGGCGGGGCGGCCAGGGCCGTCCAGCCCGCGTCGCGCAGCCTGCGCAGCCGGTCCTCCAGCGGGGGCACGGCCTGCCCCGGCGCGGGCTGCCCGCCCCAGGTCGCGCAGTCCAGTACGAAGGCCACCGCACCCGAGGCGCGCTGGCGCATCTTGGCCGCCAGCTCTGTCTGTACGTCGTCCAGGTCGCCGAAGAAGGCGATGAGGAGCCCGTCGCCGCCGGCCGCGCCGAAACCGCCGCCACCGCCGCCGCGCACCGCGTCGTAGGCCCGGGAGAGCCCGGCGCCGTCCGAGTGCCCGACCACCGCGAGGGTGTCCATCATCAGCCCGGCGGCCTCCGCGGACTCGTGCCTGCCGGAGGAGAAGCCACCGCCGCCCTCACCGGGCACCGAGTCGCCGGTGTCGGTGAGCAGCCGGACCGAGAAGCCCTGCTCCAGGAGGTGCACCAGGGTCGAGGCGGCCCCGGAGACGGCCCACTCGAAGGCGGAGTCGGGACCGGCGCCGTCGAAGGCGACCTGCCGGGTGTCCAGCAGGACGGTGGCCCGGCTGCGCTGGGGCTGCTCCTCGCGGCGGACCATCAGCTCGCCGTAGCGGGCCGTGGAGCGCCAGTGCACCCGGCGCAGGTCGTCGCCGCGCCGGTAGGTGCGCGGGATGACGTCGTCGTCGCCGGCCAGGGCCAGCGAACGGCGGCTGCCGTCGCCGTAGCCGGAGGACTCGCCGGTCAGCCGCACCGGCGGCAGCGGCTCGGTGCGCGGTATGACGGTGAGGGTGTCGTAGGTGCTGAAGGAGCGGGTCAGCTCGACCAGCCCGAAGGGGTCGGTCAGCCGCAGCTGGAGCGGGCCCAGCGGGTAGCGGCCGCGCAGGTCGGAGCGGACCCGGTAGGACACCTCGCGGCGCCCGCCGGGCTCGACCCGGTCCAGGACGAAGCGCGGGCGCGGGCCGAGGACGTACGGCACGCGGTCCTGGAGCATCAGGAGGCCGGTGGGCAGCCGGGAGACGTTGTCCATGCGCAGCTGTACCCGCGCCTCGGCGCCCGCGGGGACCCGCCCCGGGGTCAGCCGGCGGCTGCCGGAGACCCGGTGGCGGGTGCGGTGCAGGGCGTAGACGCAGATCAGCGGCAGTACGGCGAGCAGCAGGCCGACCCGCAGCAGTTCGCCCTGGCCCAGGACGTACGCGCACGCGGCGGCGGCGATCCCGGCGGCCAGGAAGGACCGGCCGCGGGTGGTCAGGCCGGACAGCGACGTGCGCAGCCCGCCGCCGGCGCCGCGCGGGGCACCGGCGCTCATCAGAAGCCCCGGATGCCCGCGCCGGGCGGCATCTCGCCGCGGGCGTGCGCGGCCGGGACCGGGGTGCGCTGGAGGATCTCGCCGACGACCTGCTCGGCGGTGCGCCGGTTCAGCTGGGCCTGGGCGGTGGGCAGCAGCCGGTGCGCGAGGACCGGCCCGGCCAGAGCCTGGACGTCGTCGGGCAGGACGTATTCCCGGCCGGCGAGCGCGGCGGAGGCCTTCACGGCGCGCAGCAGGTGCAGGGTGGCCCGGGGCGAGGCGCCCAGGCGCAGGTCCGGGTGGCTGCGGGTGGCGGAGACCAGGTCGACGACGTAGCGCCGGACCGGGTCGGCCACGTACACCTCGCGGACGGCCTCGATGAGCTTGACGATCTCGTGGGCGTGCGCGACGGCCGTCAGGTCGTCGAGCGGGGAGAGCCCGCCGTGCACGTCGAGCATCTGGAGCTCGGCCTCGGGGCTGGGGTAGCCGACGGAGACCCGGGCCATGAAGCGGTCGCGCTGGGCCTCGGGCAGCGGGTAGGTGCCCTCCATCTCCACCGGGTTCTGGGTGGCGACGACCATGAAGGGGCTCGGCAGCACGTACGTCGTGCCGTCGATGGTGACCTGGCGCTCCTCCATCGACTCCAGCAGCGCCGACTGCGTCTTCGGCGAGGCGCGGTTGATCTCGTCGCCGATGACGATCTGCGCGAAGATCGCGCCCGGCTTGAACTCGAACTCGCGGCGCTGCTGGTCGTAGATGCTGACGCCGGTGATGTCGGAGGGCAGCAGGTCCGGCGTGAACTGGATGCGCTGCACCGAACAGTCGATGGACTTCGCCAGCGTCTTGGCGAGCATGGTCTTGCCGACGCCGGGGACGTCCTCGATCAGCAGGTGCCCCTCGGCGAGGAGCACGGTCAGCGCGAGGCGTACGACCTCGGGCTTGCCCTCGATCACGCTCTCGACCGACTGGCGCACCCGCTCCGCCGTGCTGGTCAGATCCGCGAGGCTCGCTCGGTCGTCATACGTCGTCACCTGGTTCTCCTCGGCCCAATTCCAGGGCCGACGCCCTTGGCGCATGACCGGCCCACCCCGAAACACGGACACCGGACCCGGAGGTTCCCGGGGGGTGTCTCCCCGCATTGTTGACGGCGTTAAGGCCTTGTGTCACTCAAGAGCTGGGATCGATCTCCCGCAGGAGGCCGGTGTGCACATCGAAGACGAAGCCTCGCACATCGTCCCGGTGGGGCAGGAAGGGGTTGGTCCGGACCCGCTGCATGGACTGCCGGACGTCCTGGTCCACGTCCCGGAAGGCCTCCACGGCCCAGGCGGGGCGCTGGCCGACCTCGTCCTCCAGCTCGTGCCGGAAGTCCTCGGTCAGGGTTTCGAGACCACAGCCGGTGTGGTGGATGAGTATCACCGCGCGGGTGCCCAGCGCCCGCTGGCTGATGGTGAGCGAGCGGATGGTGTCGTCGGTGACCACACCGCCCGCGTTGCGGATGGTGTGACAGTCGCCGAGTTCCAGGCCCAGGGCGGCGTGCAGGTCGAGGCGGGCGTCCATACAGGCCACGACGGCCACGTGCAGGACGGGCCGGGCGTCCATGCCGGGATCGGTGAATTCCGCGGCGTACCGACGGTTCGCCGCGACCAGCCGGTCGGTGACGGAGCCGTCGCCGGCTGCCAGGTGGGTGGAGTCGGCGGGCAGGGATGCGGAAGTCGTCATGGATACGACGTTAGTGCTCACCGCTCGTGAAGGCAGCGAGTGAGGGTGGACAAAGAAGGCCAACGAGTCATGTTGTGAGCTAACCCACAGGGGTGGGGAGGAGGCGGCCGTCCGGGTGATTCACGGCTTTTGCCGGTTCGGCGGGAGAGACGTGCACGGCGCGCGAGGCGGTTCGTTGACCCCGGCGACCGTTGCACTAAAGTGGCGCGAACCGGCCGGAGCCCGGCCCTGACCGGCCGCCCGGCCCCTTGGTAACACTCCGCGTGCGCGGCGCGGCGTATGCCTGCCGCGCCGTTATCTGAGAGGGCGCTTTGACTAGCGAGTCCCGACATGTCCCGGTGATGCTCCAGCGGTGCCTGGACCTGTTGGCCCCGGCGCTGGAGAGGCCGGGGGCCGTCGTCGTCGACTGCACCCTCGGCCTCGGCGGCCACAGCGAGGCCCTGCTGACCCGGTTCCCCGAGGCGCACCTGATCGGCCTCGACCGCGACAAGGAAGCCCTGCGGCTCTCCGGCGAGCGCCTCGCCCCCTTCGGCGACCGGGCCACCCTCGTCCACGCGATCTACGCCGACCTCGCCGAGGTCCTCGACGGGCTGCGGATCCCGGCCGTCCAGGGCATCCTCTTCGACCTCGGCGTCTCCTCCATGCAGCTGGACGAGGCCGACCGCGGGTTCGCGTACGCGCAGGACGCGCCGCTGGACATGCGGATGGACCAGACGACGGGCATCAGTGCCGCCGAGGTGCTCAACACCTACGCGCCGGGCGAGCTCGTCCGCATCCTGCGCCAGTACGGCGAGGAGAAGCAGGCCAAGCGGATCGTGTCCGCGATCGTCCGGGAGCGGGAGAAGGAGCCCTTCACCAACAGCGCCCGGCTGGTCGAACTGATCCGCGACGCCCTGCCGCAGGCCGCCAAGCGGACCGGCGGCAACCCCGCCAAGCGGACCTTCCAGGCGCTGCGCATCGAGGTCAACGGCGAGCTGTCGGGGCTGGAGAAGGCCATTCCGGCGGCGGTGGACCGGATCGCGGTCGGCGGCCGGATCGCGGTGCTCTCGTACCACTCGCTGGAGGACCGCCTCGTGAAGCAGGTCTTCGCGGCGGGCGCGGCCTCCACGGCCCCGCCCGGGCTGCCGGTGGTCCCGGAGAAGTACCAGCCGAAGCTGAAGCTGCTGACACGCGGCGCGGAGCTGCCCACCGAGGAGGAGATCGCCGAGAACCGGCGGGCCGCCCCGGCGAGGTTCCGCGGGGTCGAACGCATCCGGGAGGCGCGACTGTGACCAAGGCCGGGAAGGTCGCCACGCTGACCCGCGGGCAGGCGGCCCGCCTCGGCCGGGCGCTCGGCGGCCGCCCCGCCCGCCCTGCCCGCCCCGCGCGTCCCGGTTCCGGTGGGCAGGCGGCGCGGATGCCGTTCGTCCTGCTGGTCGTGGCGCTGCTCGCCGGCGGCCTGATCAGCCTGCTGCTGCTGAACTCGGCGCTGAACGAGGGCTCCTTCCAGCTGAGCAAGCTGAAGAAGGAGACCACCGCGCTCACGGACGAGGAGCAGGCGCTGCAGCGCGACGTGGACGGGTACTCGGCCCCCGACGCGCTGCAGCGGCGGGCGCAGGAGCTGGGGCTGGTCCCGGGCGGCAGCCCCGTCTTCATCGGCCCGGACGGCAAGGTCACCGGCACCGCGGCGGTGGCGGAGCCGCCGCCCGCGCCGTCCCCGCCGCCGTCGTCGGCGCCGGTCCAGCCCGTTCCCGGCGGCAGCCCGCAGCCCAGCCAGACCCCCGGAAGGTGACGTCGTGAAGCGGACCCCTGCGGGGCTTTCCCCCACCCCGCCCCTTCCCGAGACCGGGGGCTGCGCCCCCAGGCCCCCCTCCCGGGGCTCCGCCCCGGACCCGGCGGGGGCTCCGCCCCCGGACCCCCGCGCCTCAAACGCCGGCGGGGCTGACATCGCCACTCCGAGGTGCCGCCGGGCGACGGGCTGGGTTGCCCGCAGGGCAACTCCAGCCCCGCCTGGGGGTCCCCCCGGACGGAGTCTGGGGGAGTTTGAGGCGCGGGGTCCGGGGCGGAGCCCCAGGAGGCCGGGCGCGGCCCTGCTTGAGGCGGTGGCGGCATGAGCCCGCAGGAGCCGCGGCGGCGGGTGCCCGGCCCGGGCAGGCCCCGCGGCGGAGCCACGGCACGCCCGTCGGCCTCGCGCCCGGCGACCCGGCGGCCCGCGGCGCCCAGACGGCCCCACACCATCCGGCTCGGCAGCCCCCGCCCCCGGCTGCGCCTCGTCAGCGTCGGCCTGACCCTCGTCATGCTCGCGTTCGTCGTGCGCCTGCTCCAGGTGCAGGCCGTCGACGCCTCCGCCTTCTCCGCCGAGGCCTCCAAGAACCGCTACACCAGCGTCAGGCTGGCCGCGGAACGCGGGGAGATCACCGACCGCAAGGGCGTGGCCCTGGCCACCAGCGTCGACGCGTACGACATCACCGCCGACCCGAAGATGTTCACCCCGCAGGACAGCAAGGCCCCGGACGCCCCCGAGCAGGCCGCGGCCCTCCTCGCGCCCATCCTCGGCAAGGACGCCAAGGAGCTCACCGAGCGGCTGAAGACCAGGACCCGGTACGTCGTCCTCGCCCGCCGCCAGACCCCCCAGGTCTGGAACCAGATCAAGGACCTCCAGCGGGTCTTCGCGGAGAAGGCGGCGGCCGACAAGAAGAACAACGGCCCCGGCGCCAACGTCCTCGCCGGCGTGTTCAACGAGGACAGCAGCAAGCGCGTGTACCCGGGCGGCGACCTGGCCGCCGGGATACTGGGCTACGTGAACGCCGAGGGCAAGGGCGCCGGCGGTCTGGAGTCCTCCCTCGACAAGAAGCTGTCCGGCAAGGACGGCGAGGTCACCTACGCCCAGTCCGGCGGCCGCCGGGTCCCCACCGCGGGGTCCAGCGAGAAGCCCGCCGTGCCCGGCGAGGACATCGAGCTGACCATCGACCGCGACATCCAGTGGGCGGCGCAGAGCGCCATCACCGAGCAGGTCCAGAAGTCCGAGGCCGACCGCGGCTACGTCATCGTCCAGGACACCCGCACCGGCGAGGTGCTGGCCATGGCCAACGCCCCCGGCTTCGACCCCAACGACCTGACCCGGGCCCGCTCCACCGCCATGGGCAACGCCGCGCTCCAGGACGTGTACGAGCCCGGCTCCACCGCCAAGGTGATGTCGATGGCCGCCGTACTGGAGGAGAAGAAGGCCACCCCCGACACCCACGTCGAGGTCCCCAACCGGCTGCACCGCGGCGACCGGCTGTTCAAGGACGACATCGACCACCCGACCTGGTACCTGACCCTCAACGGGGTCCTCGCCAAGTCCTCCAACATCGGCACCATCCTGGCCACCGGCCAGCTCGGGCCCACCCAGCCCGAGGCCAACAAGGTCCTGCACTCCTACCTGACCAAGTTCGGCATCGGACAGCCCACCGGCCTGAACTACCCGGGCGAGTCCCGCGGCATCCTCGCCAAGCCCGAGGCCTGGTCCACCTCGCAGCAGTACACGATTCCTTTCGGCCAGGGCCTGTCCCTCAACGCCATGCAGGCGGCCTCCGTGTACTCGACCATCGCCAACGGAGGCGTCCGCATCGAACCGACCCTGGTCCGCGGCAGCAAGGGCCCCGACGGCCGCTTCACCCCGGCCCCGGCGCCCGAACAACGCCGCGTGGTCAGCCAGGAGACCGCCAGGGCCCTCGCCGAGATGCTGGAATCCGTGGTCGACGACCAGGAGGGCACCGGCACCAAGGCCCGCATCCCCGGCTACCGGGTCGGCGGCAAGACCGGCACCTCCAACCGGGTGGATCCGGCCACCGGCGTCTACAAGGGCTACACCGCCTCCTTCGCCGGGTTCGCGCCCGCCGACGACCCGCGCATCACCGTCTACTGCGCCATCCAGAACCCCACGAAGGGCAGCTACTTCGGCGGCCAGATCTGCGGCCCGATCTACAAGAAGGTCATGGAGTTCGCCCTGAAGACCCTCCAGATCGCCCCCACCGGCACCGCCCCCGCCGGGCTCCCGGTGACCTACGAATCCGGTCCCCAGGCCGCCCAGCAGGCCGCGCCGCAGCCGAGCACGCAGCCGAGTACGCAGCCCAGTCCGCAGCCCGGTCAGTGACCCACCGCCCTTGCCGGCCCGCCAGAAACGCGTGAGGCACCACCAGTGACAACGATCACCCCGAATCCCGGGAACCAGTCGGCCACCGGCGCCGAGGCCGGGCCCTCACTTCGCGGGCGGCCCGCCGCGCCCGGTACGCTCACCGCCGTGCCTCACGCTGATCAGCCCAGAACCACCCAGAAAGACGCCCCGGCAGCGCCGCCGGGAGCGCCCCGGCCCGTGTCCGCCCGCCCGACCCCTCTCGGCGAGCTGGCCACCATGCTGGGCATCCCGTCGCCAGGCGCGGCGCAGATCACCGGCATCACGCACGACTCCCGTGCGGTCCGCCCCGGTGACCTGTACGCCGCCCTGCCGGGAGCCAGGACGCACGGCGCCGACTTCGCCGCCCAGGCGGCCGGCCTCGGCGCCGCCGCCGTGCTGACCGACCCCGCCGGGTCGGAGCGCGCCGCCGCGACCGGCCTGCCCGTCCTCACCGTCGCCGACCCGCGCGGCCGGATGGGCGAACTCGCCGCCACGATCTACGGCCGCCCCGGCGAGCACCTGCTCCAGATCGGCATCACCGGCACCTCCGGCAAGACCACCACGGCGTACCTCGTCGAAGGCGGACTGCGCGCGGCGGGCCGCAGCACCGGACTCGTCGGCACCGTCGAGATGCGCATCGGCGACGAGCGCATCAAGTCCGAGCGGACCACCCCCGAGGCGACCGACCTCCAGGCCCTCTTCGCGGTCATGCGCGAACGCGGGGTCGAGGCCGTCGCCATGGAGGTCTCCAGCCACGCCCTGGTGCTGGGCCGCGTCGACGGCTGCGTCTTCGACGTCGCCGTCTTCAACAACCTGAGCCCGGAGCACATGGAGTTCCACACGGGCATGGAGGACTACTTCCAGGCGAAGGCGGGGCTCTTCACCGAGCGCCGGGCCCGCCTGGGCGTGGTCAACCTCGACGACGAGTACGGCCGCCGCCTGGCCAAGGAGGCGCCGATCCCGGTCGTCTCCTTCTCCGCCGCGGGCGACCCGGCCGCCGACTGGCGCGCCGAGGACGTCGTCTTCGGACCGGCGAGCTCCACCCTGACCCTGGTCGGCCCGGAGGGACAGCGCGTACGGGCGACCGCGCCGCTGCCCGGCCCGTTCAACGTCGCCAACACCGTCGCCGCGATCGTCACCCTCGCCGCCGCCGGCCTCGACCCGCAGACCGCCGCCGACGGAGTCGCCGCGGTCCCCGGGGTCCCCGGCCGGCTGGAGCGGGTCGACGCGGGACAGCCGTACCTGGCCGTCGTCGACTACGCGCACAAGACGGACGCCGTCGAATCGGTCCTGCGCGCCCTGCGCGAGGTCACCGAGGGCAAGCTGCACATCGTGCTCGGCTGCGGCGGCGACCGCGACACCACCAAGCGCGCCCCGATGGGCGCCGCGGCCGCCCGCTTCGCCGACGTGGCCGTCCTGACCTCCGACAACCCGCGCTCCGAGGACCCCCTCGCGATCCTCGCCGCGATGTTCGAAGGCGCCGTGTCCGTGCCGCCCGCCGAGCGGGGCACCGTCCTCGTCGACGCCGACCGGGCCGCGGCCATCGCCGCCGCCGTCGCGCGCGCCCGGCCCGGCGACACCGTGCTGGTGGCGGGCAAGGGCCACGAGCAGGGCCAGGACACCGGGGGCGTCGTACGCCCCTTCGACGACCGCGAGGTGCTCCGCGCGGCCATCGAGACACAGCAGCGCAATGCCCGACAGGCCGAGGTGAACCAGTGATCGCCCTCTCCCTCGCCGAGATCGCCGAAATCACCGGCGGGCGGCCCCACGACATACCGGATCCGTCCGTGCGGATCAGCGGTCCCGTCGTGATCGACTCCCGCCAGGTGGAGGCCGGCAGCCTCTTCGCCGCCTTCGACGGCGAGCACGTCGACGGCCACGACTACGCCGGGCGCGCGATCGAGGCGGGTGCCGCGGCCGTCCTCGCGGCCCGGCCGGTCGGCGTACCCGCCATCGTCGTCCCCGACGTGGAGAAGGCGCTCGGCGCCCTCGCGCGGGCCGTCGTCGAGCGGCTCGGCACCGACGTGGTGGCCCTGACCGGCTCCGCCGGCAAGACCTCCACCAAAGACCTCATCGCGCAGGTGCTCCAGGCCCACGCGCCCACCGTGTGGACCCCCGGCTCACTCAACAACGAGATCGGCCTGCCGCTCACCGCGCTGAAGGCCACCGCCGAAACCCGGCACCTGGTACTGGAGATGGGGGCCCGGGGCATCGGCCACATCGCGTACCTCACCGGCCTGACCCCGCCGCGCATCGGGCTCGTCCTCAACGTCGGGACCGCCCACATCGGCGAGTTCGGCGGCCGCGAGCAGATCGCCCAGGCCAAGGGGGAACTGGTCGAGGCGCTGCCGGCGCAGAGCGAGGGCGGAGTCGCCGTCCTCAACGCCGACGACCCGCTGGTGCGTGCCATGTCGGCCCGTACGAAGGCCCGTACGGTCCTCTTCGGCGAGGCCGACGATGCCGACGTCCGGGCCACCGACGTACGGATGACCCCCGGGGGACAGCCCGCCTTCACACTCCACACACCGACCGGGTGCAGTGATGTGACCTTGCGCCTGTACGGTGAGCACCACGTGTCGAACGCGCTCGCCGCGGCCGCCGTGGCCCATGTACTGGGCATGTCCACCTCGGAGATCGCCACCGCGCTCTCCGGAGCGGGCACCTTGTCCCGGTGGCGGATGGAGGTCACCGAGCGGGCCGACGGCGTGACGATCGTCAACGACGCCTACAACGCGAATCCCGAGTCCATGCGGGCCGCTCTGCGCGCGCTAGCCGCGATGGGCGGCGCCGCCAGGGCGAACGGGGGGCGCACGTGGGCGGTGCTCGGCCCCATGGCCGAACTCGGTGACGCATCGCTGGCCGAGCACGACGCGGTGGGACGGCTTGCCGTCCGGCTCAACGTGAGCAAGCTCGTGGCAGTCGGGGGCCGGGAAGCGTCCTGGCTGCAACTGGGCGCATATAACGAGGGTTCGTGGGGTGAGGAGTCGGTGGTCGTGTCCGACGCGCAGGCGGCGGTGGACCTGTTGCGCAGTGAACTGCGCCCGGGGGACGTCGTGCTGGTGAAGGCTTCCAGGTCGATCGGCCTGGAGCGGGTCGCGCTGGCGCTCCTCGAGCGCGAGGGCGAGGTCGCCGACCGATGAGGCAGATCCTGTTCGCCGGTGTCATCGGCATGTTCCTGACCGTCGTCGGGACGCCGCTGCTGATCAAGCTGCTGGCCCGCAAGGGCTACGGCCAGTTCATCCGAGACGACGGCCCCCGCGGCCACGCCGGGAAGAAGGGCACGCCCACCATGGGCGGTATCTCCTTCATCCTGGCCACGCTCATCGCGTACGCCCTGACGAAGGTGATCACCTCCAGCGAGCCCACGTTCTCGGGTCTGCTCGTCCTCTTCCTGATGGCGGGCATGGGCCTGGTCGGCTACCTGGACGACTACATCAAGATCGTCAAGCGGCGCTCGCTGGGTCTGCGGGCCAAGGCCAAGATGGCCGGCCAGCTGATCGTCGGCATCGCCTTCGCGGTGCTCGCGCTCCAGTTCTCCGACTCGCGCGGGCTGACCCCGGCCTCCACCAGGCTGTCGTTCGTCACGGACTTCGGCTGGTCGATCGGCCCGGTGCTGTTCGTCGTCTGGGCGCTGTTCATGATCCTGGCGATGTCCAACGGCGTGAACCTGACCGACGGTCTGGACGGCCTGGCCACCGGCGCCGCGGTGATGGTCTTCGGCGCCTACACCTTCATCGGCGTGTGGCAGTACCAGGAGTCCTGCGTGAACGCGCAGGACCTGACCAACCCGGGCGCCTGCTTCGAGGTGCGCGACCCGCTGGACCTCGCGGTCGTCGCCTCCGCCCTGATGGGCGCCTGCTTCGGCTTCCTGTGGTGGAACACCTCGCCCGCCAAGATCTTCATGGGTGACACCGGTTCGCTGGCCCTGGGCGGCGCGCTCGCCGGTCTGGCGATCTGCTCCCGCACGGAGTTCCTGATCGCCCTGCTCGGCGGCCTCTTCGTCCTCATCACCATGTCGGTCGTCATCCAGGTCGGCTCCTTCAAGATGACCGGGAAGCGCGTCTTCCGGATGGCACCGCTGCAGCACCACTTCGAACTCAAGGGGTGGTCCGAAGTCCTTGTGGTGGTCCGCTTCTGGATCATCCAGGGCATGTGCGTGATCGTGGGTCTCGGTCTCTTCTACGCGGGATGGGCAGCCGACAAGTGACCTCCTGGCACGGCAAGAACATCACCGTCGCCGGCCTCGGCGTGAGCGGCATCAGCGCCGCCCGCGCCCTGGCCGGCCTCGGCGCATCCGTGACCGTCGTCGACGGCGGCGACAGCGAGGGCCACCGCGCCCGCGCCGCCGAACTCGGCGAGCTGGGGATCTCCGTACGCCTCGGCGACGCGGAAACCCTCCCCGAGGGCACCGACCTCGTCGTCACCTCGCCCGGCTGGAAGCCCGACAGCCCGCTCTTCGCGGCCGCCGCGAAGGCCGGTGTCGAGGTCGTCGGTGACGTGGAGATCGCCTGGCAGCTGCGCGGCCCCGATGCGGCCCCCTGGCTCGCGATCACCGGGACCAACGGCAAGACCACCACCACCCAGATGCTCGCGTCGATCCTGAAGGCGGCGGGCCTGCGGACCGCGGCCGTCGGCAACATCGGCACCCCCATCATCGACGTGGTGCTCGGCGAGGAGACGTACGACGTCCTGGCCGTCGAACTCTCCAGCTACCAGCTGCACTGGGCGCCCTCCCTGCGCGCCCACTCGGCGGCCGTGCTCAACCTGGCCCCGGACCACCTCGACTGGCACGGCTCCATGGAGGCGTACGCCGCCGACAAGGGCCGCATCTACGAGGGCAACACCGTGGCCTGCGTCTACAACGTCGCCGACCCGGCCACCGAGAAGCTGGTCGAGAACGCCGACGTCGAAGAGGGCTGCCGGGCGATCGGCTTCACCCTCGGCGCCCCCGGCCCCTCCATGCTCGGCGTCGTCGACGGCATCCTCGTCGACCGCGCCTTCGTGGAGAACCGGCAGAAGAACGCCCAGGAGCTCGCGCACGTCGAGGACGTCAACCCGCCCGCCCCGCACAACATCGCCAACGCGCTCGCCGCCGCGGCCCTGGCCCGCGCCTTCGGCGTCGAGCCGCGCGCGGTCCGCGACGGCCTGCGCGACTTCCGCCCGGACGCCCACCGGGTCGCGTACGTGGACGAGGTCGGCGAGGTCAGGTACATCGACGACTCCAAGGCCACGAACACGCACGCGGCCGAGGCCTCCCTGGCCGCCTTCGAACCGGTCGTCTGGATCGCCGGCGGTCTCGCCAAGGGCGCCACCTTCGACGAGCTCGTACAGAAGTCCGCGAAGCGGCTGCGCGGTGTGGTGCTGATCGGCGCCGACCGGGCGCTGATCGCCGACGCGCTGGCGCGACACGCCCCCGAGGTCCCGGTCGTCGACCTCGACCGGACCGACACTGGGGCGATGCTCGCAGCGGTCCGGGAGGCTGCCCGGCTCGCCGAGCCCGGCGACACGGTCCTGCTGGCACCTGCCTGCGCCTCCATGGACATGTTCGCGAACTACAACAAGCGTGGGGACGCGTTCGCCGAGGCGGTGCGCGAACTGGCCGCCGAGAGCGCCTAGGCAGGGCTCCTGGAACGGGTCTCTCCGGCCGGCTGCTCGCCTCGTACGAGTGGAGGGGAAGATCACAGATGCCGGCCAAGCAGATGCTGCCGGGACGGCGGCCGTCCGCCGTCAAGGCGCAGGGCCGCAAGCGCCCCGTGGTGAGTGTGCGGCGGCCCGCCGGGCGCGGGCCGCTGGCCGGGCTGCGGCGTACGCAGCAGCAGCTGCGCAGGGCCTGGGACCGCCCGCTCACGGCGTATTACCTGATCTTCGGCAGTTCGCTGCTCATCACCGTGCTCGGCCTGGTGATGGTCTACTCGGCTTCCATGATCAAGGCGCTCCAGCTCGGCCTGGGTGACGCGTACTTCTTCAAGAAGCAGTTCGTGGCGGCCCTGATCGGCACCGGACTGCTGCTGGTCGCCTCCCGGATGCCGGTCAAACTGCACCGGGCGCTGTCCTATCCGGTGCTCGCCGGCACCCTGTTCCTGATGGTCCTGGTCCAGGTCCCCGGGATAGGGGTCTCGATCAACGGCAACCAGAATTGGATCTCCCTTGGCGGTCCGTTCATGTTGCAGCCCAGTGAGTTCGGCAAACTGGCCCTGATCCTGTGGGGCGCCGACCTGTTGGCGCGCAAGGGCGACAAGGGGCTGCTCAGCCAGTGGAAGCACCTGCTGGTGCCGCTGGTCCCGGTGGCCTTCCTGCTGCTCGGGCTCATCATGCTGGGCGGGGACATGGGCACCGCGATGATCCTCGGCGCCGTCCTGTTCGGCCTGCTCTGGCTGGCGGGCGCCCCGACACGGCTGTTCGTCGCGGTGCTGGCCTTCACCGGTGTGATCGTCGCACTGCTCATCAAGACGAGCCCGCACCGGATGGCCCGGCTGGAGTGCCTCGGCGCGACGGATCCGGGCAAGAACGACCTCTGCTGGCAGGCCGTCCACGGAATCTACGCACTCGCTTCAGGCGGATGGTTCGGTTCCGGTTTGGGTGCCAGCGTGGAAAAATGGGGGCAACTGCCCGAAGCCCACACGGACTTCATCTTCGCCATCACCGGGGAGGAACTGGGTCTGGCGGGGACGCTGTCGGTGCTCGCCCTGTTCGCGGCTCTAGGCTATGCGGGTATCCGCGTGGCCGGACGCACGGAGGACTCCTTCGTACGGTTTGCCGCGGGAGGCGTGACCACCTGGATCACGGCCCAGGCCGTGATCAACATCGGTGCGGTGCTCGGCCTGCTGCCGATCGCCGGGGTCCCGCTCCCGCTGTTCTCCTACGGTGGGTCAGCCCTGCTGCCGACCATGTTCGCGGTCGGACTGCTCATCGCCTTCGCGCGGGAGGAGCCGGCGGCGCGCGCGGCCCTCGCGATGCGGCAGCCGAAGACCGGCTGGTGGCGGACCGGGGTGAGATGGAAATCGATGAGACGGCGCATCAAGAAGCGTCCGTCCGGAGAGCGGTGAATTTCGGTGCATGTCGTACTCGCCGGTGGGGGGACCGCCGGCCACATCGAGCCGGCGCTCGCCCTCGCGGACGCCCTGCGCAGGCAGGACCCTTCAGTGGGCATCACCGCCCTCGGCACCGAGCGCGGACTTGAGACCCGCCTCGTGCCGGAACGCGGTTACGAGCTGGGCCTGATCCCCGCCGTACCGCTGCCCCGCAAGCCGACCCCGGAGCTGATCACCGTCCCCGGGCGGCTGCGCGGCACCATCAAGGCGGCCGAGGAGATCCTCATCCGCACCAAGGCCGACTGCGTCGTAGGCTTCGGCGGCTACGTGGCCCTGCCCGGCTACCTCGCGGCCAAGCGGCTCGGGGTGCCGATCATCGTCCACGAGGCCAACGCCCGGCCGGGACTGGCCAACAAGATCGGCTCCCGGTACGCGCACGCCGTCGCGGTCTCCACCCCCGACAGCAAGCTGCGCGGCGCCCGCTACGTGGGCATCCCGCTGCGGCGCTCCATCTCCACCCTCGACCGGGCCGCGGTCCGCCCGGAGGCGCGCGCCGCCTTCGGCCTGGACCCCAACCTGCCGACGCTGCTGGTCTCCGGCGGCTCGCAGGGCGCCCGCCGCCTCAACGAGGTGATCCAGCAGGTCGCTCCGACCCTCCAGCGCTCCGGGATCCAGATCCTGCACGCCGTCGGGCCGAAGAACGAACTGCCGCGTGTCGACAACATGCCCGGGATGCCGCCATATGTGCCGGTACCGTACGTGGACCGGATGGATCTCGCGTACGCCGCCGCCGACATGATGCTGTGCCGCGCGGGCGCCATGACCGTCGCCGAACTGTCCGCCGTCGGGCTCCCCGCCGCCTACGTCCCGCTGCCGATCGGCAACGGCGAACAGCGGCTCAACGCCCAGCCGGTGGTCAAGGCCGGCGGCGGCCTGCTCGTGGACGACGCGGAACTGACGCCCGAGTGGGTGCTCAGCCAGGTCCTCCCGGTGCTGTCCGACCCGCACCGCCTGTACGAGATGTCCCGCGCCGCCGGTGAGTTCGGCCGCCGGGACGCCGACGAGCTGCTGGTCGGCATGGTGTACGAGGCGATCGCGGCCCACCGGGCCCGCTGAGGCGGGAACGCACAGACGCAGGAGGCACAGGAGTGGCCGGAGCGACGACCGCACAGCGTGGGAACGAGGGCTCCGGCCCGTCCGCCCGCAAGGGCAGCGGCTCTCCCAAGCCGCCCAAAGCCCCGAAGTCGTCGCGGGGATCCGGCCCTCAGGGCCCCGGCAGGCGCCTGCGCCGGGGTCCTGTGCTCGCCTCCCTGGCCGTCGCGGTACTCCTCGCCGCGGGCGGTACCTGGGCGCTCTACGGCTCTTCCTGGCTCCGCGTCGAGAAGGTCACCGCGACCGGCACCGAGGTGCTCACCCCCGAGCAGGTGCTGGCCGCGGCGGCCGTTCCGGTCGGCGCCCCCCTGGTGAGCGTCGACACCGACGAGATCGAGGACCGCGTCCGCGGCCGCCTGCCCCGCATCGATTCGGTCGATGTGGCGCGGGCCTGGCCGCACGGGATCGGGCTCAAAGTGACGGAACGCAAACCCGTCCTGCTCATCAAAAAGGACGCCAACTTCGTAGAAGTGGACGCTTCGGGTGTGCGATTCGACACGGTTCCGAAAGCACCCGCGGGTGTTCCGGTCCTCGAATTGAACGCGAAGCAGTCCCCGAGCGCCCGCCGCTTCGACGAGGAACGGCTGCTGCACGAGGCCGTACTCGTCGCCGGCTCCCTCCCGGAGCCGGTCGCCAAGGAGACCCTGCAGGTCAAGGTGGGTTCGTACGATTCGGTGGTGCTGGAGCTGACCCGGGGCCGGACCGTGGCGTGGGGGAGCGGCGAACAGAGCGACGCGAAGGGGCGGGCTCTGACCGCTCTGCTGAAAGCCGCGCCGAAGGCCGGTCACTTCGACGTGCGCGTCCCCACCGCCCCTGCGGTGTCCGGGAGTTGACGCCCGGTCCAACAGCGGAGCACCCTGGTTGGCCAGCGATACGGGTGATCACATAGGGTGAAAAGAAAAACGGGAGGTTCGGCGTGTTCGTTGAACACGCGCTACTTGTCGACTTAGTGTCCTGTTCGGAAGAGTCCAAGGAACAGACATACCCCTAACCCTAAACTTCAGGGTGAGGGTTCGGGTCGGCGCGTTCGGACCGTCCCTATTTCGGCATCAGTCGTCGCAACGCAGGCCGCGAGGCGACGACACGTAATCGAGGCGAGAGGCCTTCGACGTGGCAGCACCGCAGAACTACCTCGCAGTCATCAAGGTCATCGGTGTCGGCGGCGGTGGTGTCAATGCCATCAACCGAATGATCGAGGTCGGTCTCAAGGGCGTCGAGTTCATCGCCATCAACACGGACGCCCAGGCGCTGTTGATGAGCGACGCCGACGTCAAGCTCGACGTGGGCCGTGAACTCACCCGGGGCCTCGGCGCCGGCGCCAATCCGGCCGTCGGTCGCAAGGCGGCAGAGGACCACCGCGAGGAGATCGAGGAGGTCCTCAAGGGGGCCGACATGGTCTTCGTCACCGCCGGCGAGGGCGGCGGCACCGGTACCGGCGGCGCACCCGTCGTCGCCAACATCGCGCGCTCGCTCGGCGCCCTGACGATCGGTGTGGTCACCCGGCCGTTCACCTTCGAGGGCCGGCGCCGCGCGAACCAGGCGGAGGACGGCATCGCCGAGCTCCGCGAAGAGGTCGACACCCTCATCGTCATCCCCAACGACCGGCTGCTGTCCATCTCGGACCGCCAGGTCAGCGTGCTCGACGCGTTCAAGTCGGCCGACCAGGTCCTGCTCTCGGGCGTCCAGGGCATCACCGACCTCATCACCACCCCGGGTCTGATCAACCTCGACTTCGCCGACGTCAAGTCCGTGATGTCCGAGGCCGGCTCGGCCCTGATGGGCATCGGCTCGGCCCGCGGCGACGACCGCGCGGTGGCCGCGGCCGAGATGGCGATCTCCTCGCCGCTGCTGGAGGCGTCCATCGACGGCGCCCGTGGCGTGCTGCTCTCCATCTCCGGCGGCTCGGACCTCGGTCTCTTCGAGATCAACGAGGCCGCGCAGCTGGTGAGCGAGGCCGCGCACCCCGAGGCGAACATCATCTTCGGTGCCGTCATCGACGACGCGCTCGGCGACGAGGTACGGGTCACCGTCATCGCCGCCGGCTTCGACGGCGGACAGCCCCCGGCCCGCCGGGACAACGTCATCGGCGCCGCGTCCACGAAGCGCGAGGAGCCGGCCCCGGCGCCGGTCCGCGCGGCCGAGCCGGCCCGCCCGGCCTTCGGCGGACTCGGCACGGTCACCCCGCGAGAGGACCCGCCGGCTCCGGTCGAGGTCCCGGTCGAGGCCCAGGCCCCCGCGCCGCAGGTCCCGACGGCCCGGCCGTACCAGGACAGCCCGGCCGAGGAACTGGATGTCCCGGACTTCTTGAAGTGACACCGGAGCAGCACCACGTGGGCGGCGCCCACTTCGCCTTCACCGACCGGTGGGGCGGGGTGAGCGCCGTTCCGTACGAAGAGCTCAACCTCGGCGGCGCGGTCGGAGACGACCCGGCCGCCGTTCGCGCGAACCGGGCGCTCGCGGCGAAGTCCCTGGGACTCGACCCGGACCTGGTGGTCTGGATGAACCAGGTGCACGGCCGGGACGTGGCGGTGGTCGACGGTCCGTGGGACGCCCAGGTGGGGATCCCGTCGGTGGACGCGGTGGTGACCGCCCGCCGGGGCCTCGCCCTCGCCGTGCTCACCGCCGACTGCACGCCGGTCCTGCTGGCCGACCCCGTCGCCGGGGTCGCGGGCGCCGCCCACGCGGGCCGGCCCGGACTGGTCGCGGGGGTGGTCCCCGCCGCGGTCGAGGCGATGGTCGCCCTCGGGGCCGAGCCCGGGCGGATCGTCGCCCGTACCGGACCGGCGGTCTGCGGGCGCTGCTACGAGGTGCCCGCCGAGATGCGGGACGCGGTATCCGAAGTGGTGCCGGCCGCCCGGGCCGAGACGAGCTGGGGGACACCGGCCGTCGACGTGGTCGCCGGGGTGCACGCCCAGCTCGCGGAGGCGGGGGTGAGTGACACGCTCCGGTCGGCGGTCTGCACACTGGAGTCGCGGGACCACTTCTCGTACCGCCGCGACCGGGTGACCGGGCGGCTTGCCGGATATGTCTGGTTGGAATAGGAAATGACGGACCGTAAGTCGGAACTCGCGGAGAACCTGGCGCGGGTGGAGGAACGTATCTCGTCCGCCTGCGCGGCCGCGGGGCGCGAGCGGGACGAGGTGACGCTCATCGTGGTCACCAAGACCTATCCCGCGAGCGACGTACGACTGCTGGCGGAGCTGGGCGTCCGTCATGTTGCGGAGAATCGTGACCAGGATGCCGCGCCCAAGGCGGCGGCCTGCGCGGATCTGCCGCTCAGCTGGCACTTCGTCGGCCAGTTGCAGACGAACAAAGTCCGTTCCGTGGCGGGATACGCGCATGTGGTGCAGTCCGTCGACCGTCCGAAGCTCGTGACCGCCCTCTCGGCGGCCGCTTCGAACGCCGGCCGGGAACTCGGCTGCCTCGTGCAGATCGCCCTCGACGCGGAGTCGGGCGGGCGCGGGGCCCGGGGCGGCGCGGCGCCGGAGCAGCTCGCGGAGTTGGCGGACCTCGTCGCGGGGGCGCCCGGACTGCGGATCGACGGCCTCATGACCGTCGCCCCGCTGTCCGGTCCGTACGCGGGGCGCGAACAGGTCGCTTTCGAGCGGCTGATGGAATTGTCATCCCGCCTGCGCGCGGACCATCCGGCTGCCACGATGGTGTCGGCCGGGATGAGCGCGGATCTGGAACAGGCCGTTGCGGCCGGTGCGACACATGTACGCGTCGGCACTGCGGTACTCGGCGCGAGACCCCGGCTCGGGTAACGTCGCCAAGAAAGTCGGACCACAGCAGAAAATATGGTCATTACCGCTGATGGGCGGGCAGACCACGTGGATCGCGGGCAGTTGGTGACATTCGTGACACAGCGGCACCTGCGACAGGGCGATCCACCACAGAGCGGAGGACTCGGAGAATGGCCGGCGCGATGCGCAAGATGGCGGTCTACCTCGGCCTCGTGGAGGACGACCGGTACGACAACCCGGGGTACGACCCCGACGACGAGTTCGAGCCCGAGCCGGAACCGGAGCGGGCCCGGGAGCGGACCCGCGAGCGAGACCGTCAGCCCGTGCACCAAACGCCCGTAACGGACGAACCGGTACGAGTCGTACAGCCTCCGGCGCAGCGGGAACCCATCCCAATCCCGGTAGAAAACGGACGTCCCGCGCGAATTGCCCCCGTGGCATCCATCACACCTGACCGCACCAACCTGGAGAAGAACGCCCCCGTGATCATGCCCAAGGTCGTCTCCGAGCGGGAGCCGTACCGCATCACGACGCTGCACCCCCGGACCTACAACGAGGCCCGTACCATCGGGGAACACTTCCGTGAGGGCACTCCGGTGATCATGAATCTCACGGAGATGGACGACACGGACGCGAAGCGTCTCGTGGACTTCGCCGCCGGTCTCGTCTTCGGCCTGCACGGCAGTATTGAACGGGTGACACAGAAGGTGTTCCTGCTGTCGCCTGCTAACGTCGATGTCACGGCGGAGGACAAGGCCCGCATCGCGGAGGGCGGGTTCTTCAACCAAAGCTAGACCGATCCGTCAGATACGGGACCGGGAACAGAGCGAGAACGGGGAGAGGGAAGCGCGGGATGGGCGTCGCACTGCAAGTGGTCTACATCGCGCTGATGTGCTTCCTGATCGTGCTGATCTTCCGACTGGTCATGGACTACGTGTTCCAGTTCGCACGTTCATGGACACCCGGCAAGGCGATGGTGGTCGTTCTGGAGGCCACCTACACTGTCACCGATCCACCGCTCAAGCTTCTCCGGCGTTTCATTCCGCCGTTGCGTCTCGGGGGCGTGGCACTCGACCTGTCCTTCTTCGTTCTGATGATCATCGTTTACATCCTCATCAGTTTCGTGAGCACCGCTGCGAGAAGCGTGTGAACGATGTGCTTCCCCGCAGGCGCGGGGACAGTCCCGATACGGTCTTGCCGACTGCCGACGACTACGTAGAGGTGAAGAAGACATGCCGCTGACTCCCGAGGACGTGCGGAACAAGCAGTTCACGACCGTCCGCCTGCGAGAAGGCTATGACGAGGACGAGGTCGATGCCTTCCTCGACGAGGTCGAGTCCGAACTGACGCGCCTGCTGCGCGAGAACGAGGACCTGCGCGCCAAGCTGGCCGCCGCCACGCGTGCCGCCGCGCAGAACCAGCAGCAGCAGGGCATGCGCAAGCCGGAGCCCCAGGACCAGCGCGGCCCCGGTGCCCCCGTGCCCGCGGCCATATCCGGCCCGCCGCAGCCGCAGCAGCAGCAGATGGGCCCGCCGCAGCTGCCGGGCGGCCAGCCGCAGCTGCCCGCCGGCCCCGGCGGACACGGACCGCAGGGTCCGGGCCCCATGGGCGGCCCCATGCAGCAGCACCCGATGGGTGGCCCGCAGGGCATGGGTCAGCAGTCCATGGGCGGCCAGAACCCGATGGGCCAGCAGATGCAGCCCATGGGCCAGCAGATGCAGCCGATGGGCCAGCAGATGCAGCCCATGGGGCAGCAGATGCACCAGCAGCAGCCGCAGCAGCTTCCGCAGCAGGGCCCCGGTGGCGACAGCGCCGCCCGCGTCCTGTCGCTGGCGCAGCAGACCGCCGACCAGGCGATCGCGGAGGCCCGTTCCGAGGCCAACAAGATCGTCGGCGAGGCCCGTTCGCGCGCCGAGGGCCTGGAGCGGGACGCCCGCGCCAAGGCCGACGCGCTGGAGCGGGACGCGCAGGAGAAGCACCGCGTCGCGATGGGCTCCCTGGAGTCCGCCCGTGCCACGCTGGAGCGCAAGGTCGAGGACCTGCGGGGCTTCGAGCGTGAGTACCGTACGCGCCTGAAGTCCTACCTGGAGTCGCAGCTGCGTCAGCTGGAGACCCAGGCCGACGACTCCCTGGCCCCGCCGCGCAGCCCGGCCGGTCCCGCGCTGCCGCCGTCGCCGTCGCCTTCGATGGCTCCGGCCGGTGCGATGGGTCACACCATGGGTGGTCCCTCGATGGGTGGCCCGTCCCCCATGGGCGGTCCCTCCCCGATGGGCGGCCCGTCGTACGGCGGCCAGCAGCAGATGTCCCCGGCGATGACCCAGCCGATGGCTCCGGTGCGGCCGGCTGCGCCGCAGCCGATGCAGCAGGCGCCGTCTCCCATGCGGGGCTTTCTGATCGACGAGGACGACAACTAGGCGCCGCCGCCGCCTCTTGTCGGCAGTCGCTTTACGGGCCGGGCCCGGGTTCCTTCTGGAACCCGGGCCCGGCCCGTTCCCGTTCCCGTACCCGGGCTCGGCGCCGCTGCGGGGGCTCCGCCCCCGAGCCCCGCGCCTCAAACGCCGGCGGGGCTGGATTTGGCGGGCTGTGCTGGGTGGGCCCGGTGCGGCTGAAAGATCGGGGCTCCGCCCCGGACCCCGCGCCTCAAACGCCGGCGGGGCTGGGGTTGTGCCCGGCGATTGAGGCGCACGGGTCTGGGCAGAGCCCGGGAAACGGTGACAGGGCGGGGCGGGGAAGGGCAGGCCGGGGTCGGTACAGTGGCCGACGCGCAGCGGGCCGGTAGCGCAGAGGTCGTCGCGCCCCCTCCGCAGGAGGGAAGACGCCGGTTCGAATCCGGTCCGGCCCGCTGTGTCGCAACGACAAACGGCGCCCCCGGAGGGGGCGCCGTTTGTCGTGGTGGCCGTTACGCCTTGCGGAGGCGGAACGTCAGGCCGAGGGGCTCGTCCGTGAAGGCCTCGCCGTACGTGGCGTCGGCCTCGCCGGAGGCGAAGTCCGTGGCCAGGACCTCGTCCGCGATCAGGGTCGCGTGGTCCGTCAGGGCCGTGACCACCTCCGGGGACCCGGAGGTCCAGCGGAGGGCGATGCGGTCGGCCACGTCGAGGCCGGAGTTCTTCCGAGCCTCCTGGATCAGGCGGATCGCGTCACGCGCCAGGCCCGCCAGCCGCAGCTCCGGGGTGATCTCCAGGTCCAGGGCCACCGTCGCGCCCGAGTCGGACGCCACCGACCAGCCCTCGCGGGGGGTCTCCGTGATGATGACCTCCTCCGGGGTGAGGGTGACCGGGGAGCCGTCGACGACGACCGTGGCCTCGCCGGACCGGAGGGCCAGCGACAGCTCCGCCGCGTCGGCCGCTGCCACCGCCTTCGCGACGTCCTGCACGCCCTTGCCGAACCGCTTGCCCAGCGCCCGGAAATTGGCCTTCGCCGTGGTGTCCACCAGCGACCCGCCGACCTCGGAGAGCGAGGCCAGGGAGGAGACGTTCAGCTCCTCCGTGATCTGGGACTGGAGCTCCGGGGACAGCGCGTCGAAGCCGACCGCGCCGACCAGCGCGCGCGACAGCGGCTGGCGGGTCTTCACGCCCGACTCGGCACGCGTCGCCCGGCCCAGCTCGACCAGGCGGCGCACCAGCAGCATCTGCTGGGACAGGGTCCGGTCGACCTGAGACGCGTCCGCCTGCGGCCACGACGACAGGTGCACCGACTCCGGGGCCTCCGGGGTGACCGGGACGATCATGTCCTGCCAGACCCGCTCCGTGATGAAGGGCGTCAGCGGAGCCATGAGGCGGGTGACCGTCTCGACCACGTCGTGCAGGGTGCGGAGCGCGGCCGCGTCGCCCTGCCAGAAGCGGCGGCGCGAGCGGCGGACGTACCAGTTGGAGAGGTCGTCCACGAAGGAGGACAGCAGCTTGCCCGCGCGCTGGGTGTCGTAGGCCTCCATCGCGTCCGTGACGTCGGCGACGAGGGTGTGGAGCTCGGAGAGCAGCCAGCGGTCGAGGACCGTGCGGTCCGCCGGGGCCGGGTCGGCCGCGGAGGGGGCCCAGTTCGACGTACGGGCGTACAGGGCCTGGAAGGCGACCGTGTTCCAGTACGTGAGGAGGGTCTTGCGGACGACCTCCTGGATCGTGCCGTGGCCCACGCGGCGGGCCGCCCACGGGGAGCCGCCGGCCGCCATGAACCAGCGCACCGCGTCCGCGCCGTGCTGGTCCATGAGCGGGATGGGCTGGAGGATGTTGCCCAGGTGCTTGGACATCTTGCGGCCGTCCTCGGCGAGGATGTGGCCCAGGCAGACCACGTTCTCGTACGAGGACTTGTCGAAGACCAGGGTGCCGACGGCCATCAGCGTGTAGAACCACCCGCGCGTCTGGTCGATGGCCTCCGAGATGAACTGCGCCGGGTAGCGCTTCTCGAAGATCTCCTTGTTCTTGTACGGGTAGCCCCACTGCGCGAACGGCATCGAGCCCGAGTCGTACCAGGCGTCGATGACCTCCGGCACGCGCACCGCGGTCAGGGAGCAGCCCTCGTGCGTGCAGGTGAAGGTGACGTCGTCGATGTACGGGCGGTGCGGGTCCAGGGCGGACTGGTCCTGCCCGGTCAGCTCGCTCAGCTCCGCGCGCGAGCCGACGCAGGTGAGGTGGTTCTCCTCGCAGCGCCAGATCGGCAGCGGGGTGCCCCAGTAGCGGTTGCGGGAGAGCGCCCAGTCGATGTTGTTGTTCAGCCAGTCGCCGAAGCGGCCCTGCTTGACGGAGTCCGGGAACCAGTTGGTCTTCTCGTTCTCCCGCAGCATCGCGTCCTTGACGGCGGTGGTGCGGATGTACCAGGACGGCTGCGCGTAGTAGAGCAGGGCCGTGTGGCAGCGCCAGCAGTGCGGGTAGCTGTGCTCGTACGCGATGTGCTTGAAGAGCAGGCCGCGCGCGTCCAGGTCGGCGGTCAGCTTCTCGTCGGCCTTCTTGAAGAAGACGCCGCCGACGAGCGGGACCTCCTCCTCGAAGGTGCCGTCGGGGCGGACCGGGTTCACGACCGGCAGGCCGTAGGCGCGGCAGACCGCGAGGTCGTCGGCGCCGAAGGCGGGGGACTGGTGGACCAGACCGGTGCCGTCCTCGGTCGTGACGTACTCGGCGTTCACGACGTAGTGGGCGGGCGCCGGGAATTCCACGAGGGAGAACGGGCGCTCGTACATCCAGCGCTCCATCTCCTTGCCCGTGAACGTCTGGCCGGTGGCCTCCCAGCCCTCGCCGAGGGCCTTCTCCAGCAGCGGCTGGGCGACCACGAGGTTCTCGGAGTCCTCGACGCCGGTACGGCGCGCGACGACGTACGTGACGTCCGGGTGCGCGGCCACGGCCGTGTTGGAGACCAGGGTCCAGGGGGTCGTCGTCCAGACGAGGAGTGCCGCCTCGCCCGCGAGCGGGCCGGAGGTCAGCGGGAAGCGGACGAAGACGGAGGGGTCGACGACCGTCTCGTAGCCCTGGGCCAGCTCGTGGTCGGAGAGGCCGGTGCCGCAGCGGGGGCACCAGGGGGCGACGCGGTGGTCCTGGGTGAGCAGGCCCTTGTTGAAGATCTCCTTCAGCGACCACCACACGGACTCGACGTACTCGGGGTCCATGGTCCGGTAGGCGTCGTCCAGGTCGACCCAGTAGCCCATCCGGGTCGTGAGCTCGGCGAACGCGTCGGTGTGGCGGGTCACGGACTCGCGGCACTTGGCGTTGAACTCGGCGATGCCGTACGCCTCGATGTCCTGCTTGCCGTTGAAGCCGAGCTCCTTCTCGACGGCGAGCTCGACGGGCAGGCCGTGGCAGTCCCAGCCGGCCTTGCGGGCCACGTGGTAGCCGCGCATGGTGCGGAACCGGGGGAAGACGTCCTTGAAGACGCGGGCCTCGATGTGGTGCGCGCCGGGCATGCCGTTCGCGGTCGGCGGGCCCTCGTAGAAGACCCACTCGGGGCGGCCCTCGGACTGCTCCAAGGTCTTGGCGAAGGTCTTGCTCTCGCGCCAGAAGTCGAGGACGGCGTGCTCGAGGGCAGGCAGGTCGACCTGGGCGGGGACCGGGCGGTACTGCGGCGGTGTGGTCATGAGGCTGAACTCTTCCTCCGGCGGGGTGTCACTTCCGTCCGGAGGGACGAGAGGCACTCCCTGGTTTCAGGGACATGCTGCTCCCGCGGTACCACCCTCCTTGGCCTCCGGACGGGTCCGGCGGCCCCCTCATTGGGGTGCGAAGCCGGTTCTACTCGCCGTACGGGACCCTCGCGGGCATCCGTGCGCGCTTTCTTCCGGCGGCTCCGGGGTGATCCTTCACATCGCGCTCGCCCCCGGGCTCTCACCGTCCCCGGGTCGCTCCTGGCTGCGTCCGACGCTACTCGTCCCCATCCATGCCTCTCGCTGGGCCCAGTGTACGGGGCCGGGGGGCGCTCGGCAGACCGGTTTACGGGGGCCCGCGCGGGGCCCGGCGGCACGGCGTGGCGGGGGCGCGGGAGGGCCGCTCGCGTGACCCGAATGGGCCGACGCGCCGGTACGGACTCCTGTGGGGCGGGTGGGGCGGGTTACGGGGCCTCCGGATGGGCACAACGGATGCAGGTTGGCCTCGCCGGATGCGTGCCCCGTTGCCGCGGGGCCGGTGCCGATTTATCGTTCCGGCACGATTCGCGAGCAATTATCACAGTATGTGAAGGGGCCGCGGCCATGGTGGCGAAGAAGATCGCCGGTACTGCCGGGAAGGCGCTGGCCGAGGCACCGGCGAAGAAGGCGCCGGCCAGGAGAGCGGGAGCCGTCAAGGCGACCGCCGTCGATGCGGCACCGGTCAAGAAGGCGACCGCGAAGAAGGCAGTGGCGAAGAAGGCGACCGCGACGAAGGCGAAGGCGAGCGGGACGAAGGCGAACGCGACGAAAGCGAACGCGACGAACGTGACTGCCGAGAAGGCGACCGCGAGGAAGGCGACCGACGCCGTCAGGACGACCGCGAAGAAGGCGACGGCTGCCGTCAAGGCGACCGCCGTGAAGAAGACGACTGCCGTCGCGAAGCGGCAGGCCACGGCCAAGCCGGCCGGGGCCGAGGGGGCGGCGCAGGCCGCGAAGAAGACGGGAGTCCGGAACGTGGTTGCCAAGAAGAGCACCGGTACGGCGAGGAAGACGGCCGCGGCCGCGACCAGCGGGCTGCCCAAGGCGAGGGTCACGGCGGTCACCGCGCCCGGTGAGCTCGCCGTACGGCCCGGGGAGGACCCCTGGACGCCCGTGGAGGTCGAGGAGGCCCGCAGCGAGCTGATGAGCGAGGCGCTGAGGCTGCGCGCGGAGCTCGACGCCTCGGAGGTGGCCATCTCCGGCCTCATGCGGGACTCGGGCGACGGCGCGGGCGACGACCAGGCCGACACGGGCACCAAGAACATCACCCGGGAGTCGGAGCTGGCCCTCGCGGCGAACGCCACCTCGATGCTGGAGCAGACCGAGCGGGCCCTGGAACGGCTGGAGGCGGGCACGTACGGCCTCTGCGAGACCTGCGGGCAGCCCATCGGCAAGGCCAGGATGCAGGCCTTCCCGCGGGCCACGCTGTGCGTGGACTGCAAGCAGAAGCAGGAGCGGCGGCACTAGGTCCTGTCCGGTGGGCCTCGGGCGGGCGGTGGGCGGGTGCCCTGACGTACCCTCGTGTCTCAACCTGGTTCGAGCTAGTTCGAGGGACTCACGTGGCAGAGGCGGAGCGCATCATCGGTACGCCGGAGGTCGGGGACGACGCCGAGCCTGAGTCCGCCGGGCCCAAGGGGCGCCGGCGGATCGTGGCACTGCTCGTCGTGGCGTTGCTGGCGTACCTGCTGGACCTCGGCAGCAAGATGCTGGTCGTGGCGAAGCTGGAGCACCAGCCGCCGATCGAGCTCATCGGCGACCTGCTGCGGTTCGAGGCGATCCGCAACCCCGGCGCCGCCTTCGGCTTCGGCGAGGCCTTCACGATCATCTTCACCTGCATCGCGGCCACCGTGATCGTGGTGATCGTGCGGCTGGCGCGCAAGCTTTACAGCCTGCCGTGGGCGATCGCGCTGGGCCTGCTGCTGGGCGGCGCGCTGGGCAATCTCACCGACCGGATCTTCCGTTCGCCGGGCGTGTTCCAGGGCGCGGTCGTCGACTTCATCGCGCCGGCCCACTTCGCGGTCTTCAACCTCGCCGACTCGGCGATCGTGTGCGGCGGCATCCTGATCGTCCTGCTGTCGTTCAAGGGTCTGGACCCGGACGGGACCGTCCACAAGGACTGATCGCGGGAATGCCCATCTGCCGAGTCCTGCATACTCGACAGGTGAGTACGATTCCCGAGGTCCGCACCCTGCCCGTTCCCGATGGCCTGGAAGGCGAGCGCGTCGACGCCGCCATCGCCCGTATGTTCGGGTTTTCCCGGACGAAGGCGGCCGAACTCGCGGCCGCGGGGAAGGTGTCGGTCGACGGCAGTGTCGTCGGGAAGTCCGAGCGTGTGCACGGTGGCGCCTGGCTCGAAGTCGAGATGCCCGCACCGCTGCGGCCGGTCGAGGTCGTCGCCGAGCCCGTCCCGGGCATGGAGATCGTCCATGACGACGACGACATCGTCGTCATCATGAAGCCGGTGGGCGTCGCCGCCCACCCGAGCCCCGGCTGGACCGGCACCACCGTCATCGGCGGCCTCGCCGCGGCCGGCTACCGGATCTCCACCTCCGGCGCGGCCGAGCGCCAGGGCATCGTGCACCGCCTCGACGTCGGTACGTCCGGTCTGATGGCCGTCGCGAAGTCGGAGCGTGCCTACACCTCGCTGAAGAACCAGTTCCGCGAGCGGATCGTCGACAAGCGCTACCACGCGCTCGTCCAGGGGCACCCGGACCCGATGAGCGGCACGATCGACGCGCCGATCGGCCGGCACCCGAGCGCGGACTACAAGTGGGCCGTGACCCAGGAGGGCAAGGCCTCCGTCACGCACTACGACCTGATCGAGGCCTTCCGCGCCGCCTCGCTGCTGGACATCAAGCTGGAGACCGGGCGTACGCACCAGATCCGCGTGCACATGTCCGCGCACCGGCACCCGTGCGTCGGCGACCTGACGTACGGCGCCGACCCGACCGTCGCCAAGCGGCTGGGGCTGACCCGGCAGTGGCTGCACGCGGTGCGGCTCGGCTTCGAGCACCCGTCGGACGGGCAGTGGGTCGAGTTCGAGAGCCACTACCCGGCCGACCTTCAGCACGCGCTGGACGTGATCCGGGCGGAGAGCGAGTGACCACGCCCTCGTTCGAGGTCCGGGTGGCGGTCGGGGAGGCCGACATGGCGGCCTGCTTCGAGGTCCGGACCGAGGTGTTCGTGGTCGAGCAGTCCGTGCCGGAGTCGATCGAGTACGACGCGTACGACGCGGACGCGGTGCACGTACTGGCCGTCGGGCCGGACGGGGTGCCGCTGGGTACGGGGCGGCTGCTGCACGGGGCCGCGGCGCTGGCCAAGACCGGCTCCGAGGACGTCGGCTCGCTGGGTCGGCTGGCCGTACGGAAGTCCGCGCGCGGGCTGGGTGTGGGTGTCGCCCTGGTGCGCGCGATCGAGGCGGAGGCGGGGCGGTTGGGGCTCGGGTCGGTGGATCTGGGCGCGCAGACCCATGCCCTTGGCTTCTACGAGCGGCTCGGGTACGTGGCCTATGGCCCCGAGTTCCAGGACGCGGGCATCCCGCACCGCGCGATGCGGCGCCCCCTGCCGTAGCCCTGGCCGGGCCGCCCCTCCGCGCCGCCGCTACCGGGGCCCCATCGCCGCCGCGGCTCAAAGACCCGGGGCTCCGCCCCGGACCCCGCGCCTCAAACGCCGGCGAGGCTGGATTTGGCTGGGCTGGGTTGTGCCCGCCGGGTTCAAGATCGGGGCTCCGCCCCGGACCCCGCGCCTCAAAGCCGGCGAGGCTGGATTTTGGCTGGTGCCGTCTGCCCGGCGCGGGCTGGATTGCCCGTAGGGCAATTTCAGCCCCGCCGGCTTTGAGGCGCGGGGTCCGGGGCGCCGTAGGGGGTGCGGGGCGGAGCCCCGGTACGGCGCCGTAGGGGTGCGGGGCGGAGGCCCGACACGTTGGCGGGCCGGCCTCACCGTGGCGAGCCGAGCGCAGCGGACTGGCAGGGTGGGGGAGTGGATCAGCTTGCTCTGCTGTTCGTGCTGCTGCTCGGGGCCGTGGTCACCGTGCCGCTCGGGGACCGGCTCGGACTGCCCGCGCCCGTGCTCATGACCATCGGCGGGGTGATCCTCGCCCTCGTGCCGGTGGTGCCCGACGTCGACGTCCCGCCCGAGTACATCCTGCCGCTGGTGCTGCCGCCGCTGCTGTACGCCTCCGCGCAGCGCACCTCCTGGCGGCAGTTCGCCGCCAACGTCCGGCCGATCCTGCTGCTCGCCGTGGCTCTGGTGTTCGTCACGACCGCCGCAGTCGCGGCCGTCGCGCACGCCGTGGTGCCCGGGCTGCCGATCGCCGCCGCCGTCGCGCTCGGCGCGCTCGTCGCCCCGCCCGACCCGATCGCCGCCACCGCCGTCGCGGGTTCGCTCGGGCTGCCCCGCCGGATGGTGTCGATCCTGGAGGGCGAGGGGCTCTTCAACGACGTGACGGCGATCGTCCTCTATCACGTGGCCATCGCCGCCGCCGTCAGCGGCAGCTTCTCCTGGCCCGACGCGCTGGGGGAGTTCGGGCTGTCCGCCGTCGTCGCCGTGGTGGTCGGACTGGCCCTCGGCTGGGCGGCCAACCGGCTCATGGGGCTGCTCGGCGATGCCACGCTCCAGATCGGGCTGACGCTGCTGGTGCCCTTCGTGGCGTACGTGCTGGCCGAGGAGCTGCACGGGTCGGGGGTGCTGGCCGTATTGACGACCGCCCTGTTCCTCGCCGAGTACGCGAGCGACGCCGATGACGTGCTGGGCCGGCTCGCCGGCCACACGTTCTGGGAAGTCGTCGACATGCTGGTCACAGGGGTGGCGTTCGGGCTGATCGGGCTGGAGCTGCACAACGTGTTCGGCACGGCGCGCGGACGTGCGTGGGAGATGGCCGGGTGGGCGGCGGTCGTGGTCGCGGTGGTGGTCGGCGTACGGCTGGTGTGGCTGCTGCCGGCGGGCTGGCTCGCCCAGAAGCTGCACACGCGGCGCGACTACGACGAGGAGATCCCGCTGAGCTGGCGGGAGAGCGTGGTCATGTGGTGGGCCGGGATGCGGGGGGTGGCCTCGGTGGCACTGGCCCTCGCCATTCCCCTCCGGACTGACGCGGGTGAGCCCTTCCCCGCGCGGGACCAGATCGTCTTCATCGCCTTCGCCGTGATCATGGCGACGCTGGTGCTCCAAGGGCTGACCCTGCCGTGGCTGGTACGGAAGCTGGGGGTCGAGGCCGACACGGACGCGGACCGGGAGATCGAGCGGCAGCTGGCGATCCGCGCCGCGAAGGCCGCGAAGCGGCGGCTGAAGGAGATCGAGGCGGTGGAGGAGCTGCCGGAGGACCTGGTGGAGACGCTGTACCGACGCGCCTACGACGTGGGAGCCCGTATCAGCCCCGACATGGTCGACGAGGAGCGCAGGGAAGCGTACGCGCAGCGGGTGGAGCGGATCCGGGAGATCCAGCGGATCCAGCGCGAGATGATGTCCGCCGCCCGCCACGAGGTGCTGGCCGCCCGCAGCGAACCCGGCTCCGATCCGGAGATCGTGGACCGGGTGCTGCGGCACTTGGACGTGCGGAGCCTGCGGAGTCCGTAGCCGACGGAGTCCGCGGGTCAGCGGTCGACCTTGCGGAGCAGGCGGACGTAGCGCGACCAGCGGGCCGGGCGGGGGAGCTGGCCGGCGCAGGCGCGTTCGGCGCGGTCCAGGCCGTCCTCCAGGCAGGCGTCGTGCGCCGGGCGCCACGCCAGGGGCCAGGTCAGCCGGGCGAGGCCGGTCACGCGCATCGAGAGGGTGTGCCGCAGCACGGTGCGCCCCTCGTCGACGGGCAGCGCGGCGAACTCGTGGAAGCCGTGGAAGCCGCGCGGCCCGGTGAAGGCGAAGCGGATCCAGATCCCCGGCACGTACGCGGCGACCGTGTAGCGAACCGGTCCGTGGCCTCCGGCCGCGCCGACCGAGAGCGGGCGGTCGAATTCCATCGCACCCCAGTTCCGGTACGGCCACAGCCGGTCGGCCGAGCCGTCGGACAGGCTGTCGATGAGCGCGCCCACCTCCTCCGCTGTGGCGGGCAGCAGGCGTTCGTGCACGTTGTACACGGGCATGGGTCTCCTCCAGGGCTTGATTGGAGAGGTGTCTCTAATTAATTGGAGGGTACTCTCTGATTCATGGCGAGACCACCCCGCTTCGACACCGACCAGATCCTCGACGCCGCCGTCCGGCTGGCCGCCTCCGCCGGACCGGGCGGGGTGACCATGTCGGCCGTCGCCCATGCGGTCGGCGCGCCCAGCGGCTCCATGTACCACCGCTTCGCCGGGCGTACGGCCCTGCTCGCCGAGGTGTGGCTGCGTACCGTGGAGCGGTTCCAGGACGGCTACTTCGACGTGCTCCGCGCTGATCCCGACGCCCGCCGGGCCGCCCGCGCCGCGGCGCGGTACGTGGTCTCGTGGAGCCGCGCCCACCCGCAGGAGGCCGCCCTCCTGCTGTACGGACCCGCGGAGTTCGGCCGCGCCGACTGGTCCGAGGAGCACACCCGGCGCGCCGACTCCGGCAACGCGCGCGTGTACGCCTCGCTCGGCAGCCTCGGCGAGGCCCTCGGCGCGGCCGGGCCGCAGGACCAGGAGCGCGTCACCCTGGCCCTGGTCGACCTGCCGCTCGCCGTCGTACGCCGCCACCTGCGCGCCGGACAGCCGCTGCCGCCCCACACGGAGGACCTCGCCGAGGAGTGCGCGGCCGCCCTGCTCCAGACCGCGTAGCGGTCCGGGGCGAGGAGGGTGGCCGCGGGCGGGGCCTCAGGGCGCCGGGCGGGGGGCGGCCTCCGACGTGACGACGCGGGGGAGGGCGTACGGGTGGTGGGTCAGCAGCCACGCGATCAGACGTTCGCGCACCGCGCAGCGCACCGTCCACAGATCGTCCGCGTCCTTCGCCGTGACCACCGCCCGGACCTGCACCGTGTGCGGGGTGGTGTCCGTCACCACCAGGCCGGACCCGCGGCCGTCCCACTCCGGGACGTCCTGGAGGATGACCTGGAGCTGCTCCCGCATCAGGCCGACGGGGGCGCTGTGGTCCACGTGCCAGAAGACGGTGCCCGTCATCTGCGCGCCGCCGCGCGACCAGTTCTCGTACGGCTTGCTCGTGAAGTACGACACAGGCATCGTGATGCGCCGCTCGTCCCAGGTGCGGACGGTCAGGAAGGTCAGCGTGATCTCCTCGACCTTGCCCCACTCCTCGTCGACCACGACCGTGTCGCCGATGCGGACGGTGTCGCCGAAGGCGATCTGGAGGCCGGCGAACAGGTTGCTCAGCGAGGACTGGGCGGCGATGCCCGCGACGATGCCGAGTACACCCGCGGAGGCCAGCATCGAGGCGCCGAACGTACGCATCGGCGGGAAGGTCAGGAGCATGGCCGCCGCCGCGACCACGACCACCACCGCCGTGACCACCCGCTGGATCAGCGTGACCTGGGTACGGACCCGGCGGACCCGGGCGTCGTCCTGGGTGACCGCGGCGTAGCGCGCGTACGTGGAGTCGACGGCGGCGGTCGCGATGCGCACCGCCAGCCAGGCCACGGAGGCGATCAGCACCAGCGTGAGGGTCCGGCCGACGACGAAGGCGTGGTCGGGCAGGATCCCGGCCCTGCGGTAGGACCCTCTGAGCAGCGAGGTGCAGAGCACGACCTGGAACGGCAGCCGGCAGCGGCGCAGCAGACCCCACAGGGGGGTCTCGGGGTGCCGGGCGTCGGCCCGGCGCAGCAGCAGGTCCAGCAGCCACCCGGCGATCAGGGTGACGACCAGCGTGCCGCCGACGACCGTGACGGGGCGCAGGACGGTCTCCATATCCATGGCTAGGAAGGTAACCGGAAGCGGTCCGCGCAAACTGGCACGATGGGAGGCATGAACATCATGCTTTTCCATTCGACGTACGGGCTGCGGCCCGCGGTGCACGCGGCGGCCGACCGGCTGCGCGCGGCCGGGCACCAGGTCCAGGTACCGGATCTCTTCGAGGGACGCACCTTCGGGACCGTCGAGGAGGGCATGGCCCACCGGGACGAGATCGGCCGTGACGAGCTGCTCAAGCGCGCGGTTCTGGCCTCCGCCCCCTACTCCGATCAGGGCCTGGTCTACGCCGGCTTCTCCTTCGGCGGCTCCGTCGCGCAGCACCTGGCGCTGGCCGACGACAAGGCGCGCGGGCTGCTGCTCCTGCACGGCACGGCCGACGTCGCGGACGACGCCTCGGTGGACGAGCTGCCCGTGCAGCTGCACATCGCGGACCCGGACCCCTTCGAGCCGCACGACTGGCTGACGGCCTGGTACTTGCGGATGCAACGGGCCGGGGCCGATGTGGAGGTCCACAGCTACCCGGGCGCCGGGCACCTGTTCACCGACCCGGGGCTGGAGGACTACGACGCCGAGGCCGCCGAGCAGGCCTGGAAGGTCGCGATCGGTTTCCTCGACACCCTGTAGGAACCCTGTTTCAGCCGCGGGGTGCCGGCTTCGGGGGCAGCGTCGGCGGCGGCCCGAAGCGGCCGCCGGCCGGGCTCCGCGGCGGCGGGACCCCGTCCTGCGGCGCGGGCGTCGGGGCAGATGGAGTCGGCGGTGCCGGCGCGGCCTTGGCGCCGCGGGCGACCGCCGCGAGCCGCGCGTCCAGTTCCTCGGGAGCGGGCCGGGCGGCCGGATCGCGGACCAGCAGGTCCGCCAGTACGGGGCCCAGGGCGCCGGCCCGGCGCGGCGGCGGGACCGGGTCGTCCAGGACGGCGGCCAGCGTGGCCAGGCTGGTGGCGCGGCGCATCGGGCTGACGCCCTCGACGCACACGTACAGCGTCATGCCGAGCGACCACAGGTCGGAGGCGGGCAGGTCGGCGCCGCGGATGCGCTCGGGCGCCAGGTATTCGGGGGTCCCGATGACGTCCCCGGCCGGTGTCAGCGAGGGCGCGTCCTGGATCGCGGCGATACCGAAGTCGGTCAGGACGGCGGAACCGTCCGCCCGCAGCAGCACGTTGGCGGGTTTCACATCACGGTGGCGGATCCCGGCGGCGTGTACCGCGCGGAGTCCGGCGAGGACCTCGCGGCCGATGCGGGCGGTCTCGGCCGGCTCCAGCGGGCCCCGGTCCAGGCGGTGCTGGAGGGAGTAGCCGGGCAGCAGCTCCATCACGAGCCACGGGTGCGGGTCCTCGTCCACGATGTGGTGGAGGGTGACCACGTTGGGGTGGCTGATCCGGGCCTGGGCGCGGGCCTCGCGCAGTACGCGAGCGCGCAGCCGCCGCGCGGCCCCGCCGTGTTCGTGGCCGGCGGGAGGCCGGACCTCCTTGACGGCCACATCACGGTGCAGGGCACGGTCCAGCGCTCGCCAGACCGTGCCCATACCTCCGCTGCCGAGCTTTTCAACCAGCTCGAACCGTCCGTCGATCACGTCCCCCGGCGCGCTCATGGCGCCAGGGTAGAGCAGTCACGACCTGAGGGTCAGCCTGCCCGGTAGGCGGTCCAGCTGCTCGTCATGCGGGCAACCTGACCGGCCGTGAACTGGTACATGCAGGAGTCGTACGTGTAGTCCATGAAGTTGTGGATCGGGTCCACGCCGGTCTTGCTGGCGCAGGAGTCGCGGCCGGTCGGGCACTCGTACGCGGCGCTCTTCTCGGCCGGGGTGTCGGAGACGTAGTCGCCGTTTCCGGTGCAGCCGCCCTGGAAGGTGTGGTACAGGCCCATCCAGTGGCCGACCTCGTGGGTCGCGGTGTCGCCCTCGTTGTAGTTGGCCGCCGAGCCGCCCGGCAGGGAGGTGTCGAGCACGACCACGCCGTCCATCTTGGGGCTGGAGGCGTACGAGGTCGGGAAGGTCGCCCAGCCGAGCAGGCCGCCCGACAGGTTGGCGGTGTAGAAGTTCAGCGCGCCGGCGCCGCCCTTGCGCAGGGTGTTCTTCATGTCCTTCTCGGCCTGGGAGCCGGAAGCCAGGTTGTACCAGGAGGCGTTGTCCGTGTAGTCGGTCGTGGCCAGGGTGAACTGGTAGTTGGTGTTCACATTGCCGGTGCCCTGGCCGCCGTAGGCCGCGTTGAGGACCGCCAGCTGGTTGTTGATCTGGGTGGACGTCAGCTTTCCGGTGGTGCCGGAGTGGACGACGTGGAAGTACACCGGGATCGTCGTGACGGCCTCGGCGGCACGCAGGCTGCGCTGCGGCTGGTTCTTCAGGGCCTTGTCCAGCTTCGCCTTGAGGTCGGCGTCCATGGCCTTCGCCTGGGTCTCGGTGACCTCGTTGGGCTCGGCCGCGTGCTGGTCCTCGGGGCGCGCGACACGGGCGTTGGCGGCGGCCCCGGTCGAGCCCTGTTCGGCGCACACCTCGGCGGGGGTCTTGGCGGCGGCGATCGTCGTGGGGGCGGCGAGCGGGGTGAACGCCAGGGTTCCGGCCAGGACCGCCGTGCCCATCAGGCGGCGGCGGAGAAGGGGGGATATGCGGGCAACAGCGCGCACGGGTGCTCCTCGCGGTGGGGGGTTTTCGGCCGAAGGATCTCTTCGGCTGGCGCGAAGCTTATGTGTCCATGACATGAGGTGGTCAAGACTCTTACGTAAAAGATTTGTTGCTTCTGATGCACAAGGGGCCCCTGGTCTACACCAGGGGCCCCTTGCAACAACAAATTTGACGGGTAATCAGCGAACCGGTCGGTCGGCCCGTTCCACCTTCTGAGTGCCGTTCAGCGTGCGGTACGAGCGGGACCACGCGGCGGTGGCGTCCTGGCGGCGCTTGTCGGAGACCACGTAGTAGTCCATCTGCGAGCGCTCCGCCGTCACGTCGAGCACGCCGTAACCGTGCGCGTCCATGTCCAGCCACTTCACGTGCCAGTTGGCGGCCTTGACGGCGGACTCGGCGACCAGTGAGGCGGTGTTCTCCGGCACGTGCAGGATGTCGTCGATGTTGTCGGAAGTCACCGAGGTGACCACGAACTCGGTCGCCGCCGTCCCCGAACCGGGGTACGTGGCCATGTTCACCGGGACCTCGTTCGCCCACGCCATGTGGATGTCGCCGGTCAGGAACACGGTGTTCTTGATGTTCCGGTCCTTGAGGTGGCCGAGCAGCTCCTTGCGGTCGTCCGTGTACCCGTCCCACTGGTCCACGTTGACCGCTATGCCGCCTTCGGGCAGGCCGAGCAGCTTGGCGAGCGGCGCCAGCAGGTGCGCGGGCAGCGAGGCGAAGGCCACCGGCGAGATCATCACCGAGGTGCCGACCAGCTTCCAGGTCGCGTTCGAGCTCGCGAGGCCCGACTTGAGCCAGTCCAGCTGGGCGCGCCCGGTGATGGTGCGCTCCGGGTCGTCCACCGATCCGCTGCCCGCCTTGACCTGCTGCGAACGGAAGGAGCGCAGGTCGAGGAGGTGCAGGTCGGCGAGGGTGCCGAAACGCAGCCGCCGGTAGACGGTGCCCGCGACGGAGGCGCGTACGGGCATCCACTCGAAGTACGCCTGCTTGGCGGCGGCCGCGCGGGCCGCCCACTCGCCCTCGGTGTCCGGGGTGTGGTTCGCGGCGCCGCCCGCCCAGGTGTCGTCGGCGAACTCGTGGTCGTCCCAGATGGCGATGACCGGGTGCGCGTGGTGCAGGGCCTGGAGGTCGGCGTCCGTCTTGTACTTGCCGTGCCGGACGCGGTAGTCGGCCAGCGTGACGATCTCGTTCTTCGGCTCGTGCTGGCGCACGACGTACTTCGCCTCCGGGTAACCCCCGGTCTGGTACTCGTAGATGTAGTCGCCGAGGTGCAGGATCGCGTCGAGGTCGGTACGGGCGGCCAGGTGCCGGTAGGCGGAGAAGTACCCGGCCTCCCAGTTGGCGCAGGAGACCACGCCGAAGCGGACCCCGGCGGTGGTCACGTCGTGGCCCGCGGTGGTCAGGGTGCGCCCGACGGGGGAGACGGTGGCGCCGGCGGTGAACCGGTACCAGTACGGGGTCTGCGGCTGGAGCCCGCGCACGTCCACCTTGACCGTGTGGTCGGTGGCGGCGCTCGCGGTGACGGTGCCGCTCGCGACGACCCGGGAGAAGGCCTTGTCCGAGGCCACCTCCCAGCCCACCTGGACCGCCGGGCCGAGGCCGGAGCCGGGCACGGCCTCGGCGGTGGGGGTCACGCGGGTCCAGAGCAGGATCCCGTCGGGCAGCGGGTCGCCCGAGGCGACGCCGTGCAGGAAGGCCGGCGCACTGCCGGCGGCGTGGGCGGCCGTGGCGCCCAGCGAGGTGAGGGGGGCCAGCGCGGCGGTGGCCGCGGCGGCGAGGACGACCGTGCGGCGGCGAGGAGTTGCCGCGGCGGCGGAAGAGGAGAGATGACTGGTCACGGATGATCATATTACTGGCGGGTATGGGCACGGGAACAGGCCCGGACACGCAACGGGCGGGCGAACTCTGGGAGTCCACCCGCCCGTTGGTCCGGCCTGTCCGGAAACCGCCCTCCGGAATGGCCGGGGCTCAGCCCTGCAGGGCCTTGTCGATCGCAGCCGTGAACGCCTCCGCCGTCTGCGGAGTGTCGATCTTCTTGCCGTCCATCTTCAGGGTGGGCGTGCCCTTCACACCGGAGTTGTCGAAGGCCTTGGACATCTCCATCGCCCACCGGTCGTAGGTGCCGTCCTCGACGGCCTTCTTGAACTCGGCGTTGCCTTTGAGCGCCGGGACCGTGTCCGCGACCTTCAGCAGGTAGTCGTCCTTGGCGAAGCTGTCGACGGTCTCCTCGGGGTGCAGGTCCTTGGAGTAGAGCGCGGCCTTGTAGTCGAGGAAGGCCTGCGGGCTGACGTTCAGCGCCGCGCCGAGCGCGCTCAGCGCGTTCTTCGAACCCTCGCCCTTGGCCATGTTGTCGATGAAGGTGGCACCGAAGTACTGGAGCTTGTACTTGCCCGCGTCGACGTCCTTCTTGACCTGCTCGCCCGCCGCCTGCTCGAACTGGGCGCAGGCCGGGCAGCGCGAGTCCTCGTAGAGCTCCAGGGTCTTCTTCGCCTCGGCCTTGCCGATGACGACCGTGGTGCCGTCCTCGCCCTCGGTGTTCTTGGGCTTGACCAGCTCGGCCTTGGCGGCCTTCTCCCAGTGGCCGGGCTGGTTGGCCTGCACGACCGCGTAGCCGACGCCGCCGGCCAGGGCCAGTACGGCGAGGACCGCTCCGGCCACGACCACCTGGCGGCGCAGCTTGTCCTTCTTGGCCTGTGCCTCGCGCTCGGCGCGCAGCCGCTCGCGGGCCGCCGCCTTGTTGGTCTGGCTGTTGCGTGAACTCATCGTGATCTCCGTGGGGTGTGACGTGTCAGGGATGCCGTACGTGCGTCAGGCGCTCGCGAGCGCGCCGAGCACGGGAGGTCCCCGCCGTCCCACGGAGTGTGCGGGGAAGCGCGTACGGGCCCCCGCGCCCGGCCGGGCCGGCCGCGGCGTCCGCCGCGCGGGACCCGCGGCCACCGGCCCCCCGGCCCCCGTCAGCAGCAGTGGCCGGAAAGCGACCGCGGCCACCGCGCGCAGCAGCCGGGCCAGCGCCCGTTCGCCGTGGCGGAGCCATCCGGCGGCGAGCAGCCCGACCGAGACGTGGGCGGCGAGCAGCAGCCAGGGCGCCCACGGCCCGGGCGAGGACAGCAGCGCGGCCGGATCGGCCGCCGGTCCGGCCACCTCGGCCAGCGGCCCGCCCACCGGGGTCCCGCCGCACAGCTCGTCCAGGCCCAGTGCGTGCAGCGGGCCCGAGACCGGGCCGCCCGCGGGGCCGTAGCAGACGTGCTGCCCGGCGGTGAAGACGGTGTCGGCGGCCAGTTCCAGCGGGACGAGCAGCGCGGCGATCGGGCCGAAGCCCCGCTCGCGGCCCGCCAGCGCGTAGGAGACGGTGAACACGGCGGCGAAGGCCCCGCCCACCAGCGCGGGCGGCAGCGGCACCCGGGACATGAGGACGTGCGAGCCGGCCGAGAGCAGCACGACGAGCGCGCTGAACAGCGCGGCCCGCAGCCCTCGAAGCCCCACCCCTGATATGTCCATCGCCGCGAGTCTGCCACGGGTCCCTGTGAAATCGGTCCGCAGGTCCTGTTCCCGCCTGATTACCGGGGGCGCCTCCCAGCCGTGGCCGGGGGAGTGAGACGGCCGTTGCGGAAGAGGTCCACGAAGATCTGGTGGTCGGCGCGCGCCCGCGCCCCGTACGCGTGGGCGAAGTCCACGAGCAGCCGGGCGAAGCCCTCCTCGTCGGCCGCGATGGCCGCGTCGATGGCCCGCTCGGTCGAGAAGGGGACCAGCGTCTGGCCGCTCTCGTCCGCGTCCGCCGCGCCGTGCATGGTCGCCGTGGCCCGGCCCAGGTCCGCGACGACGGCGGCGATCTCCTCCGGCTCGTCCAGGTCGGACCAGTCCAGGTCCACCGCGTACGGGGAGACCTCCGCCACCAGCTGCCCCGAGCCGTCCAGCTCGGCCCAGCCCAGCCACGGGTCGGCATGCGCCTGGAGCGCCCGCTGGGAGATCACCGTGCGGTGCCCCTCGTGGTGGAAGTACTCGCGCACCGCCCGGTCGGTGATGTGCCGGGAGACCGCCGGGGTCTGGGCCTGCTTGAGGTAGATCACGACGTCGTTCTCCAGGGCGTCGCTGTGCCCCTCCAGCAGGATGTTGTAGGAGGGCAGGCCGGCCGAGCCGATGCCGACGCCGCGGCGCCCCACCACGTCCTTGACCCGGTAGGAGTCGGGCCGGACGAGGGACTCGTCGGGCAGGGTCTCCAGGTACCCGTCGAAGGCGGCCAGCACCTTGTAGCGGGTGGCCGCGTCCAGCTCGATGGTGCCCGGGCCCGGGGTGAAGCGGCGCTCGAAGTCGCGGATCTCCGTCATCGAGTCCAGGAGGGAGAAGCGGGTGCGGGCGCGGGCCGAGCGCAGCGCGTCCAGCAGCGGGCCCTCGGCGGTGTCCAGGGTGAAGGAGGGCAGCTCCGACATGTCACTGCTCTTGGCGCCGGTGGCCAGGGCGTGGATCCGCTCCCGGTAGGCGCCCGCGTAGACCCGTACCAGCTCGCTGATCTGGTCGTCGCTCAGCGCCTTGGTGTAGCCGATCAGGGCGACGGAGGCGGCGAACCGCTTCAGGTCCCAGGTGAAGGGGCCGACGTACGCCTCGTCGAAGTCGTTGACGTTGAAGATCAGCCGGCCGTTGGAATCCATGTACGTGCCGAAGTTCTCCGCGTGGAGATCGCCGTGGATCCACACCCGGCCGGTCCGCTCGTCCAGGTACGGTCCGCCGTGGCGGTCGCGCTCCAGGTCCGCGTAGAAGAGGCAGGCCGTGCCCCGGTAGAAGGCGAAGGCGGAGGCCGCCATCTTCCGGAACTTGACCTGGAAGGCAGCGGGGTCGGCGGCGAGCAGCTCACCGAACGCGGTGTCGAAGACGTCGAGTATCTGCTCGGCGCGCTGCTCGTCGGTCGTCTCGGGAACCGCCATGGCGGATGCCTCCTGGTGGCGCTGGGGTGGATCGCGGGTGGATCGGTTTTCGGACATGCGTCCTGGTTCTGCAACGGATGACCGTACCCGTCGGTGCCCAGGTTTTGTCACCCGGTCGACGTAGGATTCAGAGCTGCCGCCCCTCTCTCCCCGCCGGAGGACCCCCACCGTGACCAAGCCGCCGTTCACGCACCTGCACGTCCACACCCAGTACTCGCTGCTGGACGGTGCCGCGCGGCTGAAGGACATGTTCAACGCGTGCAACGAGATGGGCATGACGCACATCGCCATGTCCGACCACGGCAACCTGCACGGGGCGTACGACTTCTTCCACACCGCCCAGAAGGCCGGGATCACCCCGATCATCGGCATCGAGGCGTACGTGGCCCCCGAGTCCCGGCGCAACAAGCGGCGCATCCAGTGGGGCCAGCCCCACCAGAAGCGCGACGACGTCTCCGGTTCCGGCGGTTACACCCACAAGACCATCTGGGCGGCGAACGCCACCGGCCTGCACAACCTCTTCCGGCTGTCCTCCGACGCGTACGCCGAGGGCTGGCTCACGAAGTGGCCGCGCATGGACAAGGAGACGATCTCCAAGTGGTCGGAGGGGCTGATCGCCTCCACCGGCTGCCCCTCCGGCGAGCTCCAGACCCGACTGCGCCTCGGCCAGTTCGACGAGGCCCTCAAGGCGGCCTCCGAGTACCAGGACATCTTCGGCAAGGACCGCTACTTCCTGGAGCTGATGGACCACGGCATCGAGATCGAGCGCCGGGTCCGCGACGGGCTGCTGGAGATCGGCAAGAAGCTCGGCATCCCGCCGCTGGTCACGAACGACTCGCACTACACGTATGCGAGCGAGGCCACCGCGCACGACGCCCTGCTCTGCATCCAGACCGGCAAGAACCTCTCGGACCCGGACCGCTTCCGCTTCGACGGCACCGGCTACTACCTGAAGTCCACGGACGAGATGTACGCCATCGACTCCTCGGACGCCTGGCAGGAGGGCTGCGCCAACACGCGGCTGGTCGCGGACCAGATCGACACCGAGGGCATGTTCAAGTTCCGGAACCTGATGCCGAAGTTCGACATCCCGGACGGCTACACCGAGGTCACCTGGTTCCGCGAGGAGACCATGCGCGGCATGCACCGCCGCTACCCCGGAGGCATCCCGGACGACCGGATGAAGCAGGCCGAGTACGAGATGGACACGATCATCTCGATGGGCTTCCCCGGCTACTTCCTCGTGGTCGCCGACTTCATCATGTGGGCCAAGAACCAGGGCATCGCGGTGGGCCCGGGCCGAGGCTCCGCGGCCGGCTCGATCGTCGCGTACGCCATGGGCATCACCGACCTCGACCCGCTCACCCACGGTCTGATCTTCGAGCGCTTCCTGAACCCCGAGCGCGTCTCCATGCCCGATGTCGACATCGAC
This sequence comes from Streptomyces sp. NPDC048258, assembly GCF_043201995.1. Lineage (NCBI taxonomy): Bacteria > Bacillati > Actinomycetota > Actinomycetes > Kitasatosporales > Streptomycetaceae > Streptomyces > Streptomyces sp. NPDC048258. The sequence continues at coordinate 885,586 of NZ_JBICZH010000001.1, forward strand.
TTCGACGAGCGCCGGCGCGTCGAGGTGATCCGGTACGTGACCGACAAGTACGGCGCCGACAAGGTCGCCATGATCGGCACGTACGGCACCATCAAGGCCAAGAACGCGATCAAGGACTCCGCGCGCGTGCTGGGCTACCCGTACGCCATGGGCGACCGGCTCACCAAGGCCATGCCCGCCGACGTCCTCGGCAAGGGCATCCCGCTCTCCGGCATCCTCGACCCGCAGCACCCCCGCTACGGCGAGGCCGGCGAGATCCGCGGGATGTACGAGAACGAGCCGGACGTGAAGAAGGTCATCGACACCGCCCGCGGTGTGGAGGGCCTGGTCCGCCAGATGGGTGTGCACGCGGCAGGCGTGATCATGTCCAGCGAGACGATCACCGACCACGTGCCCGTCTGGGTGCGGCACACCGACGGCGTCACCATCACCCAGTGGGACTACCCGAGCTGCGAGTCGCTCGGCCTGCTGAAGATGGACTTCCTGGGCCTGCGCAACCTCACGATCATGGACGACGCCGTCAAGATGGTGAAGGCCAACAAGGGGATCGACATCGATCTCCTGGGCCTCCCGCTCGACGACCCCAAGACCTTCGAACTGCTCGGCCGCGGTGACACCCTCGGCGTCTTCCAGTTCGACGGCGGCCCCATGCGGTCCCTGCTGCGGCTGATGAAGCCCGACAACTTCGAGGACATCTCCGCCGTCTCGGCCCTGTACCGGCCGGGCCCGATGGGCATGAACTCGCACACGAACTACGCCCTGCGCAAGAACAAGCAGCAGGAGATCACCCCGATCCACCCGGATCTGGAGAAGCCCCTCGAAGAGGTGCTCGCGGTCACCTACGGCCTGATCGTCTACCAGGAGCAGGTGCAGAAGGCCGCCCAGATCATCGCCGGGTACTCGCTCGGCGAGGCCGACATCCTGCGCCGCGTGATGGGCAAGAAGAAGCCCGAGGAGCTGGCGAAGAACTTCACCATCTTCCAGGAGGGCGCCCGGAAGAACGGCTACAACGACAAGGCGATCCAGGCCCTGTGGGACGTCCTGGTCCCCTTCGCCGGCTACGCCTTCAACAAGGCCCACTCGGCCGCGTACGGCCTGGTCTCCTACTGGACCGCCTACCTCAAGGCGAACTTCCCGGCCGAGTACATGGCCGGCCTGCTCACGTCGGTCAAGGACGACAAGGACAAGTCCGCGATCTACCTGAACGAGTGCCGGCGCATGGGCATCAAGGTGCTCCCGCCGAACGTGAACGAGTCGGAGCCGAACTTCGCCGCCCAGGGCGACGACGTGATCCTCTTCGGCCTCACCGCGGTGCGCAACGTCGGCCAGAACGTCGTCGAGTCGATCATCAAGACCAGGAAGGCCAAGGGGAAGTTCTCCTCCTTCCCCGACTTCCTGGACAAGGTCGAGGCCGTCGTCTGCAACAAGCGGACCGTCGAGTCGCTGATCAAGGCCGGGGCCTTCGACGAGATGGGCCACACCCGCAAGGGCCTGGTCGCCCACCACGAGTCGATGATCGACAACGTGGTCGCCGTGAAGCGCAAGGAGGCCGAGGGCCAGTTCGACCTCTTCGGCGGAATGGGCGACGAGGGCGCGAGCGACGAGCCGGGCTTCGGCCTCGACGTCGAGTTCTCCGACGTCGAGTGGGAGAAGTCCTACCTACTCGCCCAGGAGCGCGAGATGCTCGGCCTCTACGTCTCCGACCACCCGCTCTTCGGCCTGGAGCACGTGCTGTCCGACAAGACGGACGCCGGCATCTCCCAGCTGACCGGCGGCGAGCACTCCGACGGCGCCGTCGTCACCATCGGCGGCATCATCTCGGGCCTCCAGCGCAAGATGACCAAGCAGGGCAACGCCTGGGCCATCGCCACCGTCGAGGACCTGGCCGGCTCCATCGAATGCATGTTCTTCCCCGCGACCTACCAGCTCGTCTCCACCCAGCTGGTCGAGGACACCGTCGTCTTCGTCAAGGGCCGCCTCGACAAGCGCGAGGACGTCCCCCGCCTGGTCGCCATGGAGATGATGGTCCCCGACCTCACCTCGGCCGGCACCAACGCCCCGGTGGTCCTCACCATCCCCACCGTCAAGGTCACGCCGCCGATGGTGACCCGTCTGGGGGAGATCCTGCGGCACCACAAGGGCAACACAGAGGTGCGGATCAAGCTCCAGGGGCCGCGCACCACCACCGTGCTGCGCCTCGACAAGCACCGGGTCCAGCCCGACCCCGCCCTCTTCGGCGACCTCAAGGTGCTGCTCGGCCCGTCCTGCCTGGCCGGATAGCGCGAAACCGGCACGCCAAGGGCCTGCCCGGTATCGCCGGGCAGGCCCTTTTCAGCCACGGGACGCGAGGCGTCAGTTGTGGCCGAACTTCTTCGTCTTGCTCTTGTGGGCCAGATCCATCGGACTCGGCGCCTGCGAGGTCGACTCGGGCGAGGATTCCGTCGAGCTCCTCGACGGGTCCTGCGCGGACGAGCGGGCCTGCTGCTTCGGCTGCTTCTGCTGCTTGTTCTTGGCCATGGTGGAGCCTCCATGAGGGTCTAGGGGCCAGGACCGCCTTCACACTCACACAACGCAAGAAACCGCGCATTTTGGATCATTACCGCGCGTAGTCGGAGCCCCTCTCCTTCCCCCTCATGAGATCCGCCACGCCGATGATCGAGTTCCGGCCGTCAACACCCTTGGGGTCGGGCAGACTCGGGGAAAACCTATCGAGGACCCCCAGGGAAGAGGGTGGTACGCGTGGACCGCTGCGTCGTCCTGGTGGACGCCGGCTATCTGCTGGGCGCCGCCGCGAGCCTTCTCGCAGGGGAGCCCTCCCGCTCCCGCATCACCGTCGACCATGCCGCCCTCATCCAGGGTCTGCGTGAGCGCGCCGAAGCGGATACCGAGCAGCCCCTGCTGCGCATCTACTGGTTCGACGGCGCACCCGACCGGGTGCCGCAGCCCGAGCACCGCAGGCTGCGCGTCATGCCCCGCGTCACCGTCCGGCTCGGCGCCCTGACCCGCAGCGACGGCCGATGGGCGCAGAAGGGCGTCGACGCGGCCATGCACGCGGAACTCACCGAGCTGGCCCGCAACCGCGCCTGCTCCGACGTGGTCCTGGTGACCGGCGACGGAGACCTGCTGCCCGGCCTGATGTCCGCCAAGGAGCACGGGGTCGCCGTCCACCTGTGGGCCGTACAGGCGGCCGACGGGGACTACAACCAGTCCGAGGACCTCGTCGCGGAAGCCGACGAACGCCGCGTCCTCGACCGGGCCTGGATCACCCGGGCCGTCCGCGCCAAGGACCTCACCGGGCTGTGCTCCCCGCCGCCCGCCCCGCGCCCCGACATCGCCGCCATCCTCTCCGCCCCGCTGCCCGAGGCGGCGCTCGCCGAAGCCGCCCGCAACGGCTCCGCCGACACCCGGGAGGACGCCGCCGACGGCGCACCCGTACCCGCTCCCGCCACCCCCGGGGGCCGGGCCGTGCCCACGCCCAAGGACCTCGCCGGCTCGCTGCGCGCGCCCGGACAGAACACGCCCGCGCAGAACGGGAGCCAGCCGCCCGCCGGCAGCGCCCTGCGCTGGTCCTCCGACAAGGGCTGGATCGACCGCGCCGGACCGCTCGGCGAACCCGCCGAGACCGCCTCGCTGCCCACCCTCGCCCAGCTCACCAGCGCCGAGCAGCGCTGGGCCGACCGGGAGGAGGACATCACCACCGTCGGTGGCGACCCGTTCGAGGTGGGACAGGTGTTCGCCCGGCGCTGGATGGAGCGGCTCCCCGAGACCGTCCACCTGCAGAAGCTGGCCACGATGTACCCGCGCATCCCGCACCGGATCGACGGGGAGCTGCTGCGCTACGCCGCCCGGTTCGGGCTGCTCGCGCACAAGGACGACCAGATCGACGAGCACGACCGGTACGCCATCCGCGCCGGGTTCTGGCGGGAGATCGACGTCCGGGCGGCCGCCGAACACGTGGCCGCCGTACCGGCCGCGGCGCCGGGATCCCCGCCCCCGGGCGCGACGGCCCCGCCGACCCCGGCGGCCGAGTAGGGGCGGAAGCCGCGTAGGCTGCTCCCTCGTGAGTACGGGCACAGCACAGGCAGGACCCCGCGGGACGCCGGACACGGCAGCAACCGCGGCCGCGGCCTCCGACGTGGCTTGCTCCGTGCGTGACCTGGTCAAGACGTACCCCGCCGTGCGGGGCCGGCGCGGGGCCCCCGCCCTGCCCGAGACCCGTGCCAACGACGGCGTGTCCCTGGACGTCCGGCGCGGCGAGATCTTCGGCCTGCTCGGCCCCAACGGCGCCGGCAAGTCCACCCTGGTCCGCCAGCTCACCGGGCTGATGCGCCCCGACGCGGGCACCGTGACCCTGCTCGGCCACGACCTCGTACGCCACCCCGGGCGGGCGGCGCGCCTGCTCGCCTACCTGGGGCAGGAGTCCACCGCGCTGGACGAGCTCACCGTGTCGCTGGCCGCCGAGACCACCGGCCGGCTGCGCGGGCTCGACGCGCGGGCGGCGCGGGCCGCGCGGGACGCCGTGCTGGAGGAGCTCGGGCTGACCGCGATCGCCGGGCGGCCCCTGAAGAAGCTTTCCGGCGGACAGCGGCGCCTGGCCTGCTTCGCCGCCGCGCTGGTGGGGGAGCGGCCGGTACTGGTCCTCGACGAACCCACCACCGGCATGGACCCCGTGGCCCGCCGCGCGGTGTGGTCCGCCGTGGACCGGCGGCGCGAGCGGCACGGCGCCACCGTCCTGCTCGTCACCCACAACGTCATCGAGGCCGAGACGGTCCTCGACCGCGTCGCCGTCATCGACCAGGGCAAGGTCATCGCCTGCGACACCCCGGCCGGACTGAAGGCCCAGGTCTCGGGCGAGGTCCGGCTGGAGCTGGTGTGGCGTTCCGCGCCGCCGCTGGAGGTGCCGGAGGTCGCGGCGCTCGCCCCGTCGGCCGCCGAGTCCGGGCGCCGCTGGGTGCTGCGGCTGCCGCCCGAGGAGGCGCGGGCCGCGGTGGCCGCCGTCACCGGGGGGCCGGCCTTCGCCGCCCTCGACGATTTCACGCTGGCGACGCCGAGCCTGGAGGACGTCTACCTGGCGCTGGGCGGGCGGATGAAGGGTCTGGTCAAGTCGTGACTACCGCTGCCGTGGGCACCGCGGGCACCGCGGGCGCCGTGGACGCCGTGGACGCCGTGTGGGCTCCCGCCGAGCTGGCTCCGAAGGCGCGGTTCTTCCCCGCGCTGGCCGCCGTGTACCGGGCACAGCTGTCCCGGGCCCGGGTGGCGCGGATCCCGCTGCTGTTCGTGGCCACCTTCCAGTCCGTCGGGATCATGATCCTGATGCGGGGCGTGGTGGACGGGGGCTCGGAGGCCCGGGCCGTCGTGGCCGGCTCCTCCGTCCTCGTCGTGGCCTTCGTCGCGCTGAACCTGCTCGCGCAGTACTTCGGGCAGCTGCGCGCGGGCGGCGGCCTCGACCACTACGCCACCCTGCCGGTGCCGCCCGCGTCGGTGGTGCTGGGCGCGGCCGGCGCGTACGCCTCCTTCACCCTGCCGGGGACCCTGGTCACCGCCGTCTTCGGGTGCGTGCTCTTCGGGCTGCCGATGGGCGGGCTGTGGATCCTGGCCGCGGTGGTGCCGCTGGCCGGGGCCGCGCTGGCCGGGCTCGGCGCGGCGCTCGGGCTGCTGGCGCCGCGACAGGAGCTGGCCACGCTGGCCGGGCAGCTCGGCATGTCGGCGGCGCTGCTGCTGGGCGTGCTGCCGCCCGAGCGGATGCCGGACGTGATCGTGTGGGCGCGGGACCTGCTGCCCTCCACGTACGGGGTGGAGGCGTTCGCGCGGACCTTCGCACCGGATCCGGACTGGGCCGCGGTCGCCTTCGACCTCGGCGTGTGCGGGGCGGTCGGGGTCCTGTCGCTGGCCGTCGCCACGTGGGCGTACCGGCGGGCGGCGGTCCGCTGACGCCGGTGCCGGACGACACCCCTTGTTCAAGACCTGGCACGATGTGGGGGTGACCGAAGCCGTGACCCCGCCGTCTCCTTTCGACCCGCCGTCGCTCCCGCCCGAGAAGCCGGGGGCCGACGAAGCGGCCATCACCCCGGGGGACATCCGGGACGGGGCCGCCGTCGCCCTGATGGTCGCGGTGGCCGGAGTGCTCCTCGCGCTGCTGTGGGTGTGGCTCGCGCCGCGGGTGCAGTACGTCTCCAACGGGGAGGCGGTGTTCCTGCGCAACACCGAGAGCGAGGCGCGGATCGGGGCCGACGGGACCTTCTTCCTGCTGTCGGCGGGGCTGGGCGTCCTGAGTGCCGTCGGCGTTTTCCTGTGGCGCCGGCGCGGCGGTGTGCCGCTGGTGATCGGGCTCGGGATCGGGTCGCTCTTCGCCGCGCTGGTGGGGTGGCGGCTCGGGCTGTGGCTGGGGCCGTCCTCGGACCTGCCGGCCGTCGCGGCGAAGGCGGGGAAGGGCGTTCCGTTCGACGCGCCGCTGCAGATGCTGGCGCACGGGGTCCTGCTGGTCTGGCCGATGACGGCCGTCCTGGTCCACCTGGGCCTGACGGCCCTGTGGTCGCCGCGGGACCCGGAGCCCGGCCCCGCGTGGGCCGTCTACCCCCCGCCGCACGTCCACGCCGACCCGGCTGCGCCGAAGCCGCCGCGTCCCTGACCCACCACCGCCGGGGCTGAAAGACCGGGGCTCGGCCCCGGACCCCGCGCCACAAACGCCGGCGGGGCTCAAGGACCGGGGCTCCGCCCCGGGCCCCGCGCCTCAAACGCCGGCGGGGCTGAAAGATCGGGGCTCCGCCCCGGGCCCCGCGCCTCAAACGCCGGCGGGGCTCAAAGGCCGGGGCTCCGCGCCACGAACGCCGGCGGTCCAGCCCCGCCGGCGTTTGAGGCGCGGGGTCAGGGGCGGAGCCCCCGCAGCGGCGCCGCACATGGAGCGCGGGTCCGCCGGAGGCTAGGGGCGGGCGATGGGGGCCAGGGTGGCGTCCGTCAACGCGGTCAGGGTCGACGGGGAGAGCTCGACCTCCAGGCCGCGGCGGCCCGCCGAGCAGCAGACGGTCGGGTGGCCGGAGGCAGACGCGTCGATCACCGTACGCAGGCGTTTGCGCTGGCCGAGCGGGGAGATGCCGCCCAGGACGTACCCCGTCGTACGCTCCGCCAGCGCGGGATCGGCCATCACCGCCCGCTTGCCGCCCACCGCCGAGGCAAGGGCCTTCAGGTCCAGCGAGCCCGAGACCGGGACCACCGCCACCGTCAGGACCCCGTCCACCTCCGCGACCAGGGTTTTGAACACCCGGTCGGACGGGATGCCGAGCGCTTCCGCCGCCTCCTCGCCGTACGAGGCGTGCGCCGGGTCGTGTGCGTACGCGTGCGTGGTGAACTCGGCGCCCGCCGCCGTGAGGGCCACGATCGCCGGGGTTCCGGCCGGCGGCTTCTTCTTCGCCATCAGTTCGGGCTCGTCGGGGTGCGCGTCAGGTCCACCGCCGGCAGCGACGGGAGGTGACGGATCACCGCCGTCTCCGTGCGGAGCAGTTTGAGTTCCTCCGCCAGGCGGGTCGCCGTGTCCGGGGCCTGGAGCAGCCGCTGCTTCGCCGGGATGTCCAGCACCGCCGCCGCTGCCACCAGGTACGAGACCACCGACGGCTCGTCGGGGAGTTCCGCGCCGGTCAGGGACCGCTCGCGGGCCCCGGCCAGCCGCTTCTGGTAGTTGCGGAAGGCCCGCAGCACCCCCTCGGCCAGCGCCCCCGCGCCCTCGCCCGAGTCCTCCGGGAGCTCTTCCAGCTCCGCCGTGAGGAAGGGGCCAGAGGCGTCGACCGAGATCAGCCGGACCCGCGACGTGCCGGTCGCGAGGACCTCGAAGCTGCCGTCCTCCCGCTCCCGGATCGTCGCCGCGTCCGCGATGCACCCCACGCGGTGGAAGGCCTGGACCGGGTCCGAGCCGAATCCCGCAGCGGGGCCGCGCTCGGGCAGGGCCGTCGGGTCGGGAAGGCCGGGTGCGGTCGGGGCGACCTCGCGGCCGTCGCGGATGGCGACGACCGCGAAACGGCGCGGCTCGTCCTCGCCCGTCTTCAGCAGCTCGCGCATCATGGCGCGATAACGCTCCTCGAAGATGTTCAGCGGGAGGACGAGTCCCGGGAACAGCACCGAGTTGAGGGGGAAGAGGGGCAGGCGAACGGTGGTCACGAGGCACAGGGTAATGGCCGAGGGCCTACCGCCCTATCCCCGTCACCCCCGCCGCAGCAGCCGCGACGCGCCCGCCGCCACCGTCGTGGCGAGGATCCACCCCAGCAGGACCAGCGCCGCCGCTCCCCACTGCCAGCCGCCGTCCACCTTCCACTGGCCCTGCTGGCCCAGGTCGATCACCGGAAGCAGGAGGTCGAGGGCGTACAGGGCGGCATCCCACTTCGGGTGCTCGTTCTCCTTGATCGGGGGCGGCTGGTGCTGGGAGAACAGCAGTGCGCCGGCCGCCCACAGGACCGCCATCCACAGCGCGGCCCGGCCCGGCCGGTACCCGTAGACCACCGTCCAGTCCTGGACGTAGCCCCAGGCCTTCGCCGCCGGCGGCAGCGTGGCCCGGCGTCGCCGCTGCTTGGCCAGCAGCACCTCGCGGGCGTCCGCGTCCTCACCGCTGGCCCGCAGGACGGCGGCCAGCCGCTCGTACGGCTCCGGCGAGTACTCGGGCGTGGCCGCCTCCACCCACGCCAGCCGGCGCGAGAGCGGGAAGTGGCCCCGGGGCGCGAGGTTCTCGTAGACGAAGCCCTCGATCGACACCCCGCCCGGGCCCGGCCAACTGGTGGAGGTGTCCACGAGCTTGACGACCTTGGCCCCCGACACCACGACCCGCCCGCGCTCCGGCCGCTCGCCGACGAAGCGGAACTCGGGGGTCTGGATCCGGCGCAGGGAAATCTCCTGCTCGTCGGTGAGCTCGAAGCGCGCCCCGTAGAAGTCGATGGCGTCACCGAAGCGGCCGTCGTCCATCCGCAGCCCGCCCCGGCACTCGAAGCGCTGCGAGGGCCGACCGCGCGTCGGCGTCAGCCCCAGTCCGTACGGGGGAGTGGAGGAGTTCGATCCGGGGACGTAGTCCAGGGAGATCGAGGTCAGGTACAAGGTCCGCTCGACGGTCAGCTGCGGCGCGTTCAGCGCGTACCGCCCGTTCGGATTGCGCAGACGGGCCCCGCGCATGTTCATCGACACGCCGACCTTCGCGCCGCGCAGGCTCACCTCCCCGTACGTCTCCAGCAGCTCGCCCTGGAAGTCCTGTGCCACCGACATCCCGTCGGCGGCGATCGCCCGGCCCTTGCTGTCCTTCTGCACCACCGCCTGGCTGATCAGCAGGTCGGTGCCGATCTGCGCGTCGGTCAGCCGGATGCCCCGGGCCACCCGGCAGCGCGGCAGGTGCAGATCGCCCTCGGTGTGCAGGCGGGCCGCCTCCAGCCGGGGGATCGCGCAGTTCACCAGGCGCAGGGTGCCGAAGCGGGTCTCGGACAGCTGGATCTCGCTGTCGAAGCGGCAGGACTGCAGCTCCACGTACGGGCCCACCGTGCCCCCGGACAGGTCGAGCCGCCCGGTGATCCGTACGCCGCGCAGTTTGAGCGAGGCCACCCGGCCCGGCACCGGCGGCGGCCCGTGGAGCAGCAGCAGGGCCACCACCTGGGCGCGGACACTGCGCTCGGGGCCCCAGACGTGCTGGCCGTGCGGATCGTCCCGGTCGCCGGCGCCTGGGGGCACCTCCCGGCGGTAGCCGGGGGAACTCAGATCGCAGACGATGCCCGTGCGGTACGCGCTCCACATGCGGCGCTCGGAGGCGGAGAGGTCGTCCGGCTCCTCGCCCGCTCGTGCCTCGGTGTCCGTGTGTGCCTCGGTCATGGCGGCCCCCCTCCGCTCCGGGTACGTGTACGGGAACGCTAACGGGCGCCTGTGACATCCGGGGCGTGTATCAGCCAGTGATACGGGCGAACGGTGGCGCGAGGCGGTCTGAGAGAATTGGGAGGTGATCTCTCGTATCGACCTGCGCGGTGACGCCCTCCCCGAGGGCGGCGCCCTGCGCGATCTGCTGCCCCGTGCCGAGTTCGACGTGGAAGCTGCCCTGGACAAGGTGCGGCCCATCTGCGAGGACGTCCATCATCGTGGCACGGCGGCGCTGATCGAGTACGCGCAGAAGTTCGACGGGGTGACGCTGGAGCAGGTCAGGGTGCCCGCCGAGGCGCTCAAGACCGCCCTCGACGAGCTCGACCCTGCCGTCCGCGCCGCCCTGGAGGAGTCGATCCGGCGCGCCCGGATCGTGCACCGCAACCAGCGCCGCACCGAGCACACCACCCAGGTGGTCCCCGGCGGCACCGTGACCGAGAAGTGGGTTCCGGTGGAGCGCGTGGGGCTGTACGCCCCGGGCGGCCGCTCGGTGTACCCGTCCTCCGTCGTGATGAACGTCGTACCGGCACAGGAGGCGGGCGTCGAGTCGATCGCGCTCGCGTCCCCGCCGCAGAAAGAGTTCGGCGGCCTGCCGCACCCGACGATCCTCGCCGCGTGCGCGCTGCTCGGTGTCGACGAGGTGTACGCGGTGGGTGGGGCCCAGGCCGTCGCGATGTTCGCGTACGGGACCGAAGACTGCCTGCCCACCAACATGGTGACCGGCCCCGGCAACATCTGGGTCGCCGCCGCCAAGCGCTACTTCACCGGGAAGATCGGCATCGACACCGAGGCCGGCCCGACGGAGATCGCGGTCCTCGCGGACTCCACCGCCGACCCGGTACACGTCGCCGCCGACCTGATCAGCCAGGCCGAGCACGACCCGCTGGCCGCCGCCGTCCTCGTCACGGACTCCGCCGAGCTCGCGGACGCCGTCGAGCGCGAGCTGGAGCCGCAGGTCGCGGCCACCAAGCACATCCACGACCGGATCAAGCCGGCCCTCGCGGGCAAGCAGTCCGCGATCGTGCTGGTCGACAGCCTGGAGGACGGCCTCAAGGTCGTCGACGCGTACGGCGCCGAGCACCTGGAGATCCAGACCGCCGACGCCGCCGCCTGGGCCGCCCGCGTACGCAACGCCGGCGCGATCTTCGTCGGCCCGTGGGCCCCGGTCTCGCTCGGCGACTACTGCGCCGGGTCGAACCACGTGCTGCCCACCGGCGGCTGCGCCTGCCACTCCTCCGGCCTGTCCGTGCAGTCCTTCCTGCGCGGCATCCACATCGTCGACTACACGCGGGACGCCCTCGCCGAGGTCACCCACCACGTGGTGACGCTGGCCGAGGCCGAGGACCTGCCCGCGCACGGCGCCGCCCTGAAGGCGCGCTTCGGCTGGAAGGTTCCTGGACAGTGACCGGTATCGACGACCTCCCCATCCGGGACGAACTGCGCGGCAAGACCCCGTACGGCGCCCCGCAGCTCGACGTGCCCGTCCAGCTGAACACCAACGAGAACCCGTACGAGCTCCCCGAGCCGCTCGTGCGGCGCATCGCCGAGCGCGTCGCCGACGCCGCCCGCACCCTCAACCGCTACCCCGACCGGGACGCGGTGGAGCTGCGCACCGAGCTGGCCGCCTACCTCACCCGCACGGCCAAGCACCCGGTCGCGCGGGAGAACGTATGGGCCGCCAACGGCTCCAACGAGGTCATCCAGCAGCTGCTGCAGACCTTCGGCGGGCCCGGCCGCACCGCGATCGGCTTCGAGCCCTCGTACTCGATGCACGCGCTGATCTCCCGCGGCACCGGCACCGGCTGGATCTCCGGCCCGCGCCGGGACGACTTCACCATCGACGTGGAGGCGGCGGAGCAGGCGATCGCCGAGAACGCCCCCGACGTCGTCTTCATCACCTCGCCCAACAACCCCACGGGTACCGCGGTCGACGCCGGGACGGTCCTCGCCCTGTACGAGGCCGCCCAGGCGGCCAAGCCGTCCCTGGTGATCGTGGACGAGGCGTACGTGGAGTTCAGCCACCGCGACTCGCTGCTGCCCCTCATCGAGGGCCGGCCGAACATGGTGGTCTCCCGGACCATGTCCAAGGCCTTCGGCGCCGCCGGACTGCGCCTGGGCTACCTGGCCGCGCACCCCGCCGTCGTCGACGCCGTCCAGCTGGTGCGCCTGCCGTACCACCTTTCGGCCGTCACCCAGGCGACCGCGCTGGCCGCCCTGGAGCACACCGACACCCTGCTCGGCTACGTCGAGCAGCTCAAGGCCGAGCGGGACCGCCTGGTCGTCGAACTGCGGGCCATCGGCTACGAGGTCACCGAGTCCGACGCGAACTTCATCCAGTTCGGGACGTTCGAGGACTCCCACACCGCCTGGCAGAAGATCCTCGACCAGGGCGTCCTGGTCCGGGACAACGGCGTACCGGGCTGGCTGCGGGTCACCGCCGGCACCCCGGCCGAGAACGACGCGTTCCTGGAAGCGGTTCGCGCACTGAAGAAGGAGCAGCACGCATGAGCCGCATCGGACGGGTCGAACGGACCACGAAGGAGACCTCGGTCGTCGTCGAGATAAACCTCGACGGCACCGGCAAGGTCGACGTCTCGA
>NZ_JBICZH010000002.1:0-229082 GCF_043201995.1 Streptomyces sp. NPDC048258
GCGGCCGCGTCTCCGTATCCGGCGTCCGCGATGGCCACCGGCACCTCGATGCCCCAGGAACGGGTCTCGTCGAGCATGTCGAGTGCGAGCTGCCACTTCTCCACGTGCCCGATGTCATCGGGAATGCCGCAGGCGGTGCGGCGGGCGACCTTGTCCGGGTCCGCCTTCACGGACCCGGGCGCCCAGGTCTCGGGCAGGAACAGCCTCCAGTCCACCACCGCCGAGGCGTGATCCGAGGCCAGGTGCAGCGAGACGCCCACCTGGCAGTTGGTGACCTTGCCCGCCGTGCCGGTGTACTGCCGCGACACACACGCCGAGGCATTGCCGTCCTTGAGGAACCCAGTGTCATCGAAGACCAGCACGGTGGGCTGGATCGCCTTTTCCATCCTCCAGGCCAGCCGGGCCCGCACATGCGCCGGATCCCATGGGCTGGTGGTCACGAAGTGGGCCAGGGCCTGCCGGTTTCCGTCCTCCCCGAGCCGGGCGGCCATAGGTTCGACCGACTTGCGCTGTCCGTCGGTGAGCAGGCCTCGCAGGTAGACCCGCCCCCACCGACGCTGGTCGTTCCTCGCGAACGGCTCGAAAACCTCCGCCGCGAAGTCCTCCAACTCGCCACGTACAGCCGCAATCTCGTCCGGTGTCACGCTCTCTCAACGCAACACCGAACCAGAAGGACACGCTCAACCACAACCGACCTGACCAAGCCCTACTAGGGGGTGTCTTGGGGGTGCCGGCGGGTTCGCGCCGGGTGCGGCGCCGTTGCCGGGGCTCCGCCCCGGCGGTGCCCCCAGGCGGGGCTGGGTGGGGGCACCGCCGTCCGGGCTATGCGCCGACCGGCGCCGTGTGCGGCGCGGTTGCGGGGGCTCTGCCCCCGGGCCCGTCCCCGGACTCCGTCCGGGGGATCCTCAGCGCCTCGACCGGGCTATGCGCCGACCGGCGCCGGGGCCTACCGTCGGCGGATGGGCGTCGTCGTGATCGTTCTTGCCGCCGGGTACGGGGTGGCCGCCGGGCTGCTGCTGCCGCGTGCCGCCTACCGGCTCTCCGTCGAGCCGGGGGAGTCCTGGCGGGAGCGCTGCCCGCTGGGCCACCGGCTGTCGGGCTGGCTCGGCCCGGCCCGCTGCCGCGTTCCCGTGGGGGTCGTGGTGCCCGGCCCGGACGCCCCGCCGCCCGCGCCCGCGGCCCCGCACGCCCCGCACGCGTACGGGCGTCCCGCCGCCCACCTCGCCGTCCTCACCGGAGCCGTCTGCGCCGTGCTGGGGGCGGCCGTCGGGGCCCGGCCCGAGGCCGTGGTCTACGTCGCCCTCGCCCCGGCGCTCGTACTGCTCGCCCTGGTCGACCGCGCCGTGCACCGGCTCCCCGACGTACTGACCCTCCCGCTCGCCGCGGCATTCGCCGCCGGGCTCGGCCCGGCCGCCCTGCTGCCCCGCGCCGGAGGCGACTGGCGGCACGCGCTGCTCGGCGGGGGCCTGCTCGCCGCCGGGTACCTCGTGCTGTTCCTGATCAACCCCGCGGGGATGGGCTTCGGCGACGTCAAGCTGGCGCTCTCGCTGGGGGTCGCTCTTGGGTGGTACGGGTGGGGGGTATGGGCCGCCGGGGCCTTCCTGGGCCTCCTCTACGGGGCCCTGTACGGCCTGTCCCTTGTGCTGCGCGGCCCCGCGGCCCGCAAGCGGAGCTTCGCCTTCGGCCCCTTCATGGCCGCCGGAGCACTCACCGGAGTGCTGCTGGGCGGTTTCGGAGCGTAATCGTGGCGCGGCAATGCACGCATCACGCTTTACGAAGGGTTATGGTGGAACCCCCCCCTCGGGCCGGTCCGTATCCCCCCCCACGGACCGGCCCGTTTTTTGTTCTCCGCACCCTTCGGGCAAACGCGCAGGTCAGCCGCGCTGGGCCCAGAGGTTGGTGCCGGGGGTGGACACCGCGAAGGAGTCGATCTCCTCCAACTCGGCCTCGGAGAGCGGATCTCCGCCCAGCGCGGCCACGTTCTCCTCCAGCTGCCTGACGCTCGACGCGCCGATCAGCGCCGACGTCATCCGGTCGTCGCGGAGCACCCACTTCAGCGCCAGCTGCGCCAGCGACTGGCCGCGCCGCGCGGCGATGTCGTTCAGCCCGTTCAGCCGGCGGAGCACCTCGTCCGACAGCAGGTCGGGGTCGAGGGACTTGCCCTGCGTGGCCCGCGAGCCCTCCGGGATCTCCTTGAGGTACTTGCCCGTCAGCAGCCCCTGCGCGAGCGGCGCGAAGGAGATGCAGCCCATGCCGGAGTCCTCCAGGGTGTCCAGCAGCCCGTCCTCCTCCGTCCAGCGGTTGATCATGGAGTACGAGGGCTGGTGGATCAGCGGACGCACCCCCATCCCGCGCAGGATCCGTACCGCCTCGGCCGTCTGCTCCGCGGTGTACGAGGACACGCCGACGTAGAGCGCCTTGCCCTGCTGGACCGCGGACGCCAGGGCGCCCATGGTCTCCTCCAGCGGGGTCTCCGGGTCGAAGCGGTGCGAGTAGAAGATGTCGACGTAGTCCACGCCCATCCGCTTCAGCGAGGCGTCCAGCGAGCTGAGCAGGTACTTCCGGCTGCCCCATTCGCCGTACGGCCCCGGGTGCATCAGGTAGCCGGCCTTGGTGGAGAGGATCAGCTCGTCGCGGTAGGACGCGAAGTCCTGCGAAAAGATCTTGCCGAAGTTCAGCTCGGCCGAGCCGGCCGGGGGACCGTAGTTGTTCGCCAGGTCGAAGTGGGTGATGCCCAGGTCGAAGGCCCGGCGCAGGATCGCCCGCTGGGACTCCAGCGACTTGTCGTCGCCGAAGTTGTGCCAGAGGCCGAGGGAGATGGCGGGGAGCTTGAGGCCGCTGTGGCCGGTGCGCCGGTACTCCATGGCGTCGTAGCGCGAGGGCTCTGCCCGATAGGGATTGGTATCAGTCACGTTGTCCTCCCTATCACGGACTTGTGACAGACCGAGTTGGGTACCCCATCCCACCGCGCAGTAATGTGGCCGCCTCGGGGGAGACCGCAATTCGCACGGGGGCATTGCACGGAGGGGCTGGAAGATCGTGAAGCTGCGCGACCTGGTGTACAGGCTCTACGCACGCCGGGTGGAAGGCCGCCTCGACCATGACGCGGCGCCCAAGCACATCGGCGTCATCCTGGACGGGAACCGGCGCTGGGCGAAGGCGTCCGGAGGTACGACGGAACAGGGCCACCAGGCCGGAGCCGACAAGATCTCCGAGATGCTGGGCTGGTGCACCGAGACCGACGTCGAGGTCGTCACCCTGTGGATGCTCTCCACGGACAACCTGGACCGGCCGGAGGTCGAGCTCCGCCCGCTGCTCAACATCATCGAGAACACCGTACGGGGCCTCGCCGCCGACGGCCGCTGGCGCGTCCACCACGTCGGCAACCTCGACATCCTGCCCGCACAGACGCAGACCGTGCTGAAGGAGGCCGAGCAGGCCACGCACGACATCGACGGGATACTCGTCAACGTCGCCGTCGGCTACGGCGGCCGCCAGGAGATCGCCGACGCGGTCCGCTCGCTGCTCCTGGAGCACGCGCAGAAGGGCACCTCCTTCGAGGAGCTCGCCGAGATCCTGGACATCGACCACATCGCCGAGCACCTCTACACGCGCGGCCAGCCCGACCCGGACCTCGTGATCCGCACCAGCGGCGAGCAGCGGCTGTCCGGATTCATGCTGTGGCAGAGCGCGCACTCCGAGTACTACTTCTGCGAGGTCTTCTGGCCGGCCTTCCGCAAGGTCGACTTCCTCCGGGCCCTGCGCGATTACGCCGCCCGCCACCGGCGCTACGGCACCTGAGTGACCTTGGGTGTCCTCTGACGCCCCTTCGGGTCACCGCCGCCCCCTCCCTCCCAAGCCTTCACCAGGGATTCACCGAGCGTCCGTCATATGCCATGGCATGGCCTGGCCTGATCTGGGAATACCCCTTTCAGGTCGATGCCCGATCCACGGGTGTCGAGTCTCAGCGGACGGCATGGGGTCGTCCGCCCGGGAGGCCCTTTGCACCAGGACGCACGTGCGGTTCGCACGGACGAAGTGGGAGGGCCGGAAATCGGCCCTGGCATGGGTGCCGATGACCGGTCCGGTCTTCATGGCCCGACCTCTTCCGAGGGGGTACGTCCTTCCGTGGTGACCAGCACAAAGCGCCGCCTGCCCGACAGGCGGACCTACGTCCTCGACACCAGCGTCCTGCTGGCAGACCCCAACGCGACCACCCGTTTCGACGAGCACGAGGTCGTGCTCCCGATCGTGGTGATCACCGAGCTGGAGGCAAAGAGGCACCATCCCGAACTCGGCTACTTCGCGCGCCAGGCCCTGCGCCTGCTCGACGACTTCCGGGTCCGGTACGGACGCCTCGACGCCCCCATCCCGCTGGGCGATCTGGGCGGCACCCTGCGTGTCGAGCTCAACCACTCCGACCCGGGTGTCCTGCCCGCCGGCTTCCGATTGGGGGACAACGACTCGCGGATCCTCGCGGTCGCCCGCAATCTCCAGGCCGAGGGCTACGACGTCACGGTGGTCTCGAAGGATCTCCCGCTGCGCATCAAGGCCTCCTCCGTGGGCCTGCTGGCCGAGGAGTACCGGGCGGAGCTCGCCATCACGGACGCCGGCTGGACCGGCATGAGCGAACTCGCCCTCTCCGGGGAACAGGTGGACCTCCTCTATTCGGAGGAGCGGCTCTACGTCCCGGAGGCCGCCGAGATGCCCGTGCACACCGGGCTGGTCCTGCAGTCCGAGCGCGGCAAGGCGCTCGGCCGGGTCACGGCGGACGGCAACGTGAAGCTCGTACGGGGCGACCGCGAGGCCTTCGGGCTGCACGGCCGCAGTGCCGAGCAGCGCATCGCCCTGGACCTCCTCCTCGACCCCGAGATCGGGATCATCTCGATGGGCGGCCGGGCCGGCACCGGAAAGTCGGCGCTGGCGCTCTGCGCGGGCCTGGAGGCCGTGCTGGAGCGGCGGCAGCACCAGAAGGTGATGGTCTTCCGGCCGCTGTACGCGGTGGGCGGCCAGGACCTCGGCTACCTGCCCGGGGACGCCTCCGAGAAGATGAGCCCCTGGGCGCAGGCGGTCTTCGACACCCTCTCCTCGGTCGCCGGGCGCGAGGTCATCGAGGAGGTGCTGAACCGCGGGATGCTGGAGGTCCTGCCGCTCACGCACATCCGCGGCCGCTCGCTCCACGACGCCTTCGTGATCGTGGACGAGGCCCAGTCGCTGGAGCGGAACGTCCTGCTGACCGTTCTGTCCCGAATCGGCGCGAATTCGCGGGTCGTTCTGACCCATGACGTCGCCCAGCGGGACAACCTGCGGGTCGGCCGGTACGACGGAGTCGTCGCCGTGGTCGAGAAGTTGAAGGGGCACCCCCTCTTCGCCCACGTCACGCTGACCCGGTCCGAGCGCTCCCCGATCGCCGCACTCGTCACCGAGATGCTCGAATCCCTGTAACGACCACAGGGGGCAAAACACCCATAGCGGGAAGGTGAGTTGGCGCCGCCCGGCAAAGGCCCGAGAGCCTAGCCGGGCGGCGTCGTGCTGCACAGTCCTTTCGCCGAATCAACGGCGACATCCCAGGTGTGACCTTTCCCACGCAACACAGAATTGCCCCGCGGCGTCGCCGTCCGGCAGAGTCTGTTTTCCGTCAGGCCCCGCATACGGCACATGTGTATCTCCGGTAACTCCGTGAGGTGCGCGCAGCACCACAACTCCACAGTCGATCGCCGTATGCCGCCCGGAGTTTCACGCGGCGGTCCCCGCAAGGGAGCTGCCCACGGGCCCGCGTCTCCAGTGACCGCAGAACCACGGAGGCCAGTGTCGAGGGGCACTCTTGCGCCCGCGCGGTCACTGCGGACGTTGCTGGAAGGACATCATGTGAGCCGGATCTCGGTCCGGGGGTTCGCAGTGGCTTCGGCCACCGCGGTCACCACCGTCGGCGCAGTCGTTGGCGTTGCCACTGGCGACCCCACGAACGATCTCGAAACGACAGCGTCCGGCGCGACTCTCCTCACTGACATCCCGGTCGGCGACCAGGCGCAGGTCCAGAGCGGGTCCCTGACCCAGCAGGCCGACACCATCGCCCACGCCGCCGACGCCGACGCCAAGCGCTCGGCCGAGGAGGCAGCCCGCATCCAGGCCGCCGAGGACGCCAAGTCCAAGAAGGCGGAGGCGGAGAAGGCCAAGGCGGAGGCGGACGCCAAGGCCAAGAAGGAACGCGAGGAGAAGGAGCAGGCCGCCAGCCGCTCCGCCGCCCGCGACGCCGGAGACTTCGCGGTCCAGAGCTCCTACACGGTCGCGCAGGTCAAGGCCATCGCCCAGCAGATGGTCCCGTCCGGCCAGTTCCAGTGCTTCTCGAACATCATCAACCAGGAATCCACCTGGAACTACAAGGCCGTCAACTCGTCCTCGGGTGCCTACGGTCTGGTCCAGGCGCTCCCGGGCTCGAAGATGGCCTCGGCCGGTGACGACTGGCGCACCAACCCCGCTACGCAGATCAAGTGGGGCCTGAACTACATGGAGGACCGCTACGGCAGCCCGTGCGGAGCCTGGAGCTTCCACCAGGCCAACGGCTGGTACTAGCCGACACGCGGCCGGCCGCCCACCGGCAGCCGCCACCGCACCCCGCTCAACCCCGGAGAGCCCCGCACCGTCCTACGGTGCGGGGCTCCTCGCGTGTACGGTCTTTCGAGGTGTGACCAGTGGGCGGGGGGAAGGGAACGACATGTCGAAGAGGGCAGGCTGGCTCGGCCGGCTCGGGAGCAGGCTGAACCGGATGGAGGCGCGGCTCAGCGAGCGGCGCGCCGAGGTAGAGGCCGAGACCAGAGGCGACCTGCCGCGACCCGTCGCGTCCGACCGGCCGCAGGCCGCCGCTGCGGCACCGGGATCCACCGACCCGGCCGCCGCCGTCCCCGTGGTCCCCGAGCGCCCCGACCCGGTGACCGTGGTCCCGTGGGGCATGCGGGTCGCCGCCGAGGTCAGCTGGCGGCTCCTGCTCCTGGCCGGGATGCTCTGGGTGCTGATGAAGGTGATCAGCGAAGTCCGCCTGGTCGTCCTCGCCTTCGCCGCCGCCATGCTGGTCACCGCACTGCTCCAGCCCTTCGTGGTCCGGCTGCGCCGCCTCGGCCTGCCGCGCGGCCTCGCCACCGCCGTCACCGCGATCCTCGGCTTCGTGGTCATCGGGCTGGTCGGCTGGTTCGTGGTCTGGCAGGTCATGGAGAACCTCGACGACCTCTCCGACCGGGTCCGCGACGGCATCAACGAACTCAAACTCTGGGCACTGGACAGTCCGTTCCACGTGACCGAGAAGCAGATCACCGACATCGCGAAGAACCTCAGCGAGACCATCGGCACCAACACCGAGCAGATCACCTCCGCGGGCCTGCAAGGCGTGACGGTGCTCGTCGAGGTCCTGACGGGGATACTGCTCGCGATGTTCTCGACGCTGTTCCTGCTCTACGACGGCAAGCGCATCTGGACCTGGACGCTCGGCCTCGTCCCGGCCGCCGCCCGGCCCGGCGTGGCGGGAGCCGGTCCGCGCGCCTGGCGCACGCTGACCGCGTACGTCCGCGGCACCGTCCTCGTCGCGCTCATCGACGCCATCTTCATCGGCCTCGGCCTCTACTTCCTCAACGTGCCGATGGCCGTGCCGCTGGCCGTCTTCATCTTCCTGTTCGCCTTCATCCCGCTCGTGGGCGCCGTGGTCTCGGGCGCCCTCGCGGTGGTCGTCTCGCTCGTGACCCAGGGCGTCTTCACCGCGCTGATGGTGCTGCTCGTGGTCCTGGCCGTGCAGCAGATCGAGGGGCACGTGCTCCAGCCCTTCATCCTGGGCCGGGCGGTACGGGTGCACCCGCTCGCGGTGGTGCTCGCCGTGGCCGCCGGCGGGATGATCGCGGGCATCGGCGGAGCGGTGGTCGCCGTACCGCTGGTCGCCGTCACCAACACGGTGGTGGGCTACCTGAGGGCGTACTCGCGCGAGCAGCTCCTGCACGGCGCCGACTCGGTCGGTCCGTCGCCGCACGGGGCGACGGCCCTGGGCCAGGCGGAGACGGGGCAGAAGTGATCGGCGAGCCCGAGCTCGACGGGGAGTGGGAGTCGGTGCAGCCGACCGAGACGGCGCAGCCGGGCGCAGTGGGCGATCCCGTACGCGGGCCCCGTCGCCCGTGGTTGTGGGCGCTGGGCGGGGCGCTGCTGGCCTCGGCGGTCTGGGCCGGGACCCTCGCGGCGCAGGATCGTTTCACTGATGCGCCGCGCATCGCGTACCGGCACTCCGAAGACCTGTGCAAGGAGGTGCCGCTGACCGCGGTCTCCGGGGCCACCGCGAAGCTCAGCAGGGACATTCCGCGCCACGCCGAGCATCCCGCGCTGGACTGGTCGGCGTGCACGTACTCTGCGGACCACGCGGAGGGCCGGCTGTACTTCCAGGCTGACGCGTTGGTCCAGCTGCACAAGCAGACGGATCCCCGGGCGGAGTTCGGCGCCGGTCCCGGGACCGGCGCGCAGCTGTGGGACAGCATCGGCATCGGGGAGTTGGAGCAGGTCCCCGGGCTGGGCGAGCGGGCGCTGCTCAGCCGGCAGGCCCGGGGTCCCCGGCTCCAAGTGCTCGACGGCGGGGCGGTGTTCACCCTTCACGTCGGGTGGTTCGGGGAGCCGAACGTTCCCGAGCCCGACGAGGACGCCGTCAAGGCGGCGATGATCGAGGACATGCGCGCGCTGATGGCCGCGGTCAAGAAATGACGAAGGCCCCGCGGCCGTTCCCGGCCGCGGGGCCCTGGTCTTCGTACGAGGCGGTGCTACTCGGCGGCGAGGGCGGCCTCGGCGTCGAGGGTGACGGCCACGGCCTGGATCACCGAGGCGATCTTGAAGGCTTCCTGGACCGTCTCGCGGTCGACACCGGCCTTGCGCAGGACCTGCTCGTGCGAGTCGAGGCACTGGCCGCAGCCGTTGATCGCGGAGACGGCGAGCGACCACAGCTCGAAGTCGACCTTCTCCACGCCCGGGTTGCCGATGACGTTCATCCGCAGGCCGGCGCGCAGGGTGCCGTACTCCGGGTCGGAGAGCAGGTGCCGCGTGCGGTAGAAGACGTTGTTCATCGCCATGACCGCGGCGGCGGACTTGGCGGCGGTGTACGCCTCCGGCGACAGGTTCGCCTTCGCCTCGGGCTCCAGCTCACGCAGGACGCGCGGGGAGCGGGCGGCGATCGCGCAGGACAGGACGGTGCCCCACAGCTGCTGCTGCGAGAGCTTGTCCTGGTTGCCGATGACCGAACCGAGGTTCAGCTTCAGGTCCTT
The DNA here is from genome assembly GCF_043201995.1 of Streptomyces sp. NPDC048258. Lineage (NCBI taxonomy): Bacteria > Bacillati > Actinomycetota > Actinomycetes > Kitasatosporales > Streptomycetaceae > Streptomyces > Streptomyces sp. NPDC048258. Next base: position 9,282 of record NZ_JBICZH010000002.1, read on the forward strand.
GGCGAAGTCCGGTACGGCGGACTTCAGGGAGTCGAGGGACATCCGTCACTCACCGGCCAGCAGCGCGCCGGCGTCGAGGGTGCTCTCGCCCTTGGTCCAGTTGCAGGGGCACAGCTCGTCGGTCTGCAGGGCGTCGAGGACCCGCAGGACCTCCTTGGGGTTACGGCCCACGGAGCCGGCGGTCACCATCGAGAACTGGATCTCGTTGTTCTGGTCGACGATGAAGACGGCGCGCTGCGCGAAGCCGTCCTCGCCCTGGACGCCGCACGCCTGCATGAGCTCGTGCTTGGAGTCGGCCAGCATCGGGAAGGGCAGGTCACGCAGGTCGGCGTGGTCCTTGCGCCAGGCGTGGTGGACGAACTCGGAGTCGCCGGAGACGCCGAGGATCTGGGCGTCGCGGTCCAGGAACTCGTCGTTCAGCTTGCCGAACGCGGCGATCTCGGTCGGGCAGACGAAGGTGAAGTCCTTCGGCCAGAAGAACACCACACGCCACTTGCCCTCGTAGGTCTTGTGGTCGATCTGGGCGAACTCGCTGCCGGCTTCGAGCGAGACGCAGGCGGTCAGATCGTAGGTGGGGAACTTGTCGCCGACAGTGAGCACGTGCTCTCCTTGCAGACAGGAAAGTAACCCTTTTGGGGGCTTTCCAAGGGGGTTGGACGGATCTCACATGCTGGCACAGCTGCATTGATTACGGAAATAGCTAGTCTTGCGTCGGGTGATCGGAGGTACCTATCAGTGGCTGTCGGTAATAGGGGAGCGAAGCAACCCACCCTCGCTCAGTTGCGGGCGTTCGCGGCCGTCGCCGAGCACCTGCACTTCCGGGACGCCGCCGCGGCGATCGGGATGAGTCAGCCCGCGCTGTCCGGGGCAGTGTCCGCGCTGGAGGAGGCGCTCGGCGTGCAGCTGCTGGAGCGCACCACCCGCAAGGTGCTGCTGTCCCCGGCCGGGGAGCGGATCGCGGCGCGGGCGCGGGTGGTGCTCGACGCGATGGGCGGGCTGCTGGAGGAGGCGGAAGCGGTACGGGCCCCCTTCACCGGGGTACTGCGGCTCGGGGTGATCCCCACGGTGGCGCCGTACCTGCTGCCGACCGTGCTCGGGCTGTTCCACCGGCGGTATCCGCGGATGGACCTCCAGGTGCACGAGGAGCAGACGTCCTCGCTGCTGGAGGGGCTGGCCGGCGGGCGCCTCGACCTGCTGCTGCTCGCGGTGCCGCTCGGCGTCCCCGGGGTCACCGAACTGCCCGTCTTCGACGAGGACTTCGTGCTCCTGGCACCCCGGGAGCATCCACTGGCCGGGCGCAAGGACATCCCGCGCGAGGAACTGCGCGGCCTGCAACTGCTGTTGCTCGACGAGGGGCACTGCCTGCGCGACCAGGCCCTGGACATCTGCCGCGAGGCCGGGCGCACCGACGGGGCGGACGTCACCACGACCGCCGCCGGGCTGTCCACCCTCGTCCAGCTGGTCGCCGGGGGCCTGGGCGTGACGCTGCTGCCGCGTACGGCGCTGCGGTTGGAGACCGCCCGCAACGAGTACCTGGCCACCGGGTACTTCGCCGAACCCGCGCCGTCCCGGCGGATCGCGCTGGCCATGCGTACGGGAACGGCCCGGCAGGAGGAGTTCCGGGCGATCGCGGCCGCGCTGCGCGAAGCCGTACGCCCGCTCCCGGTGTGGCCCACCGACTGAGGGAGCCCTCCGGGAGCGGGCGTACGGTCACTCCGTGCGCAGGCCGTCCGGGCGCATCAGGCGCAGCAGCGGCGGCAGGCTCAGTACGGTGACCAGCGCGACCACACCGGCGGCCACGCCGGTCATGCCCGCGACCGACAGCCAGTCGATCCGTACCGGGGCCGCGGCCATCCGCATCAGTACGGCGCCCAGTCCCACCCCGAACACGGCGGCCAGGCCCAGCCCGAGGCCGATCGGCAGGGCGGTCTGCCACAGCACCGACAGGCTCAGCGTGGAGCGCTTGGTGCCGAAGGCGACCAGCGCCGACAGCAGCTTCTTGCGTTCGCGCAGCTGCTCCAGCTGGGAGACGAGCAGGCTCGAGCCGATGAGGACCAGCACCGCGGTGGCCCCGAAGAACAGCCCGGTGCGGATCGCCGAGTAGCTGCCGTCCTGCTTCGTGGCCCGCAGCGTCATGGCGGTGGACAGGGGGGACGCCTTGAAGGCGGCCGTACGTGCCCGCTCCAGCCCGTCCGGCACCGAGTCGTCGGCCTGCACGAAGATCTGGGTCGAGCCGAATCCCCCGGTGTCCTTCGGCGCGACCGACGGGGTCACCAGCAGACCCGAGCGCAGCTTGCCGACCGGGTCCGGGCGGCTGGCCACCGGCCGGGCGGCGGCGGGCACGGTCCACTCGACCGGCCCGACCTCGTCCGAGTAGCCCCCGACGTTGCCCACGAACAGCTTGTCGCCGGGTTCGGCCGTGCCGCCGTACCGGCCGCCGCTGACGGGGGCGCCGGTGGCCAGGAAGGCGTCGCCGTCCTCGCAGGAGTCCAGCGCGGCCACCTCGCGCAGCGCCGCGCAGCTGCCGACGGTGACGTCGATGAGCTCGGTGTCCTCGGGAACCGTGTGGGCGGCGGCGACGGAGCGCAGCGGCACCGCCTTCACGATGCCCTCGGACCCGGCGACCTGCCGGGCCAGCTGGTCCACGTCGACCTTGGAGTCGCGGTCGAGCAGGATCGAGACGGCGGCCCGGGAGGGGTCCTGTCCGGTCTCCTCCGTGTAGTCGCCCTCGACGCCCGCGAACAGCATCTGCAGGGCGATGGCGCCCGCGACCGCCACGGCGATGCCGTTGACGAGACGGGCGGCGCCGCCGCTGTTGACCTGGAGGCGGCGCACGGCCAGCTGCCAGGAGACCGGACCGCCGGACATCCGGCCGACGAACCGTTCCAGCAGCCAGGGCAGCAGCACGGTGATGGCGACCAGGAGCAGCACCACACCGGCACTGACCTGCCACTGGTTGAACGTCCCGCCGTCGTTCCCGCGGCCCGTCATCGGTACGAGCAGGCCCAGTCCGGCCAGCGGCAGGAGCAGCCGCCACCAGATGCGGCGCTTGCCCGGCCGGGCCGTCCGTACGACTCCCAGCGGCTCGATCACCACGCCGCGCAGCGCGAACAGGGTGACGGCGACGGCCGCGGCCGGCACCGCGACCGCGACGAGGGCGGCCAGCCACACCGTCGGATCGAGGTCGGCGGGGAAGACGCTGCGCTGCTGGAAGGTGAAGCCGCCGACGAGCCGGCGCCCGATCAGGAAGAAGCCGGTGCCCAGCACGAGCCCGGCCAGTGACCCGGCCAGGGCCTCGCCCGCGGCGATCCGGCGGACCATGCGGCTGTCGGCGCCGACCAGGCGCAGGGCCGCGAGCCGGCGGTCGCGGCGCTCGCCGCCGAAGCGGACGGCGGCGGCGATGAACACCGCGACCGGCAGCAGCAGGGCGACGAAGGTGAGGACGACCAGGAGCAGGAGGACCGGGCTGAGCCGTTCGGTGGTCCGCTCCTGGCCGAACGCGGTGATCCGGCTGACGCGGCCCATCGTGTCGGCCGCCACCTGCAGCCGGTCGTCGCCCGCGTAGAAGACCAGCTCGCCGGGGCCCGTCAGACCGGCGTCGCCGATGGTCTCGGTGATCCGCCCGTCGAGGCGCTCGCGCAGCAGCTTGCCGTCCGAGGAGGCCAGCAGTTCCTTCAGGGCGGGGGAGACGGCCATCTCGCCGGGGCCGGGGATCCTCTTCAGGCCCGGCGGCACCGGGGCCCGGGGGCCCTCGGCTTTCACCAGGCTGCCGTCGATGTCCATCCGGTGGTACGTCTGGTTGGCCCGGGCGATGAGCAGGGTGTCCTGCCCGGGCTGCTCGGCGACGGCGGTCATCGTGCTGCGGGCGAGGCCGCGATCGGTGCGGGCGGCGAGCGCGCCGGGGATCGCCGTGCTGATGAGCAGCAGTGCGACGCCGAGGCCTACGCCTATACCGGTGAGCAGGGTGCGGGTCCACCCCTCGCGGCCGCCGGCGAAGGCGAACCGGGCGCCCGTGCCGAGGTCACGGGCCCATGTCCGGAGCGTGCTCATACGATCCGCTCCATGTCGCGGGACTTGCCGTCGCGTACGACGATCTCGCGGTCGGAGTACGCGGCCACGCGGGTCTCGTGCGTGACGAGGACGACGGCGGCGTTGGCGGACCGGGCGGCCTCGGTGAGCAGCTGCATGACGAGCTCGCCGTTGAGGGAGTCGAGGGCGCCGGTCGGCTCGTCGGCGAAGATCACCCGGGGCTGGGTGACCAGGGCGCGGGCGACGGCCACGCGCTGGCCCTGGCCGCCGGATATCTCCCCGGGGCGCTTGCGGCCGAGGTCCGCCACTTCGAGCTTCTCCATCCAGTGCAGGGCGGTCCGTTCGGCCTCCTTGCGCTTGACGCCGGTCAGGCGCAGCGGGAGAGCGACGTTCTCCACGCAGGTCAGCTCGGGTACGAGCTGCCCGAACTGGAAGACGAAGCCGAACTCGGTGCGGCGCAGGCCACTGCGCTGGGCGTCGTTCATGGCGGACAGCTCGTGACCGGCGTACGTGATGGAGCCGGAGTCGGGCGTGACGATCCCGGCGAGGCAGTGCAGCAGGGTGGACTTGCCCGAGCCGGAGGGGCCCATGACGGCGACGACCTCGCCCGGGTGGATGGAGAACTCGGCGCCGTCGAGCGCGCGGGTGGGCCCGTACGCCTTGCGGAGGTCCGTGGCGGCGAGCAGGGAGCCGGCCGGGGTCATCGGCGTACCTCCTGGGAGAGCTGTTCGAGGCGGGCGGCCGTGAGCTCCAGCCAGCGGAGGTCGGCCTCCAGGTGGAACAGGGCGTGGTCGCAGACGAGCTGGTCGGCGAGGTCGCCCTTGCGCTTGCGCTGGGTCAGGATGCGCATGAGGCGCAGGTGTTCGGCGCGCTGGGTGTCCAGCAGCTCGGCCGCGCTGCGGCCGGTGAGCAGGGCGAGGACGACCTTGGTGTAGAGGGTCGAGTGGAGGTACGGCTCGGGCTTCTCGGGTTGCGAGAGCCAGGTCTCGACGTCGGTGATGCCGGCGTCGGTGATGGCGTACCGCTTGCGGTCGGGGCCGCCGCCGCTCTCTATCCCGTCGACCTCGACGAGGCCGTTCTTGAGGAGGCGGGACATGGTCGAGTAGACCTGCCCGTAGGCGAGGGGGCGGTCGTGGCCGAACTTCTCGTCGAAGGCGCGCTTGAGGTCGTAGCCGTGGCGGGGGCCGGCCTCCAGGAGGCCGAGGAGCGTGTGACCGATGGACATGCCAAGGACTATACACGCGGTGTATACGCGGGGTGTATACGCGGGGTGTAGAGATGGCTTACGGCCTCACCCGCGCCCGTCGGGCCGGGCCTAGACGGTGGGGAGGGTGAGCCCGGCGTAGATCTGGTTGAGGAGGGTGGGCAGCAGGGCCTGGGCCGTGGTGCGGCCGTCGGGGGACAGGGTCAGGTTCGTCCAGACCACGAGGGTGACGTCGTTGTCCGGGTCGTGGCCGATGAAGGAGTTGAAGCCCGGGAGTTCACCGCCGTGGTAGTACATCGCGGCGTTCGGGCCGAAGCGCTGGTAGGCGATGCCGTAGCCGTACTTCTGGCCGTCCGGGGCCGCCGGGTCCTCGGCCTGCGGGCTGCGGAGCCACTGCTGTTGGGATGCGGCGTTCAGGACCTCGCCCGTCACCAGCGCCTTGATCCACGTGGCCAGGTCGTCCGCGGTGGAGACGACTCCTCCGGCGGCGGTGGCGTAGGAGGGGTTCTGGTGGGTGTAGTCGATGGGCGCCAGCTTCCCCGTCCTGGCCGCCTCGCTCATCGCGGCGGGGTAGGGCTTGTCGACCAGTGCGTACGACGTTCCGCCGAACATGTAGCCGTGCGAGTAGGGCTCGGGGAGCGACCGGTCGTGGAGGTCCGGGAGTGAGGTCCCCTTCAATCCGAGCGGGGCGAACAGCCGGTCCTGGAACTGCTGCGCCAAGGGGCGGCCGCCGGCCTTCTCGGCGACCAGCCCCAGCAGGGCGTAGTTGGTGTTGCTGTACTCGTAGGACGCGTCGGGCGCGAAGTTCGGCGGGTGGCGGAACGCCATGGCCAGGACGTCCTGCGGGGTGAAGGCCTTCCCGGGGTCGGCGTCCAGGGCTGCCGAGAGTTCGGGGGCCATCGTGTAGTTGTAGAGCCCGCTGCGCATCTTCAGCAGCTCGGCGACGGTGATGTTCCCGCCGCCCGGCACTCCCGGGACGTAGGCGGACACCGGATCGCTCAACCGGAGCCTGCCGTCCTGGGCGAGGAGCGCGATCAGCGCCGCCGTCATGGTCTTGGTGTTGGAGGCGATCCGGAAGTGGTCGCCGGTGTCCGGCGGTTCGGCCGTGCCCCGTTCCGTCGTGCCGACGATCGCGCGGAAGGTCCCCTGCGGGGTGCGGAGCAGGACCATCGCGCCGGGCACCATGAGCTTCTTCGCCGCGCGGTCCACGGCGGCCTGGAAGGCGGCCGGATCGATCGGCTTCAGGGCCGACGGAACGGGGGACGCCGTCGCCGCGGGTGTGGGCGACGGGTCGTCGAGCGCCAGGGCCGTCGCACCGGGGGGAAGGGTGCCGCCCGCGATCAGGAGCGCCACGCACGGTGCCAGCAGAGCCGTGCGGCGGGCGGGGCGCCGGCTCCCGGCGCGAACTCCTCTCCGGCGCGAGCCGTGCGAGGTGTTCTCAACCGCTCGGGAGGTCCTCATCCATCCAGTTTGGGCAGAATCGCCATGTTTGGCAGATCCGGGCACCCCCCTGCGGGCCGGCGGCTGGCTGCCTGCCGGCTGACATACCCGACAGGGGTTTGCAGGGGGGAGCCCGGGTCAGGAATCGGGCGAGGTGCGGGGGCGGCCGCGGGGCGGGATCGGGGCGGCCCCGCCCGGCAGGCGGCCCGTCTCGGACAGGGCCCGCCGCAGCAGGAACTCGATCTGCGCGTTGGCGCTGCGCAGTTCCTCGCCCGCCCAGCGCGCGAGGGCGTCGTACACCTGCGGGTCGAGCCGCAGCAGCACCTGCTTGCGCGCCTGCCGCCCCGCGCGCGCGGCCCGCTCTGCGCCTTGGCCCTGGCCCTGGCCCGGTTCCGGGTTCCGGCCCGGTTCCGGGTCCTGCGGCTCGCCGGCGGGCCTCACTGGTAGAGCGTGCCCGTGTTGACGACCGGCTGGGCCGCGCGGTCCCCGCAGAGGACCACCATCAGGTTCGAGACCATGGCGGCCTTGCGCTCCGGGTCCAGCTCCACGATGTCCTCCTCCTGCAGGCGGGTCAGGGCCAGTTCGACCATGCCCACCGCGCCCTCCACGATCTGCTTGCGGGCCGCCACGACCGCGCCCGCCTGCTGGCGCTGGAGCATCGCGGAGGCGATCTCCGGAGCGTACGCGAGATGCGTGAAGCGGGACTCGATGATGTGCACCCCGGCAGCCTCGACCCGCGCGTGCAGTTCGACGGCCAGCTTCTCGGTGATCTCCTCGGCGTTCCCGCGGAGCGACAGGCCGCCCTCCTCGTGCGCGTCGTACGGGTACTCGATCGCGATGTGCCGCACCGCGGCCTCGGTCTGGGTCTCGACGAACTCCGTGAAGTCCTCGACCTCGAAGGTGGCCCGCGCCGTGTCCTCGACCCGCCACACCACGACCGCCGCCAGCTCGATGGGGTTGCCGTAGGCGTCGTTGACCTTCAGGACGGCCGTCTCGTGGTTGCGTACCCGGGTGGAGATCTTCTCCCGCGAGGTCAGCGGATTGATCCAGCGCAGTCCGTCCGTGCGGATGGTCCCCCGGTAGCGGCCGAACAGCTGGACCACGCGGGCCTCGCCCGGCGCGATCGTGTTGAGCCCGCTCATCGCGATGAGGGAGGCGAGGACGAGCAGCACGCCGGCCGCTATCAGCGTGGCCTTGGCGGCGACGGCCGTCAGCACCGCGCCGGTCGCGATCAGGCCCGCCCCGGCCGCGACGCCGGCCAGCCCGAGCAGCAGCGCCAGGCCGCCGCCCACGCTGCGCGCGGTGAACTCGCGTATCCCGGCCGGTGCGGTCTCTGCGGTCATCGCATTGGTCATGATCTGCCCCGTTTCTGTGGTCGCGGCCGGTCCAGCCGCTTAGCAAAGTGATATCACTTTTCCTTTCGGATCGCACGGGGCGGCAACCCTTCGGCCTTGGCGCGCGTCGGTTCCTGTGGCGTGGGTGCTGATTCTCACGTCCGAATTGACCGGTATTGGTCACGGTTGGCCAACCTTTGTCACAGCCTGCGGTGTTAGCTTTCTGAGCTGACGTCGGGGGGTTATCGAGCGGAGCGGGAGCGATGGGCCGAGCAGAAGCGCGTAAGGCGCAGCAGCAGCGCGGTGCGCGGCGGGCGCCGGGCGGACGCGCGAAGGGCACCACGGGCAAGGGGAGCGACGGCAAACGCTCCGGCATACGTCGCTTCTTCACCTGGAAGAAGATCGTCGGGACCTTCCTCGGGGGGATCCTGCTCCTCATGGCCACGGCGGTCATCCTCTACTTCTCGGTGAACGAACCCACCGACCCGAACAAGCAGGCCACGCTCCAGAGCAACACCTACCGGTACTCCGACGGCTCGATCATGGCCCGCACCGGCAAGATGAACCGCGAGATCCTGCCGATCGACAAGATCCCGCCGGACGTCCGCACCGCCTTCATCGCCATCGAGAACAAGTCCTTCTACAAGGACCGCGGAATCGACGTGATGGGCGTGGCCCGAGGCCTGTTCAACACCGTCAGGGGCAAGGGCACGGCAGGTGGCTCGACGATCACTCAGCAGTACGTCAAGAACTACTACCTGACGCAGGACCAGTCGCCGACGCGCAAGATCCGGGAGCTCGTGATCTCCCTCAAGGTCGACCGGCGCATGGAGAAGGACGAGATCCTCGCCGGCTACCTGAACACCAACTTCTACGGTCGCAACGCGTACGGCATCCAGGCCGCGGCCCAGGCCTTCTACGGGGTCGACGCCGACAAGCTCACGCTGGAGCAGGGCGCCTACCTCGCCGCCGTCATCCAGGCCCCCAGCCAGTACGACCTGGCGACGGCCGGCCCGAACGGCACGAGGCTCGTCAACATCCGCTTCAACGCCGTCCTCGACAACATGGTCGAGATGGGCGAGCTGGACGAGGCCAAGCGCAAGACCATGAGCCTCCCGCCGCCGATCAAGCCCAAGCCCCTCCCGGGCATGGACGGGCAGAAGGGCTACCTGGTCCAGGCCGCCTCCGAAGAACTGAACAAGCAGGGCATCACCGACGCCCAGATCTTGGCCGGCGGCTGGAACATCACGCTCAACGTCGACAAGGCGAAGCAGGCGGCGCTGGAGAAGGCGGTCCAGGACGAGCTGGAGTCCAAGCTCGACCGCAAGGACACCAAGGGCAAGCCCCAGGACCAGAGCGTCCAGGCCGGCGCGACCTCCGTGGACGCGAAGACCGGCGCGATCGTCGCGATGTACGGCGGTCAGGGCCTGGAGGAGAAGTCCGCGAGCAACGCCCTGCGCACCGACTACCAGCCGGGCTCGACCTTCAAGCCGATCGTGCTCGCCTCCGCCCTGGAGACCGGGGCGACCACCCAGGACGGCAAGCCGATCACGCCGAACACGCTGTACGACGGCACCAGCAAGCGCCAGGTGGTCGGCAGCAAGATCCCGTTCAACCCGCAGAACCAGGACAACCGGAACTTCGGCGACCCGATGATCACGGTCCAGGACGCGACCAACTTCTCGGTGAACTCCGTCTACGCGCAGATGATCGTGGACGTGAAGCCGCCCGCCGTGAAGAAGACGGCCCTGGAACTCGGCATGCAGGACCGCGAGGGCTGGCCCGAGGACAAGCCGGCCATGGCGCTGGGCACCATGAGCGCGAACACCGTGGAGATGGCCGGCGTCTACGCCACCCTCGACAACCACGGCAAGAAGGTCACGCCGACCATCATCAAGAGCGCCGAGCACAAGGACCGCGAGTTCAAGCCCGAGCCTGCCATCGGCAGCCAGGCCATCAGCCGCAAGACCGCCGACACCGTCACCAAGGTGCTCACGGGCGTGGTCAACGACGAAGGCGGCTCCGGCAACAAGGTCAGGAGCAGCGCCTACGAGGCCGCCGGCAAGACCGGCACCACCGAGTCCAACGTGGCCGGTTGGTTCACCGGTTACACGCCCGAGCTGGTCACTGTCGTCGCGATGTTCGGCGAGGACCCCACCACCCACAGCCAGGTCACCCTGACCGGCACCGCCGGCCTGGGACGCGCGGGCGGTTCCAGCTTCCCGGCCTCGATCTGGAAGGCGTACACCCTCGCCGTGCTCAAGGGCGAGGACACGGGGAAGTTCGACCTGAAGGAGGCGGAGATGGGTGCCGTGCAGGCGCCGTCCCGCAGCGCCACCCCGTCGCCCACGCCCAGCGCCTCCAGCCAGCCGCCGGTCACCACCAGTCCGTCGCAGAACTCCCCGGACCCGTCGAAGAGCACGACCAAGTCGCCGGACCCGACCAACACCCCGACGAAGCCGGTCACCCCGACGCCGACCCCGACGCCGACCGCGACCAAGACCGGCGGGCCGAAGCCGCCGGACCCGCTGTTCCCGCAGTCGGACGGACACTGACGGACCGTCGAGGAAAGACCGCCGCCCCGCAGCCTTCACGCTGCGGGGCGGCGGTCTTTCGTACGGGGCTTCAGCCGCCCCGGACGGTCAACGCCGTTCGTGCGCTCCCGGCAGGGGCAGCTCGAACCAGACCACCTTGCCGCTGCTCAGCCGGGTGGCACCCCACCGGCGGGCCATCCGGTTGACCAGGAACAGCCCGCGGCCGCCCTCGTCGGTGTCCCGGGCCCGGCGCTGGCGGGGCAGCTGCGGGGAGTCGTCGCCGACCTCGCAGCGCAGTACGTCCGTACGCAGCAGGCGCAGCGTCACGGGCCGCTCCGCGTACCGGACGGCATTGGTGACGACCTCGCTCACCAGCAGCTCCAGGGAGTCGCTCAGCTCCTCCAGGCCCCACCGGGTCAGGGCGCGGCGGGCGAAGCGGCGGGCCCGGCCCGGAGCGGTCTCCTCCGGGTCCAGGAACCAGTACGCGACATCACTGGGCGCGATCCCGTCGAAGCGGGCCGCGAGCAGCGCGATGTCGTCGTCCCGGTCGCCCGGGCCGAGCATGTCCAGGACGTCGTCGCACAGGGCCTCCAGCGGCGGCGGGTGGTCCAGGCCGGTCAGCTGCGCGGTGTTCGCCAGCCGCTCGCGGAGCTGCTCGATGCCGGTCCACACGTCCCGCAGGCGCGATTCCACCAGGCCGTCGGTGTACAGCAGCAGCGTGGCCCCGGCGGGCGCGTCCAGCTCCACGGCCTCGAAGTCCACGCCGCCGACGCCGATGGGGGCGCCGGGGGGCACGCGGAGCACCTCGGCGCGGCCGCCCAGGTGCAGCAGCACCGGCGGCGGGTGGCCGGCGTTGGCGATGGTGATCCGGTGCGCGACGGGGTCGTAGACGGCGTACAGGCAGGTCGCCATGCGGTCGGAGCCCAGGCGCTGCGCCTGCTCGTCCAGGTGGTGCAGGACCTCGGCGGGCGGCAGGTCCAGCTGGGCGAGGGTCTGCGCGGTGGTGCGCAGCTGGCCCATGATCGCGGCGGAGGTCATGGAGTGGCCCATGACGTCGCCGACGACGAGCGCGACCCGGCTGCCGGGCAGGGGGATGGCGTCGTACCAGTCGCCCCCGACCCGCGCCGTCTCGGCGGCGGGCAGGTAGCGCGAGGCGAGCCGCACCCCGGTGGGCTGGGGCAGGCTGTCGGGCAGCATGGTGCGCTGGAGCTCGTCGGCGATGTACGCCTCGCGGCCGTACAGGACCGCCTTGTCGATGCCGAGCGCGGTGTGGGTGGCCAGCTGGGCGGCGACCAGGAGGTCGTTCTGCTCGAAGGCGGGCCGCTCGGGGCTGCGCAGGAACACGGCCGCGCCGATCACCCGGCGGCGGCCGCGCAGCGGCGCGAGGACGGCCCGGTTGCCGCGCGGCAGCGGATGGTCCACGCCCAGCAGCTCCGGCAGCGCGGCCTTGGCGGCGGCGGAGGACCCGAAGACGGGCCGTACGCCGCGCAGCACCTCGGCGAGCGCGCCGCCGGGCCGGATCTCGCACAGCTCGGCCGCGGGCAGGTCACCCTGCGGGCCGACCAGCGGCAACTGGCTGAAGTCGAGCTCGCCGCCGGCCCCCGCCGCCCCGGCGAGGTCCATGCCCGCGCCGATGGTGCCGCTCGGCGCGGCGTCGGTGAGATCGTCGATCGGCCGGAGCCGGTCGGTGCGGCGCAGCCTTAAAACGACCGGGCCGACGGGGCGTTCGTCGCCGACCGGGAGCGGGTCGCGCAGGTAGACGAGGATCGCGTCCGAGAAGGTGGGCACGGTGGCGCGGCACAGGCCGAGGACGATCTCGTCGAGGTCGATGCCGCGGGCGATCCGCCGGGTCGCGGCGCCGACGAAGCGCAGCCGGTCCCCTTCGCGGCGCGCCGCGGTGGCTTCCACGGCGGGTATCCCGCCGCCGTGCCGGTCCGCCCCGCCGGTCGCGCTCGCGCTCAGGCCGCCGGCGCCGTCCCCGGCCGGGTCGGCGCCTTCGCCGCGCGGGCGGGGGGCTTCGGCGGGGCCCCCGAGCCCGGCGGCGGCGCTCGCGGAGTCGGGGGCGGGGCCGCCGTGCCGCGGGCGGGCCGCGCCCTGGCCGGGGTCCGCCGGGCCCGTGACGTTGCCCGGCGCGGCCGACTTGCGGCGGGGCCGGGGGAGTCCGGCGGCCGAGCCGCCGGACGCCGCGGAGCGGGCCGCGCGGACGTCGGAAGCCGCCGCGGCGGCGCCGCCCGGCTCCGCGACAGGACCAGGAACAGGGCCGGCGCCGGCGCTCGCGGCATGCGTGCGTACGGCCTCGGCGGCGGCGATGGGCGCCTTGCCGTGGCCGGCCTCGTCCGTACCTCCGCCGGAGGCGACGGGCTGCGGGCCCTCCTGAGAGGTGGGGTACTCCGTCACGCGTGGAATTCCGTCCGTTTGCGCTCGATGTGCGCTGCACTCAACTCGGTCAGTCGCGGTATACCCGCTCAGCGGCCGGGGCACCATCACCCCGGATTCCGCGTCCCCCTCGTTACCTCTCGCCCCGCGTCGACCTCCGGTCAAGTTCCGTGTACGGCACGACACTTGCAGGTGCACGGTACGACCGCACCGCCTCGCGCGCGCGACCTTCCGGAGGACGATCCTACGTTTGAACCCCGGGGGCGCATCAAGGGTCTCATGAGGTCATATGCGCCGGAGTGCGGTCCCAGTCCTCCGGCAGGACCGGAACCGTCCAGGCCGGATCCGGCCGCCAGTCCTGCCAGCCGCCGGAGAACGGCGTCCCCCATTCCTCGATCACCTCGACCGCTGCCCGCCCGGCTTCCCGGACCCGCCGCGCCTGCTCCCCGTCCATCAGGCCGGACCGCTGCGCCTGGGCGAACTCGTCCTCGTCCAGCCACTTCCAACTGCGGTCCGGGTAGACGGCGATGTCGAGGAAGTGGTCCTCGGAGTCGACCCCGCGGGACCACCGCGACCGGGGCTCCTCCAGGTTCACGTACCAGTTCTTGAACCGCCAGCCGTGCCCCCAGAACAGCCACACCGACCACGGGTCGCCGGGCCGGGCCAGCTTCAGCACCCCGCCGCCGAACCAGCGCGACCGTACGGTGGTCCGCGGCGCCGTGTAGCGGGTGGCGAGCGGCTCCTCGTGGACGGGTGTGCCGTCGGCGAGGACCGGCTTGACGCACTCGGTGCCCGGGGCCATCCAGACGGCCAGCAACTCCTCGGTGTCCTGTACGACGGTCACCGGGCGGCAGATGTGCACCTGCCCCTTCAGCCCCGGGGCGTGGTCGCGGTAGCGCCAGAGGATCTGCTCCCCGGGCGCCCAGCGCGTGCCCTGCGCGCCGCCGCGTCGCGCCGCGCCGTTCCCGGGCCGGAAGGTACCTGTCATGCGCAGATCTTAGGGCGGGGGCCCGCGCGCCCGCTGCGGTGCAGGTCACCGAGGTGTTCGGGGACGGGAAACGACCGGATCCGGCCCCCCGCCGGGGGCCGGGTCCCGGCCTGTCAGGGGCGTGTCATGCGCAGGACGTCCAGGGCTTCGTCCAGCTGCTCCAGGGTCAGGGCGCCCCGGTCGACGTATCCGGACTCCAGGACGACCTCCCTGATCGTCTTCCGTTCGGCGAGGGCCTTCTTGGCGACCTTGGCCGCCTCCTCGTAGCCGATGTAGCGGTTGAGCGGGGTGACGACGGAGGGCGAGGACTCGGCGTACTCCCTGGCCCGGGCGGTGTTGGCGGTGATCCCGTCGACGGTGCGGTCGGCCAGCAGGCGGCTCGCGTTGGTGAGCAGCCGGATCGATTCGAGGAGGTTCCTGGCCATCACCGGGAGCATCACATTGAGTTCGAAGTTGCCGGCCGCGCCCGCCACCGCGACGGCGGCGTCGTTCCCCATCACCTGTGCGGCGACCATCAGTACGGCCTCCGGGACGACCGGATTGACCTTCCCCGGCATGATCGAGGACCCCGGCTGGAGATCCGGGAGATTGATTTCGGCCAATCCGGCGCGCGGCCCGGAACCCATCCAGCGCAGATCGTTGGAGATCTTGGTGAGCGAGACGGCGACCGTACGGAGCATGCCCGAGGTCTCGACCAGCGCGTCCCGCGCCCCCTGGGCCTCGAAGTGGTTGCGGGCCTCGGTCAGCGGCAGTCCGGTGTCCGCGGCGACCTCGGCGATCACGGCGGCGGAGAAGCCGGGCGGGGTGTTGATCCCGGTGCCCACCGCGGTGCCGCCCAGCGGCAGTTCGGCGAGGCGGGGCAGGGCCGCGCGCAGCCGCTCGACGCCGTAGCGGATCTGGACCGCGTACCCGCCGAACTCCTGGCCCAGGGTGACCGGGGTGGCGTCCATCAGATGCGTCCGCCCGGCCTTGACCACCTGGTCGAACTCGGCGGACTTGCGCTCCATCGCGGCGGCCAGGTGCTCCAGGGCCGGGATCAGGTCGCGGGTGACGGCGGCGGTGGCGGCGATGTGGATGGAGGACGGGAAGACGTCGTTGGAGCTCTGCGAGGCGTTGACGTGGTCGTTGGGGTGGACCTCGCGGCCCAGCCGCTCGGTGGCCAGGGTGGCGATCACCTCGTTGGTGTTCATGTTGGACGAGGTGCCGGACCCCGTCTGGAAGACGTCGACGGGGAAGTGGTCGTCCCAGCGGCCGTCCGCGACCTCGGCGGCGGCGGAGCGGATCGCGTCGGCGATGTCCTGGTCCACGACGCCGAGACGGGCGTTGACCACGGCCGCCGCCGCCTTGACGCGGGCGAGCGCCTCGATGTGGGCGCGCTCCAGCCGCTGCCCGGAGATGGGGAAGTTCTCCACCGCGCGCTGGGTCTGAGCACGCCATTTGGCGTGCGCGGGCACCCGTACGTCGCCCATGGAGTCGTGCTCGGTCCGGAACGCTTCGGCCTGCTGATCGTCGGTCATGTTCGTGGCCTCCTCAAAAAGTTGAGCAATTGTCTTGTTCGAAGTGTTCCCATCTCCCCTACTGACCAGTAAATACCGTGGGTAACACCGGCATTCGGGGAGGCGTTCATGGCACGTGCACACGCGAAATCCAGGTTCAGATGTACCTTCGCCGCCGTCGCGGCGGTCGCGGCCGCCCTCGGGGGCGTCACCGCCATCACCCCCATGGCCCAGGCGGCCACCCTTGCGGGGACCTCGGCGGCGACCACCGCCGGAACCGTCACGCCCCTCTCGCCCGAGCTGGAGGCGATCCGCGCCGCGGAGGCCGTCAAGATCTACGGCGATGCGGCGATCCGGCCGCTGAACGAGCGCAAGACCGGGCTGATCTCACTGGGCGACAGCGAGATATCGGGCGAGGGCGTCGGCAACTACGACCCCGCGACCAACACCTCGTCCAACCAGTGCCACCGCTCGCCGGACTCGGCGATCCACCGCACCGGCATCCCGGCCGACCTCACCTTCAACGTCGCCTGCTCCGGCGGGTACACCGGCAACATCAGGATCGGCGGCAGCAAGCAGTACGCCGACGAGCTGGTGCAGAGCGACAACCTGGCCATCAAAGCACGGAACACGAAGATCAAGATGGTGCTGCTGGTCGCCGGAGCCAACGACGACCTGCAGTTCGGCCCGGTCATGACCGACTGCGTCACCCGCTGGGTGCTCAGCCAGGGCACCTGCGAGCCCAAGTACGGCCCCGGCTGGCAGGCGCGCGTCGACGGCCTGAAGCCCAAGGTGGAGGCGACCGTCGCCGACCTGAAGACGGTCATGCGCGACGCCGGCTACGCCGACTCGGACTACAAGCTCGTCGTGATGGGCTACCCCAGCCCCATCGGCCCCGACTTCTACGACAACCCGAACTTCCCCGGCAAGCTCCCCGGAGGCTGCGCCGGCTACGACTCCGACGCCACCTGGGGCCGCAACTACGCGGTCCCCACCTTCGAGAAGGGCATGCGCGCCGCCGCCCTCGCCTCCGGCGCGACCTACCTGGACAACTCCCGGCTCTTCCACGGCCACGAGGTGTGCATGGAGAACACCTGGGCCCGCGGGCTCTACCTGGACCTCGGGGACCACTTCCCGTGGGACGAGAACACCGCCCGCCAGTCCTTCCACCCCAACTACAACGGCCACGGCGCGTTCGCGTCCTGCCTGACCCAGCTCTACACCTCGGGCCTGCGCGAGGCCTCCTGCGCCGACCCCGCGAGCACGGGCACCCCGGTGCTCCAGGCCGGAGCCTGGGACACCCTCTACGCACCCCTGAAGAACGAGGCGACCGGCAACTGCCTCGACGCGAAGGGCGGCTCCAGCGCCAATGAGACGGCGGTCCTGGGCTGGGACTGCCACGGCGGCCGCAACCAGGACTGGTGGTACGACTCCGCGAAGAAGTCCGTCCACATCGGACTGACCCACGACCGCTGCATCGACGCCCCCGGCGCCAACTACGGCGCCGGCACCGGTCTGATCCTGTGGAACTGCCACGGCGGAGCGAACCAGCAGTTCGTCCGCGACGGCGCCACCATCCGCCCCGCGGCCTCCCCGGGCATGTGCCTGACGGTGGCCGCCGCCCACGACCCGCTGCGCCTGCAGACCTGCAACGGATCGGCGAACCAGCGCTTCACGTCGTAACCGCCCCGCTCCACCGACACCCCCCACACCCGGCCGGCGCCCCCGGCCGGGTGTCACATGTCCAGGAGCAGTTTGCGGATGTCCCGCGGCCGGTTGGTGATGATCGTGTCCACGCCGAGGCGTACGCACAGCTCCAGGTCCTCGGGCTCGTCCACCGTCCAGACGCGGACCCGCAGGCCCTTGGCCCGTAGCCGGGCGACCAGTCCCGGGTCGCGGCGTACGAGGTCGATGCCCGGGCCCGCGTGGGTCGCGTACGGGGGACGCACGGGCCTGACCCGGCGTTCGACGAGGAACACGGTGGGCAGGCCGGGAGCGAGGCGGTGCATGCGGGTCAGGGCGTTGCGGGAGAAGCTCATCACCTCGACGCGGCCGGTGGAGCCGTCGGCCAGCCCGTACTCCCGGAGCATCCGCACCAGCTCGGCCTCCAGCCGGCCGCCCGCGCGGGTGGGGTGCTTCGTCTCGACCGCGAGCCCGACCGGCCGCGGCGCCGCCAGGGCCTCCCGGAGCAGGTCCTCGAAGAGCAGCACCTGCGCCCCTGCGTGGTCGGGCCCCTTCCACGCCCCGAAGTCGAGGGCGCGCAGCTCCTCGTACGTCATCTCGGAGACGACGCCCCGCCCGTCGGAGGTCCGCTCGACGCGCCGGTCGTGCACGCAGACCAGCTTGTGGTCGGCGGTCAGCCGTACGTCGCATTCGAGTGCGTCGGCCCCGTCGTCGATGGCCTGCCGGTAGGCGGCGAGGGTGTGCTCGGGGTGCTCGTGGGAGGCCCCGCGGTGGGCGACCACCCGGATGGCGCGGGCGGTGGGGAGCTGCGTCTGCGTCATGCCCCAGACGTTATCCGGATGCGTGGGACGCCCGGCTACCGCATCCTGCCCGGATGGCCGAACAGCAGATGTACGCGACCTTGCACTGCGAGCCCTGCGCGGAGTGCGCCCAGGAGCAGTGGCAGTCCATCGACGACGGCCGGCTCCGCTGGGAGGCGTACGAGTACTGCCCGCGCTACGCCGTCCAGGCCTGCGCACGCGGCCGGGGCGTACCGCCACCGTGGATCCGGGAGCGCATCATCGCCCGGGAGGGCACCGTTCACCTGCCGGTCGGCGGGGCCGACGGCGTGCCGATCGCGCTGCTGCGCCGGGTGTACGGGCTGACCATCGCCGAGGTCGTCGCCGCGCGGACGACGGGGTGGCGGGCCACCCCGGTCGAGGCGCGGCTGCTGATGGAGTCGGTCAGGACGCCGGCTCGGGCCGGGGGGCCAGCGGGGCCGGGGTGACCTTGAAGCCGCCCTTCGTGACCTCCGTGAAGGGGGCGGGGGCCATGCAGGTGCCCACGGGGGCCGCGGCGGCCGAGCCGTCGGGCTTCACGTCGACGTTGGCGATGGCCCACGAGAAGCCCACCCGGTCGGGGCCACCGCGTTCGCCGTCCTGGACGCTGATCCCGATCCGCTTGCCCTCCCAGCCGACGTTCGAGGACGTGACCACGGCGGTGATCGTGGCCGTCTTGCCGCCGGTGACCATGCAGTCCACCTCCGCCTCGGCGACGCCGGTGGAGCCTGTCTCCGGCCAGTAGTGGTAGACGGTCACCCGGCCGCGCGCGTCCGTCGGCAGCCCCTTCTCGCCGCCCTCGGCCGGGAAGGGCCTGGTCCACGGGTCCGACTCGGCGTCGACCGTGAAGCGGATGTCGTCCTTGGGGGAGTAGGGGAAGAAGATCGTGCCTCCCCCGTGCACGGAGGCGAGCTTCGCCGGGGCGGGGGCCGCCGGGGCGGGGGCCGCCGCGACCAGGGTCGCCACCAGGGCGGCCGATCCGGCGAGGGCCAAGGCGCGGGTGCGGTTCTTCATCGTGAACTCCCGTATCGGGTGGGCCGTTTGGGTACGGGAACAGCCTCGCCCGGAGCCCGCCGGTGATCCATCTGCCGATCGGAGGACATGCGTGAGGGCCCCTCCCCCGAACGGGGGAGGGGCCCTCACGCTCTTCGCTACAGACCCGGACCGCGCACCGGGATGTGGGTGAACGTCGGCTCCGGGGCCGGGTTCTGGAAGAAGTCGTTGCCCTTGTCGTCGACCACGATGAAGGCCGGGAAGTCCTCGACCTCGATCTTCCAGACCGCCTCCATGCCGAGCTCCTCGTACTCCAGGACCTCGACCTTCTTGATGCAGTCCTGGGCCAGCCGTGCCGCCGGGCCGCCGATCGAGCCCAGGTAGAAGCCGCCGTGCGAGCCGCACGCGTCCGTCACCTGCTGCGAGCGGTTGCCCTTGGCCAGCATGACCTTGGAGCCGCCCGCCGCCTGGAACTGCTCGACGTAACTGTCCATGCGGCCGGCCGTCGTCGGGCCGAAGGAGCCGGAGGCGTAGCCCTCGGGGGTCTTCGCGGGGCCCGCGTAGTAGACCGGGTGGTCCTTCAGGTACTGCGGCATGCCCTCGCCCGCGTCCAGCCGCTCCTTGATCTTGGCGTGCGCGATGTCGCGCGCCACGACCAGCGGGCCGGTCAGCGACAGGCGGGTCTTGACCGGGTGCTTGGTCAGCGTCGCCAGGATCTCGTCCATCGGCTGGTTCAGGTCGATCGAGACGACGTCCGAGGAGTCGTCGAGGTGCGAGTCCGTGGTCTCGGGGAGGAAGCGTGCCGGGTCCGTCTCCAGCTGCTCCAGGAAGACGCCCTCGGCGGTGATCTTCGCGGTGGCCTGGCGGTCCGCCGAGCAGGACACGGCGATCGCGACCGGCAGGGACGCGCCGTGGCGCGGCAGGCGCACGACGCGGACGTCGTGGCAGAAGTACTTGCCGCCGAACTGCGCGCCGATGCCGATCTTCTGGGTGAGTTCGAAGACCTGCTGCTCCAGGTCGAGGTCGCGGAAGCCGTGGCCCAGGGCGGAGCCCTCCGTCGGCAGCTCGTCCAGGTAGTGCGCGGAGGCGTACTTCGCGGTCTTCAGCGCGTGCTCGGCCGAGGTGCCGCCGACCACGATCGCCAGGTGGTAGGGCGGGCAGGCCGCCGTACCGAGCGAGCGGATCTTCTCCTCCAGGAACTTCATCATGGAGGCCTCGTTGAGGACCGCCTTGGTCTCCTGGTAGAGGAAGGACTTGTTGGCCGAGCCGCCGCCCTTGGCCATGAAGAGGAACTTGTACGCGCCGCCGTCGGTCGCGTACAGCTCGATCTGCGCGGGCAGGTTCGAGCCGGTGTTCTTCTCCTCCCACATGGTGATCGGGGCCATCTGCGAGTAGCGCAGGTTCAGGCGGGTGTACGCGTCGTAGATGCCGCGGGAGAGCGCCGCCTCGTCGCCGCCCTCCGTGAGGACGTTCTGGCCGCGCTTGCCCATGACGATGGCCGTGCCCGTGTCCTGGCACATCGGCAGGACGCCGGCCGCCGCGATGTTCGCGTTCTTGAGGAGGTCGAGCGCGACGAACTTGTCGTTCGACGAGGCTTCGGGGTCGTCGATGATGCGGCGGAGCTGCGCGAGGTGCGCGGGGCGCAGGAAGTGCTGGATGTCGTGGATGGCCTCTTCGGCGAGCTTGCGCAGCGCCTCGGGCTCGACCTTGAGGAACGTACGGCCGTCCGCCTCGAAGGTGGACACGCCCTCGGCGGTCACCAGCCGGTAGGGGGTGGTGTCCTCGCCCAGGGGCAGCAGGTCGGTGTACGCGAACTCCGGCATTGGGGCCATTCCTCACTCGGCAGACAGCACTGACGACCAATTGGCAGCGCAGTCCACCAGCGTAGAACCTCCCGCCGTGGCCGTGGTTGTGAGGTAAGGCTCACTCGGCTTCACGCGGGAGTATCGCGATCTATCGTGTCTCGCTATGCTGGGTGCCGTGGACCTGGAAAAGCACCCCGCCGCCCCTGCCCCCGCGCCGGCTCCCGCCCCTGCGGCCGCCGAGCTGCGCGCCTCCGACGCCGACCGGGACCGGATCGCGCAGATCCTCGCGGACGCCCTCGCCGAGGGTCGGCTGACCGCCGAGGAGCACTCGGAGCGCCTGGACTCGCTGTATGCCGTCAAGACGGTGGGCGGGCTGGAAGTGCTCGTACGGGACCTTCCCGCGCCCGGCGCCGGCCACACCTCGCCCGCGTACGCGTCGGCTCCCGGGCCCGGCGGTCCCGTCGACACGGTGGTCGCGGTGTGCAGCAGCGCCGCCCGCAAGGGCCGCTGGCGGCCGGGGGCCCACACCCGCGCGGTCTCGGTCATGGGCGACATCACCATCGACCTCACGGAGGCGGTCTTCGAGCAGCAGGTCACCGAGGTCAACGTGACCTGTGTCCTCGGCAACGTCGAGGTCCTGGTCCCGGAGAACGTCACCCTGCGCGGCTACGGCAGCGGGGTCCTCGGCAACTTCGAGGTGCGCGGCGAGGGCCGCGGGGAGACCGACCCGCAGGCCCCGGTGGTGATCGTCCGCGGCTTCGCGCTGCTGGGCAACATCGAGGCACGTCCGAAGCCCGGCGCCCGCCTGGTCGATCTGGCCAACAGGCCGCGCAAGCGGCTGGACGGCTGACCGCCGCGCCCATCGGCCCAGCGCCGGCGCCATGTGGCCGGAGGCCTTCTAGGATCCGGCCCATGACCGCATCCAAGTGGGACCTGCTCGACCGCGCGCACGAAGCCCTGCGCATCGCCGTCATCGGTGTGCCCGCCGACGGCTGGGACCGCCCGACGCCGTGCGAGCAGTGGAACGTCACCCAGGTGTTCCAGCACGCGGCCGGCGACCAGCTCGCGTACGCGGCCCGCCTCACCGGCGGCCCCGGCCCCTCCGAGGACCCCTTCGCGCCCTCCGGCGACCTGGCGGGGCCCCCGGCGCAGCTGCTGGAGCCGGCGCTCGCCGCCGCGGCCGAGGCCTTCGCCGGGGTCGCGCCCCGGACCGCGGAGGTCGCCGTCCCGCTGCCCCCGTTCACCGTGTCCGCCGAGACGGCCGTCGGCGCGGCCGCCCTCGACGCGGCCGTGCACGCCTGGGACATCGCCGTCGCCACCGGCCAGGGGTCACCGCTGACCCCCGACCTCGCCGCCGCCCTGCGCCCGGCCGCCGACGCGCTCACCGAGCCCTTGCGCGGGTTCGCCTACGGTCCCGCGCTGGCCGCCGGGACCGGGGCCGACGCCGGTCCGGCCGCCTCGCTGCTGGCCTTCCTGGGCCGCGATCCGGGCTGGGCGCCGCCCGGGGTGTGAGGGCACGGTGGGCAAGTCGTGGCCGGGGCCTCAGGCAGGTCGTGGCCGGGCCCGCGGGCAGGGTCGCGTTTCGGACGAACCCCCGCCGCCCGCCGGCACCCAGTGCATAGGGGCGCGCACAACGGGTAGGGACAGGTGCATCGTCTCTCGCTCGCGTATCCGTCGTCAGGAGTAGACCGTGCCGCATCCGCCGCATCAGTCCCTGCAGGTTGCCGCCGTCCAGAGTCTTCAGGGGCGCGCGTCCGCCGTGCCGAAGCCGCGGGTGCCGACGAGGGAAGAGGACGGCCCATGGCACGCGGAGGCGGTGTGCCGCCGCGACGAGGCGGGCCTGTTCTTCGCCCCTTCCAAGGAGCCCACCGCTGCCCGGCTCTCCCGCGAGGAGGCCGCCAAGCGCGTCTGTGCCCGCTGCCCGGTCATGGTCGCCTGCCGGGAGCACGCCCTGCTCCAGCCCGAGCCGTACGGGGTGTGGGGCGGCCTCACCGCCGCCGAGCGCCGGGTCGTGCTGGCCCGGATGCGGCGCAGGACCGCGGAACTGCGCCAGGCCCCCGAGGCCGACTCGATAGCCGCCGCGGGCTAGGGGGTGTCTTGCCGGTCAGGCCGGGCTCGCGGCGTCAGGCACCGCGCCTCGCCGCGTTCTCGTCGGTCGCCGACGTCCCCCAGCTACCGCTGGGAGGTGCCCCCACCGCGTCGACTCTCCCCCGGACTCCGTCCGGGGGGACCCCCATCCTCGGCCTTGCGATCCACGGCACCGGACGCCGCTCCCTGATCCGGCCTGACCGGCAAGACACCCCCTAGGCCGCGCACCACGGCGCGCGCAGCCCCGTAGCGAGGTACCAGGACAGGACACGGCAGAGGGGCGGTCCCCGCCGCACACGGTGACCGCCCCTCTTGCTGTGCCCGCCTCCGCGCCTACTGGGCGCGGTCGAAGTCGATCGCGCTGTACGCGCGCAGCTTCGACAGGCGGTGCGTCGAGTCGATCTGCCGGATCGTGCCCGACTTCGAGCGCATGACCAGCGAGGACGTGGTCGCGGTCTCCGAGCGGTAGTGGACGCCGCGCAGCAGCTCGCCGTCCGTGATGCCGGTGGCGACGAAGAAGACGTTCTCGCCGGACACCAGGTCGTTCGTGTGCAGGACGCGGTCCAGGTCGTGGCCCGCGTCGATGGCCTTCTGGCGCTCGGCCTCGTCCTTCGGCCACAGCTTGCCCTGGATCGTGCCGCCGAGGCACTTGATGGCGCAGGCCGAGATGATGCCCTCGGGGGTGCCGCCGATGCCCAGGAGCAGGTCCACGCCGGTGCCCTCGCGCACCGCCATGACCGACCCTGCGACGTCGCCGTCCGAGATGAACTTGATCCGGGCGCCCGTCTCGCGGATCTCCTTGACGATGCCCTCGTGGCGGGGGCGGTCCAGGATGACCACGGTGACGTCCTCTACGGCCATGTTCTTGGCCTTGGCGACACGGCGGATGTTGACCGAGACGGGGGCGTTGATGTCGACGAAGTCGGCGGCCTCGGGACCGGTGACGAGCTTCTCCATGTAGAAGACCGCGGACGGGTCGAACATGGTGCCGCGGTCGGCGGCGGCGAGCACGGCGATGGCGTTCGGCATGCCCTTGGCGTTCAGGGTGGTGCCGTCGATCGGGTCCACGGCGATGTCGACCTCGGCACCGGTGCCGTCGCCGACCCGCTCGCCGTTGAAGAGCATCGGGGCTTCGTCCTTCTCGCCCTCGCCGATGACGACGACGCCGTTCATCGAGACGGTGGAGATCAGGGTCCGCATCGCGTTGACCGCGGCGCCGTCGGCGCCGAGCTTGTCGCCGCGTCCGACCCACCGGCCCGCGGCCATGGCGGCGGCCTCGGTCACCCGGACGAGTTCCAGGG
The DNA here is from genome assembly GCF_043201995.1 of Streptomyces sp. NPDC048258. NCBI lineage: Bacteria > Bacillati > Actinomycetota > Actinomycetes > Kitasatosporales > Streptomycetaceae > Streptomyces > Streptomyces sp. NPDC048258. The sequence goes on from NZ_JBICZH010000002.1 coordinate 33,371, forward strand.
CGAGGTTGCGGTCGGGGGCCTCGGGAGAGACTTCGAGCTGGGGCGGCAGGTTGTGCTCGGTCATCGGAGCGCACCTTTCTGTACGACGACGGCCGGGATGTGAGGGTGACTGGAACTCTATCGGTACGTCGACATATTGAGCAGGGCGGGTCACGTATGAGCGGAATATCGGTCAGTCGATTGGCCTGAGCGGACGTCTTGCGCCCCCGCGGGCGCGCCGCGCCGCCGCCCGGGGCCACCCCGGCGGAGATCGCTCCCGGCGATGCGGGACGATGGTGCCGTGGCAGGTATGAAAGGCAAGCAGACGATCTGGGACATGGTCCGGTCGCTGGCAGTGATCGGCATCGTGGTCGCGGGGATCTACTTCTTCGTCCCACATGACGAGAACGCCGATCCGACGCGCACGGTCGACTACCGGGTGGAGACGCTCACGGCCCGGCGCGCCGCCCCGTACCCCGTGGCCGTCCCCGTGGGGCTGCCGGCGGAGTGGCGGGCGACCTCGGTGGCGTACCAGCGCAAGAACGCCAACGCCTGGCACCTGGGCTTCCAGGACCCGGGCCGGCAGTACGTGTCGGTGGAGCAGTCCAGCGACACGTCCGCCAAGTACCTCGGCGCGGTCACCCAGAAGGCGAAGCCCACCGGGCAGACGCAGCAGGTCGGCGACGCGGCGTGGGAGCGCTGGGAGGGCGAGAAGTACGACGCCCTCGTGAAGCAGGAGCAGGGCTACGTCACGGTGGTCACCGGGACGGCCTCCTTCGAGCAGCTCGGCGCGATGGCGGCGGCGCTGGAGTTCAAGCAGGGCCCGCAGGCCCAATAGCCGCCTTCGGCAGTACGTGAAAACGGCCGCGGGGGGGGGGGGGGCGGGGGGGGGGGGGGGGGGGGGGGGGGGGCGGGGGGCGGGGCCCGGCCCCCCGGGGGGGGGGGCCCCGCCGCCCCCCCCCCCCGGGGGGGGGGGGGGGGGCCCGGGGGGCCCCACCCCCCCGCCCCCCCCCCCCCCCCCCCCCCCCCCCCAAAACCCCCCCCCCCCCCCCCCCCCCGGCGGGGCGGGCCCCCGCGGCCGTTTTCGCTGTGCTCAGCCGACTCAGCCGACTCAGACGGTGGTGACGACCTCGTCGAACTCCAGGCGCGGGGAGCGCGGGAACCAGGCGTCCTCGCCCGGCTTGCCGATGTTGACGATCATCAGCGGGGTGTGGTCGGCGTCCAGGAACTCCTTCTGGACGCCGGCGAGGTCGGCGCCGGTCATCGGGCCCGCGGCCAGACCGGCGGCGCGGACGCCCACGATGAAGTACGCGGCCTGCAGTGCGGCGTTGAGCAGGGCGGACTGCTCGCGGACCGGGCGCTCGGCGAAGAACATGTCCTTGGCCTGCGGGAAGTGCGGCAGCAGCTGCGGGAGCTCCTCGTGGAACTCGTTGTCCGCGGAGAGGATCGCGACCAGCGGGGCGGCGGCGGTCTTGGCCTGGTTGCCCTCGGCCAGGTGCTTCACGAGGCGCTCGCGGGCCTCGGGGGAGCGGACCAGCGTGATGCGCAGCGGGGTCTGGTTGAAGGCGGTGGGGCCGTACTTCACCAGGTCGTATATCGCCTGGACCTGCTCCTCGGTGACCGGCTCGTCGGAGAACGAGTTGGCCGTGCGGGCCTCGCGGAACAGCAGGTCCTGCGCGGCGGAGTCAAGAACGAGAGACATCGGAAAGCCTTCTTCCATACGAGTGGTGAAGCGATGTCTCCGACTCTACGGCCAAAGTAGGTGAATTTTCAACTAAATGCCTCCGGCGGTGACCGGGATCACTCCTCCTCGGCCGAGTCCCGGGCCGCGAGCGCCGAGTCGAGCCGGGCCCTGGCCCCCTCCAGCCAGTGCCGGCACACCTTCGCCAGCTCCTCGCCGCGCTCCCAGAGCGCGAGGGAGTCCTCCAGGGACGTCCCGCCCGCCTCCAGCTTGCGGACGACCTCGATGAGCTCGTCGCGTGCCTGCTCGTACCCCAGCGCCGTCTCGGCCTCTGCCATTCCCTTTTCCACCCTGTGTGTAGTGCGACGTGTTGATTGCGGCTGTGTGTGGCCGTCCGCGGCCTCCCGCCGGCTACTCGGACGCGACCGCCGGTACCGAGGAGACCCGCACGGAGAACTCGCCCTCCGCGACCCGCGCGCGCAGCACCTCGTCCGCCGAGACCTCCTCCGGCGAGCGCACCACATGCCCGTCGGCACGCTGGAGCACGGCGTACCCCCGTTCCAGCGTGGCCGCCGGCGACAGCGCCACCACCCGGGCCAGGGTGTGCGCGAGCTCCGAGTCGGCCCGGTCCAGCAGGTGCCCCAGCGTCCGCCGGCCGCGTGCCAGCAGCGCCTCCAGCTCGTCCTCGCGGGTCTCCACCATCCGCTGCGGGTGGACGAAGACCGGCCGGGCGAGGGCGTGCGCCAGGCCCCGCTCCTCCCGGTCGAGCAGCCCGCTCACCGCGCGCAGCCCCCGGCCCTGCAGCTGGCGTACGCGCTCCAGCTCCTCGCCGACGTCCGGGACCACCTTCTTGGCCGCGTCCGTGGGCGTGGAGGCCCGCAGGTCCGCGACCAGGTCCAGCAGCGGCGAGTCCGGCTCGTGGCCGATCGCCGAGACCACGGGGGTACGGGCCGCCGCGACCGCCCGTACGACCTCCTCGTCGGAGAAGGGCAGCAGGTCCTCCACGCTGCCGCCGCCGCGCGCCACGATGATCACGTCGACCTCGTCGAGGGCGTCGAGCTCCTTGACCGCCTGGATCACCTGGGGCACCGCGTGCACCCCCTGGACGGCGACGTTGCGCACCTCGAAGCGGACCGCCGGCCAGCGCCGCCGGGCGTTCTCCAGCACATCGCGCTCGGCCGCCGAGGCCCGCCCCACCACCAGCCCGATCAGCTGCGGCAGGAAGGGCAGCGGCTTCTTGCGGTCCAGCGCGAACAGCCCCTCCGAGGCGAGGGACCGCTTGAGCCGCTCCAGCCGGGCCAGCAGCTCACCGATGCCGACCGGCCGTATCTCCGTGGCCCGCAGCGACAGCTGCCCGCGCGGGGCGTACCACTCGGGCTTGGCCAGTACGACGACCCGCGCGCCCTCCGAGACCGCGTCCGCGACCTCGTCGTAGACCTGGCGGAAGCAGGTCACGCTGACCGAGATGTCGTGCGAGGGATCGCGCAGCGTCAGGAAGACCACCCCCGCTCCCGGCCGCCGCGAGAGCTGCGTGATCTGCCCCTCCACCCACACCTGGCCGAGCCGCTCGATCCAGCCCCCGATGAGCCGGGACACCTGCCCCACCGGCAGCGGCGCCTCGGCCGACGTATTGAGTCCCATGCACGCAGGCTAACGGGCGCCGCTGACAGCGTCTCAGGCTCCGGCGCGGGTGTCGGGATCCGGACGGTCGTCAGGGGAGGACCCAGGGGCGTCAGGGGGCGGTCGTCGGGCCGTCGTCAGGGGCGCCCCCGCCGCGCCGCCCGCGCTGGGCGAGGAGCACCCCCAGGCCCACCGCCAGCCACGCCGCCCCCACCACCTGCGCCGTCCAGGAGGCCTCGACGATCACCGCGACGGTCACCGCCGCGCCCAGCACCGGGGCCACCAGGTGCTTCCACCAGTGCGGCGCGCCCTCCCGGCGCTTGACCACGAACCAGCCCACCACCGAGGCGTGCAGCAGCGTGAAGGCCACCAGCGCCCCGACGTCGACCACGGAGACCAGGTGGTCGAGCCCGTCGTCGCGCCGGGCCGCCCACACGGCCGCGACCAGCGTGATGGCGGCCGCCACCAGCAGCGCCGGCCGCGGAGTGCCGTCCGAGGTCCGGGCCAGCGCGCGCGGCAGCCGCCGCTCCCGGGCCATCGCGAACAGCAGCCGCCCGGCCGCCGCCTGCCCCGCCAGCGCCGCGAAGGCCGCCCCGATCGCCTTGCTGACCGCCACCAGGTCGTGCAGCCAGGAGCCGACCGAGGATTCCACCGCGTTGTAGAAGGCCGGGCCCTGCTGCCCCGGATCGGCCGCCAGCTCCGCCGCGGTGACGGGGTTGAGCAGCGCCACGAGATAGGTCTGGACGACGAACAGCACCCCGGCCAGCGCCAGGCAGAGCAGCACCGCCCGGGCCACCCGCGCAGAGCCGCCCGTCACCTCCTCCGCGAAGGAGACGATCGCGTCGAAGCCCAGGTACGAGAGCACGGCGACCGACACCGCGCCCAGTACGGCCGCCGTCGAGAAGCCGAGCGAGCCGTCGCCGGTCAGCGGGGAGAGCCAGCCGCGCCGCGCCCCGTCCTGGACCAGGACCGTCACCGCGGCGACCACGAAGACCAGCAGCACCAGGATCTCCAGGGCCAGCACGGCGAAGCCCACGCGCGCGGCCGTCCGTACGCCCCACAGGTTCAGCAGCGTGGTGACCACGACGGCCAGGGCCGTCCACACCCACCGGGAGACCTCGGGGACCAGGGCGTTCATCGCGATCCCCGAGAACAGGTACGCGACCGCAGGGATCAGCAGGTAGTCGAGCATCGCCATCCACCCGGCGATCAGGCCGGGCCCCTCGCCCAGGCCCTTGCGGGCGTACGTGAAGACCGAGCCGGCCTGCGGGGCGACCCGCACCATCTGGGCGTACGAGAAGGCGGTGAAGGCCATGGCGACGGTCGCGACGAGGTAGACGAGGGCCACGGCGCCGTGCGACTTCGCGTCCAGGGTGCCGAAGACCCCTACCGGGGCCATCGGCGCGATGAAGAGCAGCCCGTAGACGACCAGGTCCCGGAAGCCGAGGCTCCGCCGCAGCGCGGTGGGCGCCGGCGCACTGGAATCCGTCACGGACGCCATCCGTCCTCCGGGCGATCGGCGGGACATTCTTTCGGGTCTTCCGGGCAAGTGTGTGCCGTACGGGCGACGTCCGGCCTGCTGGAGACCCCCGTACGATGGAGCGTATGACTGCTCCCGCCCCTGCTCCCGCTTCCCGCCGTGTCCTGCTCGCCGCGCCCCGCGGCTACTGCGCGGGCGTGGACCGAGCCGTGATCGCCGTCGAGAAAGCCCTTGAGCAGTACGGCGCGCCGGTCTACGTGCGGCACGAGATCGTGCACAACAAGTACGTCGTCCAGACGCTGGAGAAGAAGGGCGCCATCTTCGTCGAGCGGACGGAGGAGGTGCCCGAGGGCTCCATCGTGATGTTCTCCGCGCACGGTGTGGCGCCGGTGGTGCACGAGGAGGCGGCGCGCGGCAAGCTCGCGACGATCGACGCGACCTGCCCGCTGGTCACCAAGGTGCACAAGGAAGCCATCCGGTACGCGAACGAGGACTTCGACATCCTCCTCATCGGCCACGAGGGCCACGAGGAGGTCATCGGCACCTCCGGCGAGGCCCCGGACCACATCACGATCGTGGACGGTCCGGACGACGTCGCGGGCGTCGAGGTGCGTGACGAGTCCAAGGTCGTCTGGCTGTCGCAGACCACGCTCTCGGTCGACGAGACGATGGAGACGGTCGACGCGCTGAAGACCAAGTTCCCGCTGCTGGTCTCGCCGCCGAGCGACGACATCTGCTACGCCACCTCCAACCGGCAGGCCGCCGTCAAGCAGATGGGCGCCGACTCGGACCTGGTCATCGTCGTCGGCTCCAAGAACTCCTCGAACTCGATCCGCCTGGTCGAGGTCGCGCTGGACGCGGGCGCGCGCGCCGCGTACCTGGTCGACTTCGCGAGCGAGATCGACGAGGCCTGGCTGGAGGGCGTCACCACGGTCGGCCTGACCTCGGGCGCCTCGGTGCCGGAGGTCCTGGTCGAGCAGGTGCTGGAGTGGCTGGCGGAGCGCGGTTACGCGGACGTGGAGATCGTCAAGACGGCCGAGGAGTCGATCGTCTTCTCGCTGCCGAAGGAACTGCGCCGTGACCTGCGCGCCGAAGCGGCGGAACTGGTCGCCGACAAGTAACTCCTTTCGTACGGTATGTCCATGCAGATCATGGGTGTGGACATCGGCGGTTCAGGGATCAAGGGCGCTCCCGTGGACCTGGACCGAGGCGACCTGGCACAGGAGCGCCACAAAGTACTGACACCGCATCCGGCCACCCCAGAAGGGGTGGCCGGATGCGTTGCGGAGGTGGTCGGTGCCTTCTCCTGGTCGGGCCCGGTCGGGGTCACCTTTCCGGGCGTGGTGACGAACGGGATCACCCGTTCGGCGGCCAACGTCGACAAGGGATGGGTCGGCATCGACGCGGCGGCGCTGCTCACGCGCGAGCTGGGCGGGCTGCCGGTCACGGTCCTCAACGACGCGGACGCGGCGGGGGTCGCGGAGATGACGTACGGGGCCGGGCGCGGCCGGGGCGGCACGGTCCTCATGCTCACCCTGGGCACGGGCATCGGGAGCGCCCTGTTCACGGACGGGCGGCTGGTGCCGAACACGGAGCTCGGGCACCTGGAGCTGAAGGGCCACGACGCGGAGACGCGGGCGTCGGTGAAGGCCAAGGAGGACGGCGACCTCACCTGGGAGCGCTGGGCGCACCGGCTCCAGAGGTACCTGGCGCACGTGGAGATGCTGTTCTCGCCGGACCTCTTCATCCTCGGGGGCGGCGTCAGCCGCAAGCCGGAGAAGTTCCTGCCGCTGATCGAGGGCATCCGGGCCGAGATCGTCCCGGCCGAGCTCCAGAACAACGCGGGCATCGTGGGAGCGGCGATGGCGGCGAGGCGCTAGGGCCGGGGACCAGGGGCCTAGGCGGCGCGGCGGGGGAGCCTCCGCCTGCCGATGAGTACGGCTTTGCGCACCACGGCGATCAGCGCGGCGACCAGCGTCCCCGCGTAGAGCCAGCCCGCGTGCAGGGACAGGGCGGACACCAGCCCCATCAGCTGCCCGCCGAAGCCGCCGGAGCCGCCCGAGATGGGCCACACTCCGGCGGCGAACGCGATGGGGACGGTGATCGGGGCGGTGATCAGGTCGGCGGGCCGCACCCAGAGGGCGGTGGCGGCCGCGACGGGCAGGAAGAGCAGCCCGTAGACGAAGAGCGAGGAGCCGAAGAGCAGCCAGCAGATCCCGCCGGCCAGCAGCATGGCGGCGCACGCGAACAGTCCGCCGCCGAGCCCGGTCAGCCGGGGCCGGGGCATGCGTCGGGTCAGCGAAGGCAGGGGGCGGCCGCCGCCCTGGGCGGGCACGGCCGCGGGCCGTGTCCCCCTTCGCTGGGCCGGGGGTCGCTGCGGGTGAGGGGCCGGTCGCGTCCTGTATTGCTCCACGCCCTCCACGCTAGGCGGGGGGAGCGCGGTATCCGTGTGGGGACACGCGTACATCCACCGCCACTCATCGGAAAGTAAACTGTCCGATGGCCCACCTCCGGGCCGCCGCCCCCTCCAGCTACGGGAAGTCGCCAACGTGTCGCTCACGATCGGAATCGTCGGCCTGCCGAATGTCGGCAAGTCGACCCTGTTCAACGCCCTGACCAAGAACGACGTGCTGGCGGCCAACTACCCGTTCGCCACGATCGAGCCGAACGTCGGCGTCGTAGGCGTCCCGGACGCGCGCCTCGCGGTCCTCGCGGGCATCTTCGGCTCCCAGAAGGTCCTCCCGGCGACGGTGGACTTCGTCGACATCGCGGGCATCGTGCGCGGCGCCTCGGAGGGTGAGGGCCTGGGCAACAAGTTCCTGGCCAACATCCGCGAGTCGGACGCGATCTGCCAGGTCATCCGCGCCTTCAAGGACGAGAACGTCGTACACGTCGACGGCAAGGTCTCGCCGAAGGACGACATCGAGACGATCAACACCGAGCTGATCCTCGCCGACCTCCAGTCCATCGAGAAGGCCGAGCCGCGCCTGACGAAGGAGTCCCGCCTCCAGAAGGAGAAGGTCGCGGTCCTCGCGGCCGTCGTCGAGGCCAAGAAGATCCTCGAAGCCGGCGACACCCTCTTCTCCAAGGGCATCACCAAGGGCACGGAGCAGGGCGAACTCCTCCACGAGCTGCACCTGCTGACCACGAAGCCGTTCCTCTACGTCTTCAACGTGGACGAGGACGAGCTGGTGGACGACGCCTTCAAGGCGGAGCAGAGCGCGCTCGTCGCCCCGGCCGAGGCGATCTTCCTGAACGCCAAGCTGGAGCAGGACCTCTCCGAGCTGGACGAGGACGAGGCCCTCGAACTCCTCCAGTCGGTCGGCCAGGACGAGCCCGGCCTGGCCACCCTCGGCCGCGTCGGCTTCGCCACGCTGGGCCTCCAGACGTACCTGACGGCCGGCCCGAAGGAAACCCGCGCCTGGACGATCAAGCAGGGCGCCACCGCCCCGGAGGCGGCCGGCGTGATCCACACCGACTTCCAGCGCGGTTTCATCAAGGCCGAGGTCATCTCCTTCGCGGACCTGGTCGAGTGCGGCTCGGTCACCGAGGCCCGCGCGAAGGGCAAGGCCCGCATGGAGGGCAAGGACTACGTCATGCAGGACGGCGACGTGGTGGAGTTCCGCTTCAATGTGTAGTCGTCTCGCTACTGCATGTTAGCTAGTTTGGTCAAACGTGCAGGTCAGAAGGGGTCGGACTCTGTTGAGTCCGACCCCTTCCGCATTCCCGTGCTGACCTGGTGCTGACTTGGAATCGCGGTGTCGGTCCGAGTGGCCCGGCGCGCGAGGGGGCGCAGTCAGGCGTGGGGGACCGCCGTGGCGAGGACCACCTCGAATTCCTCAAGGCTGCTGGTGGTCACGCGGGCCTTCGCCGTGGCCTCTCCGCGGACCGCCGCGACGGCGCCACGGGATGCCACGAGTGCGTCGCGGCCGGTGAAGAGCGCGCCGACAGCGGCTCTGCCCCGGTCGCGGTCGATGAGCAAGGAGATGCCGGCCAGCCCGGGGATCTTCTGGACCTTGGGCAGTGAGGTGTCGCGGAACGTGTCCACCAGCAGGTCGATGTCGGGCGGCTCGACGTCCATGCGGACCAGCCGGAACCCCGCGCCCGGCCCGAGTTCCTCTGCGCGCCGGGCGACTGCCGCTTCCCAGTTGTCGACCGTCACGGTCTGCGCGAAGGGCGCCATCATCTCGGCTCGCCGCTTGCTCAGGTTCTCGTAGCTGGCCTGCCGGGAGGCCTCGTCCTCCCACCATGATCCCACCAGGAGCTTGCCGAGCTCGCGGTCGGCGAACAGCCCCATCCCGCGAAAGCCCGGCTGCGCCGACAGCAGCGCGCGCCCGTCGGTCCGGATCGCCTCGGCGACCCCGTCGAGCTCGGCCGGATCACCCGTTGCATAGATGCTGCGAACGTACATAGCGCCCTTTCCTGCCTTCCGGTGGCCCGCGCGGGCTCGTGTTCCCCACTCCATGCGATGGCCGGGGCGGATGGGGGTCAACGTGGCAGGGGCATTCAGGTGAAGAGACGGGCCGTCGCCGGCGCGGAGACGGTGGATCGGTTTCCGGCTTGCACGACCCACACCACGAGCTCTCCGTTGTCGACCGTGTAGACGACGCGGTGGTCGCCGACCCGCAGGCGACGGCGTTCTGGCTGCGATACGAGTGCGGTGGTGTTGAAGCCGAGGGGGTCGCTCTCCAGCTCGGTCAGCTTGGCCAGGATGCGCAGCGCCATGTCGTGAGGGATCTTCCGGAGTTCGGCCTGCGCCTCGGGCCGGAAGACGGTCCGGTACTCATTCACCGCGCGCCAGCGTCTCCCTCATGATGTCCTCGATCGGGATGCCGGGCGCGGGGTTGGCCATGCGCTCGTCGATGATCCGGTTGATCTCGCGCTCTTCCCACTCCTGGTACTTGCGCAGCACCTCGATGGAGACGACGGCGGCTACTTCCTTGCCCCGGCGCGTGATCACTGTGGGGACGTCGTCGCGATCGGCGCGCTCCACGACCTCGGCCAGGTGTGCGCGTACGTCACGGATGGACTCTATGGGCAGCGGCCGTGTCATGAGCCCAAGGGTACCGAGTGTCCCATGTGTACACAATGCTCGCTGTGGCGGGCGGACGGGCTTCCTTCGCCGTGGTCGCGCGTGCTGGATGTGCTGGGTGAAGCTGCACCATCCATCAGCCATTCGGCCCGACCGGAGGGCGTCGAGAGTGGTACGTTATTAGGTACCACTTGAGGGAAGAGGTCAGGTCATGTCCATAACCGCGAGCGAAGCCCGCAAGGAACTCTTTCCGCTGATCAAGAAGGTCAACGAGAACCACGAGGCCATCGAGATCGTCTCGAAGCACGGCAACGCCGTGCTCGTCTCGGCCGAGGACTACGCGGCGCTGCGCGAGGGCTCGTACCTGCTGCGCTCTCCGGCGAACGCCCGTCGGCTGCTCAAGGCGTACGAGAACGCCCTGGCCCACATCAACGTGTCGGAGCGCGAGCTGATCGATCCCGACTCCGCGGGCGCAGGTGCGGGTGCCGCGTGAGGCTTGTCTTCGAGGATCAGGGCTGGGAGGACTACACGTCCTGGCTCAAGAACGACCGCAAGATGCTCGCTCGGATCAACAAGCTCATCGAGGACGTCAGGCGTGACCCGTTCTCGGGGATCGGTAAGCCCGAACCTTTGAAGTACCACCTGCCTGGCGCGTGGTCGCGGCGGATCGACGACGAGCACCGCCTCGTCTACCTGGTGACGGACGAGGAGATCGTCATCCTCGCGGCTCGGTACCACTACTGACCGCCCGTGCTGGGATGGTGCTGGGAGGGACCCCTCCGAAACGACGTTTCCGCAGGTCGCAGCTCTGCACTCGACGTTCCGCTTCAACGTGTGATCAGTTCGTTCCTGCACGCTAGGTAGTTCGTCAAGCGTGCAGGCCGGAAGGGGTCGACTCCTCCAGGAGTCGACCCCTTCGTCGTCACCGTGCTGGATGGGTGCCGGATATTCTGACGCCGGATCAGCCGGGATCACGTGTCGTAGACGGTGGATCGGTGTCCGGCGTGCACGACCCACACCACGAGCTCTCCGTTGTCGACCGTGTAGACGACGCGGTGGTCGCCGACCCGCAGGCGACGGCGTTCTGGCTGCGATACGAGTGCGGTGGTGTTGAAGCCGAGGGGGTCGCTCTCCAGCTCGGTCAGCTTGGCCAGGATGCGCAGCGCCATGTCGCGAGGGATCTTCCGGAGTTCGGCCTGCGCCTCGGGCCGGAAGGCGGTCGTCGCCGCCGTGGCGGTCGGACAGGCTCGCCCTCGCGCGTGCTGGATGTGCTGGACAAGGCTGCACCGTGCTGGACAGGTGCTGGATGGATGGGCCCCCGGGTTCCAGGCGGCTGATGGCGCAGGCGCCGGCCGTCATGATGCTGCCGGGTGGTCGCGACGCCAGAAGGTGGGCAGCCACCAGCAGAGCACCGAGGGGTCGTCGGGCCACGGGGTGTGTTCGTCCGAGCCCCAGTCCTCGAAGGAGTCACGCGTCAGGTCGATGGGGCGCCAGGCCGGGTCGAGCGGCTCGTCCTCGGCCGGAGGGCGGACGTACTGCCGGCCGTGCTCGTCGCAGGCGCCGAAGTGCTGGTAGTTCCGCTGCGCCTCGGTCAGGGAGACCCTGTTGGCTCCGACGGACACGGTCGGCCACCGGAACTGGATCCCGTCGTCCTCCCAGAAACACACGGGGCAGATCTCGAAGGAGCCGGGCATGGCGTCGAGCACGCGGTGTCCGCAGCAGGGGCAGGGGTGGCGGTGGTTCACCTGCGCAGTCTTGTTCACGGTCGGGCCGGTGTGCCATGGATTTCCGTGTCTCGGCATGCCCGGCCGGTCCGCGGCGGGATGCTTGCTACAGGCCGCGGACCGAGGCGATCGTGAACGTGGTGGGGGTGCCCGAGCCGGGGGACATGGGGCCGCCCTTGTCGAACTGGGAGCGGACCACCAGGGTGCGTCCCGGGGTGTGGGCGAGGGTCGTGGGGATCTGCAGGGACGGGTCCGTGATCGTGTGGAGCAGGCGGGCGCGCGTGCCGTCCCGGCCGAGCCGCCAGCGGGTCAGGGTGTTGGTGGTGTTGTGCGCCACGCGCAGGGTGCCGTCGGGGGAGAGGTCGAGGCCGTCGCCGGCCTTGAGGTCGGCGCCGCCCAGGTCGACGCGGCGGACGGCGCCGGTGCGCAGGTCGACGCGGTAGAGGTCGCCCTCGGGCATGTCGACGGTGAGCAGGTAGCGGCCGGCCCGGTCCGAGACGATGCCGTTGAGGCTGAACGAGCCCGCCGGGCGGGGCCGCAGCGCCGGGGTGAGGTCGTACGCCTCGGTCAGGGTGCCGCTGCCGGCGGCCAGTTGGGCCGGGGTCACGCGGTAGATCACCCCGCGGACGCTGTCGCTCAGGTACGCGCTGCCGTCCGGGGTGAAGGTCAGGTCGTTGACGAAGCGGGGGGAGGTCCCGGCCACCTCGAAGTGGGCCAGGCGGGTCCCGGTCGCCGTGTCGTAGACGGAGACGCCGGCGGTGGAGTCCGTGACCCACAGGCGGCCCCGGGCGTCGACGCGCAAGCCGTTCGCCGTGTGGCGGCCGTCGGTGCCGGAGGGCAGGAACACCTCGGCCTCGGGCCGGCCGGGGCGGGCGCGGTAGACGGTGCCGTCCGCGTACGAGCCCACGTAGACGGTGTGGGTGCGGGGGTCCGTGGCTATGCCCTCCGGGTAGACCTTCGCGCCGGGCAGGGTGAAGGCCGTGGATATACGGGCGCCAGCGCCGGGGGTCCGGGCCTGGGCGGGGCCCGCTCCGCATACGAGCGTCCCGGCGAGAGCCGCCGTCAGTGCTGTCGTCAGTGCCGTCGCCATGGCCGCGATCCGCAGCCGCTTCGTCGAGTACGCCATCACGTGTGTCCTCTACTGAGTAGGTGAAGGCGAATGTAAGTTAGAGTTCTAATGCATGCAAGGGCCGTAGGATGCGGGAATGACCTCCATGGCCCCCGCTGAGCGCATCGGCGCGCACCTCAAGCGCGCTGAGCAGGCACTTCTCGCGGCGAAGAGCGCAGCGTGCAAGCCGGCCGCAGTAACGGTTCCGCAGTACGCCGCGCTGCTCTGGCTGGACGAGAAGCCCGGCATCTCCGCCGCCGCGCTCGCGCGGCTGTGCGGGGTGACCCCGCCGACCATGAACACCGTGCTGAAGAACCTCCAGGAGCGCGGGTTCATCGAGCGGACCCCGCACGAATGGCATCGCAACGTGCTGGAGACCCGGCTCACCGACGAGGGGCGCGCGGCGCTGGAGTTGGCCGATTCCGGGGCCGTGCGGGTCGAGCGGGCGCTCGCCGCGGCGTTCACCGGGGAGGAGCGGGAGCAGCTCGTCCGGCTGCTCGGCCGGTGTGCGGAGGTGCTCGACGGCCAGCGTTGAGTCACCCGTTCGAACACCCGTTGAGAACCCGTTGAGACACCCCCTGTTCCGCTGAGAGCCCCTTAATGTTTTGCTCGCATTTGGAACTGTGTGGGGGTTTCGTACATCCCACCCCCTAGGGGATGCCCAGCCGTTCTGTCCCGCCCCGGGGCAGCCATGACCGTTCGGAGCGAAGTCCGTGCACGAGTACCCGCAGCGCCCGCAGCCCAAGCGCTCCCGCCGTCGAATATGGATCGCCGCGGTGGTCGCCCTCGTGGTCCTGCTCGGCGGTGGCGGCGGGTTCGCCGCCTGGAAGCTGGACTGGTTCTCCGGCAACGGTGAGAAGGTGAGCTTCGGCAAGGGCGCGCCGGCCCCCGTCGCGGAGCAGCAGGCCACCCCCAGCGGGTCCCCGACCCCCAAGCCCACCGGCGACCCGGACGTGCTCATGCCGACGGGCCCGAAGTCCGACTTCAAGCAGACCACCAAGCTCGACGACGGCACGGTCATCGCCAAGACCCGCCTCGCGGGCGCGAAGTCCGGCTTCGAGGGCGACGTGTGGGTGTGGGCGCCCAAGGAGTACGACGACCCGAAGTACGCCAAGACCGGCTTCCCGGTGCTCATCGCGCTCCCCGGCGGCAACGGCTTCCCGGCCAACTACTGGTCCGACCGCAGCCTCGGCCTCCAGAAGGCCATCAGCGAGGGCGTCCAGGCCGGTACCAGCCTCCCCTTCATCGTGGTCATGCCGGTGCTCAACCCGGACAACAAGTACTACTACGACGGCGCCGACATCCCCGGCCAGCCCAAGATGGGCACCTGGATCGCCGAGGACGTCCCGGACTTCACCAAGGCCAACTTCCGTACGTACAAGTCCCGTGACGGCTGGGCCTTCATGGGCTCCTCCTCCGGCGCCTTCGTCGGCATGAAGACGGTCCTTCAGCACCCGGACCGGTTCAAGGCCGTGATCGCCAGCGGCGGCGAGATCGTTCCCGACTCCCCGCTCTGGAAGGGCCACCAGGCCGAGATGGACGCGAACAACCCGGAGACGCTCGCCAGGAAGCTGATCGACTCCAACGGGCCCGAGGTCCACATCAACTTCCAGATCGGCACCAAGGAGAGCGGGAGGGAGCGGATGACGAAGTTCCAGCAGCAGTACGGCAAGGGCCCCGTCAAGATCACCATCCGCGACATCCAGAATGGCGAGCACAACGGCTGGCACTACGTGCGGGGCATGAAGGAAGGCTCCCTGGAGTGGATCAGCAAGGTGCTCAAGGCTCCCCAGCCCGCCACCGCCGGCTGACGCCCGTACCGAGGTCTCGTCCGACGCCCGCCCCGAGGCTCGTCCGACGCCCGCCCCGAGGCTCGTCCGACGCCCGCCCCGAGGCGCGTACGGGCGCCCGAATCCCCGCGCGCACGGCCCGTGGCGATCACCTCGTGGTGATCGCCACGTCACCCCCGTCCCAGGCAACCCATCCCGTCGTTCATACCTCTGTAAAGGGTGTAAGGGGGACCGATCGGTCCGACCCGCGCTCCGCAGCGAGCGCCGGAGAAGGAACGGGACAAATTCCGTGCAGCATGACCAGCAAGGCGACGGCGGCCCCACGACCAAGGGCGGCCGTCGCCCCAAGCGCCTGCGCCTGATTCTGATCGGCGGTGGGCTCGCGCTCACCCTCGCGGCCGGGGGCGCCGCCGCCGCGTACAAGTCCGGCCTCTTCTCGGACATAGGGGATCCGGTGTCCTTCGGGAAGGTCGATGCCGACGTCAAGCCGAAGGCCTCCAAGGCCTCCGACGCCCGGCCGGGCGTACGCATGCCCACCGGGCCGAAGGCCGAGTTCGTCCGCACCAGCCGGCTTCCGGACGGCACCCAGATCGGCCGGACCACGCTCACCGGGGCGAAGTCCGGCTTCACGGGTGACGTGTGGGTGTGGGTGCCGAAGGAGTACGACGAGCCGAGGTACGCCAAGAGCGCCTTCCCGGTCCTGATCTCCCTGCCCGGCGGCCGCGGCTACCCCACGAACTACTGGGGTACGGGCCCCGGCCTCGGCCTCCAGAAGGCCGTGAGCGACGGGGCGACGGCAGGCACCAGCCTGCCCTTCATCCTGATCATGCCGGTGCACAACGCCGACACCAAGCATCACTTCGACGCCTCCGACATCCCCGGAGAGCCCAGGATGGGCACCTGGATGGTCGAAGACATCCCGGATTTCACCAAGGCCAATTTCCGCACCTTCACCTCCCGCGACGGGTGGGCCTTCATGGGCTCCTCGGCGGGCGGATTCGGCGCCTTCAAGCACGTCCTGAAGTACCCCGACCGCTTCAAGGCGGCCATCGCGAGCGGGGTCGACATCGTCCCCGACTCCCCGCTGTGGAAGGGAAACACGCAGGCCATGGACGAGAACAACCCGGAGAAGCTCGCCGAGAAGCTGATCAAGGACGGCGGTCCGGACGTCTACATCAACTTCCAGATCGGCACCGCGGAGAGCGGCCGCGAGAAGGCCGAGCAGTTCATGAAGGACTACGGCAAGGGCCCCGTGCACACCACGCTGCAGGTGATCCAGGATGGTGAGCACAACGGAAAGTCGTACGTACGCGGCATGAGGGAGGGCGCACTGGCGTGGATCAGCAAGCAGATGCTGGCACCGACACCCGACCCCGGCGTGCAGTGAGCCCGGTGGTGAAGGGGGCATCGGCGGCCGCCGCCGCGGGGATCGCGATGGTGTTCGCCGTCGCGTTCCTCAAGGCGCCCGGCGACCGGCCGGTGCACCCCTTCCCCACCGTGGGCGTCCTCACGGCCAACGGCGAGCACTGGTGCACGGCGAGTGTCGTCGACAGCCCGAAGGGCAACGTCGTCGCCACCGCCGCGCATTGCGTGGCCCCGGCCGGCGAGGACGGGCGGCCGGGCGAGCTCGCCCACGACGGCCATGCCATCGGCGAGCTCGCCTTCGCCCCCGCCTTCTCCGGAGAGGGCTCCGGCAGCCACCCGCTGGGGGTGTGGAAGGTCAGTTCGATCCACGTGGACGAGCGCTGGACGAAGTGGGGCGAGGACACCGCCGACTTCGCCTTCCTCACCATCGCCCCGGACGAGGACGGGCGCAGCGTCCAGGAGGCCGTGGGCGGCCGCGCAGAGGCCCCGAAGCCCGAGTGGACCTCCGGCTACCAGCGCGACGTGACCGTCGTCGGCTATCCGGAGTCCGAGCACAACCCGCAGAACAAGCCCGTCTCCTGCACGACGCAGACCCGCCACGACGAGGACGACCCCGACATGCTGTACATCAGCTGCGCCGGGTTCTGGACGGGGACCAGCGGCAGCCCCTGGATCGCCGACCGGGGCGGTCCGGTGCGGCCCGGCCGGCTCATCGGGGTGCTGAGCGGCGGGGACACGGACGTGGACTCCACGGCCGCGCTGTTCGACGAGCGCGCGAAGGCGCTGTACGAGCGGGCCGCGCGGGGCTGAGCGTCGCCCGCTCCGGCTGCCCGGCTACCTGCGCTCCGTACTGACGATCACGCCCACCGCCGCCACGACGATCGCGCCGCCGAGCAGGATCGGCCAGGTCAGGGCCTCGTCGAGGATCAGCGCGCCGAGTGCGACGGCCACCACCGGATTGACGTACGCGTACGTGGACACCAGCGACAGCGGAGCGGCCTGGAGCAGCCACACGTACGCCGTGAAACCGACGAGCGAGCCGCAGACGACGAGGTAGCCGAGGGCCAGCCAGGAGGCGGTGGAGAAGGCCGCCGGGTCCAGGCCGCGGTGCTCGCCGCGCAGCAGGCCGACCAGCACTCCGGCGACGCCGCCCGCGAGCATCTGGTACGCGCTGCCCGTGAAGGGATTGCCCGGCAGGCTGAGCTTCGACGCCGAGAACGAGCCCAGGGACCACAGCACCGACGCGGCCACCACCAGCAGTACTCCGGACAGCCGTACCTCCCCGCTCAGCCCCGGGCTGGTCAGCACCACGAGCCCGGCCAGGCCGACCAGGACCCCGCCCAGGGTGCGCAGCGGCGGCCGGTCCCCGGTGCTCGACCGCAGCACCACCACCCACATCGGCACCGCCGCCACCAGCAGCGCGGCCAGCCCGGACGGTACGGAGGTCTCGGCGAGGACCACCAGGCCGTTGCCGCCGAGGATCAGCAGCAGGCCGACCAGGACCGCGGAGCCGAGCTGGGCGCGGGTGGCCTTGAGCGCGGCCGGGCCGTAGCGCCAGGCGACGGCGACGGTCAGCAGCAGGCCGGCGGCGATGAAGCGGGCTCCGGCGGAGAGGAACGGCGGCATGGTCTGGACGACGATCCGGATGCCGAGGTAGGTCGAGCCCCAGACGACGTAGACGAGGAGGAGGGCCGTCCACACGGCGCCGGTGATCTTGCGGTGCGGGGTGGTGGCGGTCGTCTTGCTGTCCACCGGGGTCGATATGCGCATGACCCGGATCCTCTCAGTCGTCCATCAGCCCTTGGTCCGCCCTTGATGAGCCCTTGATCAGCCCTTGAGCAGGCCGTTCAGCTCGCCGTACGGGAGGGAGTCCGCGAGCGATCCGTAGGTGCCGCCGGAGATCAGCTCCTCGGCGGCGCGGCGGACCACGGCGTACGCGGCTTCGGCGACCCAGGATCCGAGGCTGACGCGCGCTACGCCGAGGGCGCCGAACTCGGCGACGGTCGGGGCGCCGGGACCGACGAGGACGTTGAGCGGGGCGTCGATGCCCTTGGCGAGCTCGGCGACGGTGGCCGGGTCGGTGACGCCGGGGACGAAGATGCCGGTGGCTCCCGCCCGGAGGTAGGCGGCGGCGCGGGCGAGGGTCTCGTCGAGGCGGGTGGCGGGGTCTCCGAGGCCCTTGAGGTACGTGTCGACGCGGGCGTTGATGTACAGCGGGGCGCCGGCGGCCTCGGCGGCGGAGCGGGCGGCGGCCACGCGCTCGGCGTGCTCGGCGGGGGCGCGGGTGCCGTCCTCGATGTTGACGCCGACCGCGCCGGCGGCCAGCACCCCGGCGACGGTCTCCGCGACGGCGGCGGGGTCGGCGCCGAAGCCGCTCTCGATGTCGGCGGTGACGGGGACCGAGACGGCGGCGGCCACGCGGGCGACGAGGTCGAGGGCGCGGTCGCGGGCCAGGGCGTCGCCGTCGGGCGAGCCGAGGGACCAGGCGACGCCGGCGCTGGTGGTGGCGACGGCCGGCGCGCCGGCCGCCTCGACGATACGGGCGCCGGCGACGTCCCAGGCGTTGGCCAGGGCGAGGGGGGTGGCGGGGGTGTGCAGTGCCGCGAACGCGCGGGCCCGGGCGGCGAGGTCAAGGTTGCTGGTCATGCGCCCAGTTCAGCAGACCGGCCCGATCGGGTCGCGCGAGTTTCCGACATGAACGTCCGGCCCGACGCCTCCGGCGGGGTCGACGCGTCCTGGCCTCCCTGCGCCGCCGGGGGGGGGGGGGGGGGCCCCCCCCCCCCCCGCCCCCCCCCCCCGGGGGGGGGGGGCGGCGCGCCCCCCCCCCCCGCCGGCGGGGGGGGGGGGCGCCCCCCCCCCCCCCCGGCGCCGCACCGGACAGCCACGCACGGGGAAGCGGCGGCGCCCCGCCTACTTGGCGCCCGCGCCGCACAAGGGGAGGACCGCCGTGCGGCCCTGGAGGGGGTTGTGCGGGGACAGGGGGCCGACCGCGGCCCAGCAGGCCGCGGCCGTCGGTTCCACGAAGAGGCCGCGACGGGCCAGGTCCCGCTGGGCCTCGCGCACGTGGTCCTCCGGGACCGTCACGAACGTGCCGCCGGACTTGCGGACCGCCGCCAGGATCTGCCGGGCCCGCGGCGGCGCCGGGATCGCGATCCCCTCGGCCAGGGTGGGCAGTTGCGGCACCGGGTCCGCTTCCTCGGCGCCCGCGGCGAACGCCCGCGCCAGTGGGGCCACGGCCTCCGCCTGTACGGCGATCAGCGCCGGCGGCCTGACCCCGCGCCGGGCCAGTTCCTCCGCGGCCAGCGCGGCTCCCAGCAGCAGGGTGCCGTTGCCCACCGGGACGACCAGGGCCTCCGGGAGCCGGCCGCCGAGCTCCTCCCACACCTCGTACACGTACGTCTTCGTACCGTGCAGGAAGTACGGGTTGAAGACGTGGCTCGCGTAGAAGACCCCCGCCTCGTCCGCGGCCTCCCGGGCCGCCGCCGCCGCGGCCTCGCGGCCGCCCGGGACCACCCGTACGGCCGCCCCGTGCGCCCGCATCCGGTCCGTCTTCCTCTCCGAGGTGCCCTCCGGCACGAAAACTTCACAACTCAGCCCGGCCCGGGCGCAGTACGCCGCCACCGAGGTCCCCGCGTTGCCGCTGCTGTCCGCCACCACCCGCCGCGGGGCCAGCCGCCGGGCCAGCTCGGCGAGCATCACCGCGCCCCGGTCCTTGAACGACAGCGTCGGCATCAGGAAGTCGAGTTTGGCGTGAACCCGCTCCGCCAGCGGCACCATCGGAGTGTGTCCCTCCGCCAGCGACACGGAGAACGCCCCCGGCAGCGGCAGCGCCGCCGCGTACCGCCACAGCGAGTTCGGCCCGGCGGAAGGTTCCAGCACACTGGCCGGATCCGGCGTGAAGTCGAGGTCCCAGGGGCTGCCGCAGACCGGGCAGCACCAGGGGGCGGTCCGGACGTCCGCGCGGGTGCCGTCCTCTGGGCAGAGGTATCCGGGGAGTGCGTGCGTCATGTGCGAGGAGCCTTTGCTCAATCATGGCCTGTGTATGGCACGGATGTTACGGCTCGGCCGTCCTCTTGTGGGCGGCGACGACGGTGCGTCAACCTTTCGGAGGCGGCAGCCCGTTGGGCCGAATGGTTTGTCATGAGCATGGCTATCCCACCATGTCCGTGCGACCGTGCGGCGTGTACGGCTCCGCCTCACCCCCCGCAGCGCACCACCTATGAGGAGGACCCCTCACATGTCCGTGATGCGTCACACCCGCCGGAAGATCGCCGGCATCAGCGCGACCGCCGTCGTGGCCCTCGCGCTCGGCGCGGCAGCCGCGTTACCCGCTTCCGCGGCCGACAACGCCCCGCTGGGCGTCATCGAGAACGCCGGTGCCGCCGGAACCGTCTCCGGCAGCTACATCGTGACTCTGAACGACTCCGCCGCCCGCTCCACCGCGGACAGCGGCAAGGCCGTGGCCAAGCGGTACGGCGCGAAGATCGACCGGACCTACAGCGCGGCCCTCAACGGCTACTCCGTCGAGGTCTCCGAGGCGCAGGCCAGAAAGCTGGCCGCCGACCCAGCGGTCAAATCGGTCGTCCAGAACCGCGTCTTCACCGTCGACGCCACCCAGCCCAACCCGCCGTCCTGGGGCCTGGACCGCATCGACCAGCGGGCGCTCCCGCTGAACCAGAGCTACACCTACCCGGACAAGGCCGGCGAGGGCGTCACCGCCTACATCATCGACACCGGCGTCCGCAAGACGCACCAGGACTTCGGCGGCCGCGCCTCCGACGGCTACGACGCCATCGACAACGACAACACCGCGCAGGACGGCCACGGCCACGGCACGCACGTCGCCGGCACCGTCGCGGGCGGTTCGTACGGCGTGGCCAAGAAGGCCAGGATCGTCGGCGTCCGCGTGCTCAACAACCAGGGCTCGGGCACGACGGCCCAGGTGGTCGCCGGCATCGACTGGGTGACGCGCAACGCCGTCAAGCCGGCCGTGGCCAACATGTCGCTCGGCGGCGGCGCGGACTCCGCGCTCGACACCGCCGTACGCAACTCCATAGCCTCCGGCATCACCTACGGCGTCGCCGCGGGCAACGAGTCCACCGACGCCTCGACCAAGTCCCCGGCGCGCGTCGCCGAGGCCATCACGGTCGGCGCCACCACCAACACCGACGCGAAGGCCAGCTACTCCAACTACGGCTCCGTCCTGGACATCTTCGCGCCGGGCTCCTCCATCACCTCCTCGTGGGGTACGGGCGACACCGCCACGAACACCATCTCCGGCACGTCGATGGCCACCCCGCACGTCGTGGGAGCGGCCGCCCTGTACCTGTCGCAGAACCCGTCGAGCACCCCGGCCCAGGTCCGGGACGGCCTGGTCGCCGCGGCCACCCCGAACGTGGTGACCAGCCCCGGGACCGGTTCCCCCAACCGCCTGCTCAACGTCGGCACCGGCGGCACCGTCCCGCCCGGCCCGCGCTTCGAGAACACCGCGGACTACGCGATCAACGACAACTCGACCGTCGAATCGCCGATCACCGTCAGCGGAGTCTCCGGCAACGCCCCGGCGACCCTGAGCGTTCCCGTCGACATCAAGCACACCTACATCGGTGACCTGAAGGTCGACCTGATCGCCCCCGACGGCACCGTCTACACCCTGCACAACCGGGCCGGCGGCAGCACGGACAACATCAACCAGACCTACACGGTCAACGCCTCCTCCGAGGTCGCGAACGGCGTCTGGAAGCTGCGCGTGAACGACAACGCGAACATCGACACCGGCAAGATCGACTCCTGGGCGCTCCAGTTCTGAGGGACGTGAACTGAGCACACCGGCTGAGCCGCGATGAACAGGCGGGGGCGACCGACAGGGCGGTCGCCCCCGCTGCGTACTATTCGCGAATTCGTTCGCACCCGCCCTGTGATGGAGTCCCTCACCCCGTGAGCACCCCGCCGAGCCCGCCGCCCGGACCTGGCCACTCCTGGCCCCCGCCCACCCCGCAGTCGGTGTGGGCGCCGCCGCCCGGCTACGGGCAGTCGCAGTCGCAGGCGCCGTCGCAGCCGGAGCTCAACGGCTTCGCGCTCGCCTCGCTCCTCGTCGGGCTGCTGTGCCTGCCGCCGCTGGGCATCGTCTTCGGCGTCGTGGCCCTCGTACAGATCGCGAAGAAGCGGCAGCGGGGCAGGGCGTTGGCGATCGTGGGCCTGGTGGTGTCCGTGGTGATGACCGGCGTGCTGGCGGTCACCGTCGACCGGGTCGGCGGGGCGGTCCGCGACCGGCTCGACGCGATGGGCGAGCTCAGCGACGTCGAGGGCGACCTCACGGACCTCGACGACCTGCGGGCGGGCGACTGCTTCAACGTCCCGGACGGGGACCTGCTGGCCGACCGGCCGCTGACGTACAAGGTCGACTGCGCGCAGGCGCACCACGGAGAGGTCACCGCGTCGAAGGCGACGGACCTGACGGGCCTCGCCGAGTCGGCCGAGGCGGACCGCGCGTCCGAGGACGCGTGCTGGAAGGCGCAGGACGAGTACGCGATGGACACGTGGGCGCTGCCCGCGTACGCGGACATGTTCTACTTCGCGCCCTCACGCCAGTCCTGGCGCCAGGGGGACCGGCGGCTGCTGTGCGTGATCGGCACGACCGAGGAGGAGCAGCGGGGCAGCCTGCGCCGGGACGCGCGGACGCTGAAGCCCGAGCAGGCGGCGTTCCTGCGGGCCGCGAACGCCGTCGAGTTCCTCGTCGGCCGGGCGCCCGAGGAGGAGATCGAGGACGCGCTCCCGGAGCACCAGGCGTGGGCGCGCGAGGTGTACGCGGCGCTGGGCGAGGAGGCGAAGGTGCTGGAGGCCGACAAGGCCCGGCCGGGGCTGGAGAAGGCCGTCCAGGCGCAGCTCAAGGAGATCGAGGCGGCCCGCGCGGCATGGCAGCGGACCTCCCAGGCGAAGACGGCGGCGGACTTCGACAAGCACTGGGGCCGGGCCCTGGGTGCGATGTCCGTGGACACGGAGAAGGCGCTGCGCGGCGCGTACGGGCTGTCGACGGAGGTTCCGGAGTGGCTGGAGGAGTCCTCGGGGAGCCCGGAGGGCGGGGCCGGCCGGGGTCCCTCGGCGCAGGCGGCGTGACGTCGTCGGGGGTAACGCGCGGTAACGGGTTTGAGTGACCTGGCTTCATCACTTCGGGTGAAACTTTGGCCCTTGCTTGCGATGTACAACCGTCGGTTGCCAGGGTGTAGCTGTCTGTCAACCTGATGGGAGCGGCCAGTGTCTTTCGGTGAGCAGCCGGCCTACCTGCGCGTGGCCGGGGATCTGCGACGGAAGATCGTCGACGGTTCCCTCCCCCCGCACGCCCGGCTCCCCTCGCAGGCCCGCATCCGCGAGGAGTACGGGGTCTCCGACACCGTGGCGCTGGAGGCGCGCAAGGTCCTCATGGCGGAGGGCCTGGTCGAGGGCCGGTCCGGGTCGGGTACGTACGTACGGGAGCAGCCGGTGCCGCGGCGGGTCGCGCGCTCCGGCTACCGCACGGGCGGCGCCTCGACGCCGTTCCGTCAGGAGCAGGCGGACTCCGGGGCGCGCGGCACCTGGGAGTCGAACAGCGAGCAGACGGCTGCCCCGGCTGAGATCGCCGAGCGGCTCGGCATCGGGGCGGGCGAGCGGGTGATGCGGACGCGGTACGTCTTCCGCGACGCGGGGGAGGCGATGATGCTGTCGACCTCGTGGGAGCCGCTGTCCGTGACCGGCCGGACCCCCGTGATGCTGCCGGAGGAAGGTCCGCTGGGCGGCTCCGGGGTGGTCGACCGGATGGCCGCGATCGATGTCGTCGTGGACAACGTGGTGGAGGAGGTCGGCGCGCGGCCGGGCCTGGCGGAGGAGATCTTCCTCCTGGGCGGGGTCCCGGGGCACGTGGTGCTGGTGATCGGGCGCACCTACTTCGCCTCCGGCCGCGCCGTGGAAACCGCCGACGTGGTGGTCCCGGCGGACCGCTACCGCCTGTCGTACCACCTTCCGGTGCGCTAGCCGCCGCCCCGCCTGTGCGGGCCTCTGCCCAGGCTCGCCCGCGGGTTCGGGAGTCGACAACGCCCTGGTGATGCCGGGGGTGGGGGTGCAACCCCCTTGCCGTGCCCAAGGGTGATGGGGCGTCACGCGCGGGCCCGCCCTCCTTCTTCGCGGCCGGAGCCGCCCCCTCCCGACGCCCTCCGTGCGCCGGGTCCGAGCCGGAGCGCACGGCCCACTCGTACGCATGGCCGGATGCGTACGCCTGCGAGGTACCTCTTCGTGAAAAACCGTATCCGCTCCGTAAAGTCCGGGCGTAAGCTCAGGCATATGCGCAATGCGGTTTCCTGGGCAGGTACGCCGGCGGAGGGTGAAACGCGATGAACGACAGCGGTGCCCTGCTCCCGTGGCACGTCATACGTCAGGACGACAACGGCAACCGCTACCGGGTGGGCCGGTACCCCACCCGGGCCGAGGCCCAGAAGGTCGTCGACAGCCTCGACGACCGAGGACACAAGCAGCTCTACTGGGTCGAGCGGATCGGTCAGACCGCCACGATGAATTGAGCGACAGCGTTGACATAGGCTCCGTCCATGACTGTACGAGTGGTCGTGGGCGGAGCCCTTTGTCATGAGGGCCGCCTGCTGGCCGCCCGCCGCAGCGCACCCCCCGAGCTGGCCGGACGCTGGGAACTGCCGGGCGGCAAGGCCGAACCCGGCGAGTCCGTCCCCGAGGCGCTGGTGCGCGAACTGCGCGAGGAGCTCGGCGTCGAGGCCGAACCGCTGGAGCGGATCCCGGGCGAGTGGCCGCTGAAACCCGGGCTCGTCCTGCACGTCTGGACCGCCCGCCTGGTCTCCGGCGAGCCCGCGCCGCTGGAGGACCACGACGAGCTGCGCTGGCTCGGGCCGGAGGAACTGGAGTCGGTGGACTGGCTCGACCAGGACCGGCCCGCGGTCGCCGAGGCCGGGCGCCGGCTGCGCGACGAGGGCGCAGGGGGGCGCGTGACGCTCGCACTGTAGGCCGTCTGCGCCACAGTGCGCCGTGCGTGCGGGATCGAGTGGTACGACGCCCCAAATATCGGGTATGTCGCTATTAATCCCTGTCTCGTCCCCCATTCGTCCCCGACGAACCGGACTGGGGTCCCAGCTGGCCCGGGAAGTGATCGGCGTGATCGACACAGACGGTGAATGTGCCGAGTGGGCCTTCCCCGCCGAACCCGGTGCCGTCCGCACCGCCCGCAACGCCGTGCGCGGAACCCTCCGGGCCTGGGGCCTGGACTCCATCGGCGATGTGACCGTCCTGCTGGTCAGCGAGCTCGTCACCAACTCCCTGCGGTACGCGTCCGGCCCCATCGGCGTCCGTCTGGAACGGCGGAATCCGGCCGTCGACGGAACGGGGGGCGGCCCCGCGCTGCTCGTGGAGGTTTCCGATCCGCTTCCGGATCCGCCCCGCGAGCGGGTCGCCAGGCCCGACGACGAGGGCGGCCGGGGACTGCATCTCGTCGCCGTCTCCTCGAAGCGCTGGGGGACCCGCCACGGGAAGTCGGGCAAGACTGTGTGGTTCGAGTTGGCACTTCCTGGTGAGTAACAAGGGGAAGGGTGGCCGTCCATCACACGAGGTGGCTAAAAACTAACGGGACCTTTTTGTGATCGTGAACGCCGTGCCGTCCGGGGCCGTGGTGCTGAATACTTCGGTCATGGCCGGTCCGGTTGCGGTGAGCTGGAGGGGACGGTCGCGTGAGCGAGATACCTGCGCAGGCACATCAGACCAGGGTGCCCGGGGAGACATGGCACGACTCCCTGTGGCACAGCAGTCCGCCTGGCTCGATATATGACTACATAAAGGTCGCTTCCTTCTCGATCGGACCTGACGGGCTCATCGATCAGTGGAGTCTGCGCGCCGAGGAACTCTTCGGGCTGACCGCCGTCCAGGCCGTGGGGCGCGATCCGGTCGATGCCTTCATGCCGCCCGAGCTGCGCGCCGGCGGACACCGCCGCGTCGCCGAGATCCTCGACGGCAAGGAGTGGACGGGCCTCGTCCCCTTCCGGATCCCGGGCGGGGACGGCGAGCACGGCGTGGCCGAGATCTATGTGATGCCCACCCAGACCGAAGCCGCCGAGCGGGCCGCCCTGTGTGTCGTCGTCGACGTACGCGCGCTGCGCCGGATCGAATCCGATCTGGCGGCCTCCCAAGCCATATTCGGCCAATCTCCTTTCGGCTTCCTGCTCTTCGGTACGGACCTCACCGTGCAGCGCGCCAACCGCCGCTTCGCCACCGTCTTCGGCGGCGCCGCCGAGGAGCACCGGGGCCGGACCGTGCACGACTACCTCCCGGTGCACGAGGCCGACCGGATGGCCGAGGCCCTGCGCCGGGTGCTGGAGACCGGGGACTCGGTGACAGACCTCCGGATCACCGGGGCCGCCCCCGGCAGCCGGGAGGACCGGCACTGGTCGATCAACCTCTACCGCGTGCACGGCGGCACCGGCCGTCCCATCGGCGTCGCCGGCATCGGCACCGACGTCACCCGCCGCCACCTCGCCGCCCGCGAGGCCGCCGGGGTACGGCGCAATCTCGCGCTCCTCAACGAGGCCGGACACCGCATCGGGAACTCCCTCGACCTGGAGACCACCGCCCGCGAACTCCTCGACGTCACCGTGCCCGGCTTCTGCGACCTGGCCGCCGTGGACCTCTACCAGGGGCTGCTGCTCGGCGACGACGACCGGCCCGCCCGTCCGCAGGGCCCCGGGGTGCCCTCGCTGCCGCCCGGGCTGGGCGCCGGACGGGCTCCCTCCGCGCCCCTGCGGCGGGTCGCCTTCGCCTCCGCCGTCTCGGACGCCCCGCTGTCGGGACCGGGCGCGCTGGTCTCCGTAGGGGAGATCCACCGCTATCCGGCGGCCTCGCCGGGCGCGCTCGCGCTGCGCACGGCGCGGCCGCGGCTGATCGAGGGCGGCGGACCGGAAGGCCTCGTCCAGTCCACGCTGGTCGTGCCGATGGTCGCCCACGACACGGTGGTCGGCCTCGCGCAGTTCTCCCGTACGAAGGGCAGCGAACCCTTCGGCGAACGGGACCGGGCGGTCGCGGTGGAGCTCGCCGCGCGGGCCGCCGTGTGCATCGACAACGCGCGGCTCTACCGGCGCGAACACGAGCGGGCGCTGATACTGCAGCGCAGCCTGCTGCCGCCCGGCGACCCGGAGGCGGCCGGCCTGGACATCGCCTGCCGCTACCTGCCGGGGAACGCGGCCACCGAGGTCGGCGGCGACTGGTTCGACGTCATCGAGCTGCCCGGCCACCGCACGGCGCTGGTCGTCGGCGACGTGATGGGCCGCGGACTGAGGGCCGCCGTCGCGATGGGCGAACTGCGGACCGCCGTACGGACCCTCGCGCTGCTCGACCTCGAACCGGCCGAGGTGCTGACCGCGCTGGACGAGATCGCCCGGGGCCTCGGGGCCCCCGGCGGATCCCAGCAGGCTTCGCGTGCGGCCCTGTACTCACGGGACGCGGACCGCTCCGAGGTGTACCTCGCCACCTGCGTGTACGCCGTCTACGACCCGGTGACGCGGCGCTGCACGATCGCCAACGCGGGCCACATGCCGCCCGTGCTGGTCGAGCCGCCCGACGAGGGCGGCGCGGCGCGGCCCGCCCTGCTGCTGGAGGTGCCCACCGGAATGCCGCTGGGGGTGGGCGGGGAGCCGTTCGAGGAGGTCGAGGTGGATCTGCCGGAGGGGGCGCTGCTCGCGCTGTACACCGACGGCCTGGTCGAATCCCGCGACCACCCGCTGGAGGAGGGCCTGCGCGGCCTGCGTGAGGCCCTCGCGGACCCGGTCCGCCCGCTGGAGGACGTCTGCGACCACGTCCTGAACACGCTGGACACCCGGCACGGGGAGGACGACATCGCCCTGCTGATGGCGCGCGTGCAGGGCCTGCCGGTCGACGCGGTGGGGGACTGGCAACTGCCCCGCGAGGCACGGTCGGTGGGCCGCGCCCGGGAGCTGGCGCGGGCGAAGCTGCCGGCGTGGGGCCTGGAAGGCCTGCTGGACACCACCGAACTGCTGGTCAGCGAGCTCGTCACCAATGCCCTGCGGTACGGGGAGGGTGAGATCCGGCTGCGGCTGCTGCTGGACCGGACGCTGGTCTGCGAGGTCTGGGACGCGAACCTGGTCCAGCCGAGGCGCCGGCGGGCCCGCGACACCGACGAGGGCGGCCGCGGCCTCCAGCTGGTGGGCCTGCTCTCGGCCGGCTGGGGCACGCGCCGCACCCACCGCGGCAAGACCGTCTGGTTCGAGCTCCCCCTGCCGGGCGCGGCGGCGGAGGCGGTCTCGGGGCTCTCGGCGGAGCAACTGCTGAGCATGTACGGCTGATCCGCCGCCCGCCGGTGCGGGCCGATATCGCGTGGCGGCCGCACCCCCGGTCGGGCAGGGTGCGGGGTGATGAGCGACGAAGACGAGATGATCTACGCCCCTTACGACTCCCTCGAAGGGCTGCTGCAACGGGGGCGTGGCCCCGGCGGCGTTTGAGGCGCGGGTCCGGGCGGAGCCCGCGCCCTCCGGGCAGGGAGAGACCGCTAGGCGGTGGCCTTGAGGGCGGCGAGTCTGGCCTCGATCTCCGAGGTCTTGCCGAGGTCCTCCAGGGACTCGAACTGCGCGTCCAGTGAGGACGCGGCCAGTTCCTGCTTGCCCATCGCCATGGCCTCCTCGCGGCGGACCTTCTCCTCGAAGCGGTTCAGGTCGCTCGTCGGGTCCATCACGTCGATGTTCTTCACCGCGTCCAGCATCGTGTTCTGCGCCTGCGCGGTCTTCGCCCGGGCCACCAGCTCGTCGCGCTTCGCCTGGAGCTCCGTCAGCTTGTTCTTCATCGAGTCCAGGCCCGACTTGAGCTTGTCGACGACCTCCGTCTGGGCGGCGATCACCGGCTCCGCCGTCTTCGCCTCCTTCTCCGACTGGATCTGCCGGCCCAGCGCCACCTTCGCCAGGTTGTCGAACTTGTCGGCATCCACCGCGGAACCCGCCGCCCGCAGGTCATCCGCCTTCCTGCTCGCCGCGAGGGCCTTGCCGCCCCACTCGGCGGCCGCCTCCACGTCCTCCTTGTGGTCCGCCTCCAGCATCCGGAGGTTGCCGATCGTCGTCGCGACGGCCTGCTCCGCCTCCGAGATGTTGTTCGTGTAGTCGCGGATCAGCTGGTCCAGCATCTTCTGCGGGTCCTCGGCCTGGTCCAGCAGGGCGTTGATGTTGGCCTTGGCGAGCTGGGTGACGCGGCCGAGGATGGTCTGCTTGCTCATGAGGGGTCTCTCCCGGTGCTCCTGGTGAGGGGGTTGGTGTGCGCCGTTCAGAAGCGGCCGCCGCCGCCCATCCGGCCGCGGGTCCCGCCGCCGCCGAAGGATCCGGGGCCGCGGCCTCCGCCGCCCCCGAAGCCCCCGCCGCCGCCCCCGAAGCCCCCGCCTCCCCCGAAGCCGCCCCCGCCCCGCAGGATCTCGCCGAGGATGATCCCGCCGAGTACGGCGCCGCCCTGGCCGCCGCCCGGGCGCCGGCCCCCGTACGGGTCCTGGTACGCCCGTACGTCCTGCTCCGCCAGCTGCTGCGCCTGCCGTGCCAGCGCGTCCGCCTGCTGTGCCTCCGCCAGCGCGCCCGTCGGGTCCGCGGCCGTCAGGGACACCGCCCGCTCCAGGTGCCGTCCGGCCTCCGCCAGCCGGGTGCGGGCCTGGCTGCCGACCGCGCCCCGGCTGGTGGTGACGTAGTCCGTGGCCGCCCCGATCGCGCTGCGCGCCGACAGCATGGCCTGGTCCAGCAGGGCCGCCGCCCGCTGCCGGCCCGTCTCCCGCTCCCGCGCCCCGGAGAGGGCCTCGTCCAGGGCCGCGTCGGCCTCCTCGACACGGCGCAGGGCGTCGATCGGGTCGTACCGGCCGGCCGCCTGCTCCTGCCGTACGTCGGCCAGCACGGACTCGGCCCGGCCGATGCGGCCGCGCAGGTCGCCCGTCGAGGTGCCCTCCGCGGTGCCCGTCAGCAGCCCGCGCGCGTCCGCGAGGTCGGTCTCCGTCTCGTTCAGCGCGCCCGGCAGCTTCCCGGCCGCCTCCGCCAGCTCCTGCGCCCGCCGCTCGACCGCGTCGACGAGGGTCGCGGCCTGGTCCACCGCGCCCTCGGCGGCCCGTACGTGCACGGCAGCCTTTCCGTTGTCGCCGCCGTCGACGGCCGCGCGGGCCTCGCCGAGGTTGGCGGTGGCGAACAGCAGCCGGTCCTCGGCCTGTTCGGGGTTGGCGGCGACGGGCGCGGACGCGGAGTCCGCGTACCGCCGCGTCAGCGCGGTCAGGGTCGCCCCGGCGGTCGTCGTGCGCCCGGTCAGGGCCCGGAAGTGCGCCTCCACGGTGGCGAGGGCCTGCGGGGCGTTCTTCTCCAGGTCCCGCAGCCGGTCGAAGTCCGCCGACTCGGCGTCGAGCCGCCGGCTCGCCTCCGTGCACCGGGCGACGATCTCGTCGAGCATCCGGCGCCGGGTCGCGTCGTCCTCCGGGTAGGCGTCGTCGAGCTGCTGGCGCAGCCGGAAGGCGTGCGTCAGCTCGGACTTGGCGTACTCCACGGCCGCGGTGAACGGGACGACCGCCTCGTCCCCGAACTGCGCGGAGGCGAAGCCGAGTTCCTCGGTGCTGGTGCGGACGGAGTCGTCGGTCTCCACCAGCAGCGCCTTGGCCCGGGCGTCCAGTTCCGGCAGCGGGAGCCGGTCCGGCGCTCCTTCGGGCCAGCCCGGGCCGGTCGTCGTACCGCGGCCGGCGGCGCCGATCACGGCGTCCTTGCGCTTGCGGCGGCGGTACGCGTACGCCCCGAGCGCTCCGGCGGCGCCGACGGCGATCACCGGGAGCACGAAGTCCCCCGCCCCGCTCTCACCGTTCCCCTCACCGCCGGGGTCGGCCGGGCCGGGGGTGACGGCGGGCACGGGTACGGGCTGCCCGCCGAGCACGGCGTTGTAGCCGTTGGCCGCGCCGATGGCGGCGCCCGCCCAGTCGTTCTGCTTCAGGGCGGGCTCGATGGCGGTCCGGGCGACGGCCGCGAGCTGCTCCTCGGTGAAACCGGAGTCGACGGCGGCGGAGTACGCGTACTGCCGGGCCCCGGTCGCCACCGCCAGCAGCACGTCGTCCTGGCCCAGGCCGTTCTTCTCCGCGGTGGCGTCGGCCCAGCTCTGTGCGGAGCGCCCGGAGAAGTCGCGTACGTACGCCACGAAGAGCTGGATCTTCCGGTCGGCGTACAGCTTGTCGAGCGCGGCGGTGACCGACCCCTTCCGGTCGCCCAGCGCCCCGACGCGGTCGGTGATCTGCCCCTGCTGCGAAAGGGTGACGGGATCGTCGGCCCGCGCCGGTGGCGCCCCGGCCACGCCCCAGCCGCCGAGCGCCAGCAGCGCGGCGGCGAGGGCGAGCCCGGCCCGTACGAACAGCCCGCTGCGCGGCCTGCTTCTCGTCTGGCTTCTCGACGGAATCACATATCGGAGATTATGGGCGGTTTCACCCCTCCGCACCCGGAGTCGCACCCGGAGCCGCAGCCGGAGCCGCAGGCGGTGACCCGGGATCGGACCGGCGCCGGATCTTGTTCCCCAGCCACACCAGCGGGTCGTACTTGCGGTCCACCGCCCGCTCCTTCAGCGGGATCAGCGCGTTGTCGGTGATCTTGATGCCCTCGGGGCAGACCTCCGTACAGCACTTGGTGATGTTGCAGTAGCCGAGCCCGTGCTCCTCCTGGGCGGTGCGCTTGCGGTCCAGGCCCGCCTCCGCCGCCGCGTCCAGGGGGTGCATGTCCAGCTCCGCCACCCGCATCAGGAAGCGCGGACCGGCGAAGGAGGGCTTGTTCTCCTCGTGGTCGCGCACGACGTGACAGGTGTCCTGGCACAGGAAGCACTCGATGCACTTGCGGAACTCCTGCGAGCGTTCCACGTCCATCTGCCGCATCCGGTACGCGCCCGGCGCCACCCCTTCCGGCGGCACGAAGGCCGGGACCTCCCGTGCCTTCCGGTAGTTGAAGGACACGTCCGTGACCAGGTCCCGCACGACCGGGAAGGCGCGCAGCGGGGTGACCGTGATCGTTTCCTCGCGCGTGAACGTCGACATGCGCGTCATGCACATCAGCCGCGGCCGCCCGTTGACCTCCGCGCTGCAGGAGCCGCACTTGCCGGCCTTGCAGTTCCAGCGCACCGCGAGGTCCGAGGCCTGGGTGGCCTGGAGCCGGTGGACGATGTCCAGGACCACCTCCCCGTCGTGCACCTCGACGGTGAAGTCCCTGAGCGATCCGCCCTCGGCGTCGCCCCGCCAGATCCGGAAGCTCGCGTCGTACGTACTCATTCGTAGAGCTCCTCTTCGGCGAGGTACTTGACCAGCTCTTCCTTCTCGAAGAGCGCGAGCAGGTCCGGGCGGATGGGGTCGGTACGGGTCCGGACCAGTGCGATCCGGTCGGCCGCCGGATCCACCGGGGCCGGGTCGACGGGGCGGCACAGCAGGTTCACCGGGCGCCAGCTCCGCTCCATCGCCGGGCAGTCCTCGCGGGTGTGCCCGCCCCGGCTCTCGGTGCGCTCCAGTGCCGCGCGGGCCACGCACTCGCTGACCAGCAGCATGTTCCGCAGGTCCAGCGCCAGGTGCCAGCCCGGGTTGAACTGGCGGTGCCCCTCGACACCGGCCCGGGATGCCCGTTCGCGCAGGGTCGCCAGCTTCTCCAGGGCCTCGGCCATCTCGCCCGCCCGGCGGATGATGCCGACCAGGTCGTTCATGGTCGTCTGGAGCTCCTGGTGGAGGGTGTACGGGTTCTCCGCGCCCTCGGCGGCGTGGAACGGGGCCAGCGCCTCCTCGGCGGCCGCGTCGATCTGCGCCTGGGAGACGGCCGGGCGCCCGGCCGGGAAGGAGGCGTACTCCGCCGCGTGCAGTCCGGCCCGCCGGCCGAAGACCAGCAGGTCGGAGAGGGAGTTCCCGCCGAGCCGGTTCGAGCCGTGCATCCCGCCCGCGACCTCGCCCGCCGCGAAGAGCCCCGGCACCCCGACCGTGGCGGCGGTGTCGGAGTCGACCGCGATCCCGCCCATCACGTAGTGGCAGGTCGGGCCGACCTCCATCGGCTCCGCCGTGATGTCCACGTCCGCCAGCTCCTTGAACTGGTGGTACATCGACGGGAGCCGCCGCTTGATCTTCTCGGCCGGCATCCGGGTGGACACGTCCAGGAACACCCCGCCGTGCGGGGAGCCGCGGCCCGCCTTCACCTCGGAGTTGATGGCCCGGGCCACCTCGTCGCGCGGCAGCAGCTCGGGCGGACGCCGGTTGTGGTCCGGGTCCTCGTACCAGCGGTCGCCCTCCTCCTCCGACTCCGCGTACTTCTCCTTGAAGACGTCGGGGACGTAGTCGAACATGAACCGCTTGCCCTCGGAGTTGCGCAGCACCCCGCCGTCGCCGCGCACGGACTCGGTGACGAGGATGCCCTTCACAGACGGCGGCCAGACCATGCCCGTGGGGTGGAACTGCACGAACTCCATGTTCAGCAGGGGCGCGCCCGCGAGCAGCGCCAGCGCGTGGCCGTCACCCGTGTACTCCCACGAGTTCGAGGTGGTCTTGAAGGACTTGCCGATCCCGCCCGTGGCCAGGACCACCGCCGGGGCCTCCAGGACGAAGAAGCGGCCGGACTCGCGCTCGTAGCAGAAGGTCCCCGAGACCCTCCCCGCGGCGGAGCCGCCATCGGATGCAGTGTCTTTGAGGACCCTGGTGACCGTGCACTCCTGGAAGACCTTGAGCCGGGCCTCGTAGTCCCCGAACTCCTTGAAGTCCTCCTGTTGGAGGGCGACGATCTTCTGCTGGAGGGTGCGGATCAGCTCCAGGCCCGTGCGGTCGCCGACGTGCGCGAGGCGCGGGTACTCGTGGCCGCCGAAGTTGCGCTGGGAGATCTTCCCGTCGGGGGTGCGGTCGAAGAGGGCGCCCCAGGTCTCCAGCTCCCAGACCCGGTCGGGGGCCTCCTTCGCGTGCAGTTCCGCCATCCGCCACTGGTTCAGGAACTTGCCGCCGCGCATGGTGTCGCGGAAGTGCACCTGCCAGTTGTCGCCCTCGTTGACGTTGCCCATGGAGGCGGCGATCCCGCCCTCCGCCATCACCGTGTGAGCCTTGCCGAAGAGGGACTTGCAGATCACGGCCGTACGGGCACCGCGCTCGCGGGCCTCGATCGCGGCCCGCAGCCCGGCGCCGCCCGCGCCGACCACCACCACGTCCCACTGCTGCCGTTCCACTTGAGCCATCTCAGAAGATCCTCGGGTCGGTGAAGGCGCCGCTGGCGAGCAGGTACACGTAGAAGTCGCACAGGGCCACGCTGATCAGGGAGGCCCACGCCAGCTGCATGTGGCGGGAGTTGAGCCGGCTGATCCAGCCCCACAGCCGGTAGCGCACAGGGTGCTTCGAGAAGTGCCTGAGCTTGCCGCCCATGATGTGGCGGCAGGAGTGGCAGGACAGCGTGTACGCCCAGATCAGCACGATGTTGACGACGAACACCAGCGTGCCGAGGCCCATGTGGCCCCACTCGTAGTGCTCGTCGCGGAAGGTCAGCACGGTGTCGTACGTGAGGATGCCCGCGACCGGGACCGCCGCGTAGAAGAAGTACCGGTGCGCGTTCTGCAGGATCAGCGGGAAGCGGGTCTCGCCGGTGTACTTCGCGTGCGGCTCGGCGACGGCGCAGGCGGGCGGCGAGGCCCAGAAGCCCCGGTAGTAGGCCTTGCGGTAGTAGTAGCAGGTCAGCCGGAAGCCGAGCGGGAAGACCAGGATCAGCAGGGCGGGGGACAGGCCCCACCAGCTGCCGAAGAGGTCCCAGTTGGGGCCGCCGCGCATCTCCTCGCAGTTCTCCGCGAGACACGGGGAGTAGAAGGGGGAGACGTACGGGGCCGCGTAGTAGTCGGCGTTCGCGAAGGCCCGCCAGGTCGAGTAGACGATGAAGGCGAGCAGCCCGGCCGCGGTGCCGGCGGGGGCCAGCCACCACCGGTCGGTACGCAGGTGCCGGGCAGCGATCGCGGCCCGGGAGGCGTCGTGGACGCCGCCGGGCCGCTGCTGGGGTGGTTGTGTGCCTGTGGCCAAAGGGGACTCCGGGAGGAGTGAAGAGGGGTGGCCCAGGAGGCCCGGCCGCCTCGGGCGGCCGGGCCAGATGGGGGAGCGGGTCGTACGGCTGAAACGGGTCGACCGGCTGGAGCGGTGGTGGCCGCCGTCAGGGGGCGTGGCGGTCGCGCGCGCCCAGGCCCTCGTCGTCGGTGTCCGTCCACAGCGCGTTGTCGTACGGCGTGTCCGGGATGGTCACCATCCGGGACGGATCCGGCGCGGCCGACGGCGGCGCCGGCTTCTGCCGCTTCGCCTGCTGCTCCAGCTGTTCGACCTTGCGCGTCAGCTCGTCCAGGTTGCGCCGTACGGCGCTCAGATCATCTTGCAGGGACATGATTTGCCCTCACTTCCGCAGGTGCGGTGGCAGCGCTCATGTGCGCCTGCGAGTGTCGCGCTTCCCGTCCCCGGTTGTGAAGGGACGTGCAGCGATTGCGGGCGCGCAGGCGTGAACTGTGCGCCCCTCCTTGGACCCCATTCTCATCCCTCGTCCGAGGGAATGCCTTCCCCCGGCCAACGCTGGGCGGTGCCCCCGGGCCGCGCAAGCCGGATTGGTCCGCACGGGTGGGGTTCGCGGCGTGGCGCGAGGTGGCTGCGGGGGGTACGGGGGGCGGTCGATTTCAGTGGGTTCCGGCAACCGGTGTGATCAGCTCCATATACCGCCGAACGTGATCATGCTTCCCCCACGCCCCGCCCCGGAGGTACCACCCATGTCCCAGAGAAGGCGCAGGTCATTGGCGCTCCTGACCTCGGGAGTCCTCGCACTGCCGCTCCTCACGGGCTGCGGCGCGGGTGACGACGAGGGCGGCCCGGTCGCCGCCGGACAGGACATCGCGACGACCGCCCGTGACAAGGTCGCCGACGGGGGCGTGCTGCGGTGGGCGGTGGACGCCCTCCCGGAGACCCTGAACACCTTCCAGGCCGACGCGGACGCCGCCACCAACCGGATCGCCGCCGCCGTGCTGCCGCAGCTGTTCGTGATGAACGCCAAGGGGCGGCCGGTGGCCAATCCCGACTACCTGGAGAAGGCGGAGGTCGTCGAGCGGGAGCCCAAGCAGGTCGTCCTGTACAAGCTGAACCAGCAGGCGGTGTGGAGCGACGGCCGCGAGATCGGAGCCCCCGACTTCGTCGCGCAGTGGCGGGCGCTGAACGGCAAGGACTCGGCGTACTGGACGGCCCGCAACGCCGGCTACGAGCGGATCGAGAAGATCGAACGGGGCAAGAGCGACCTGGAGGTCAAGGTCACCTTCGCCAAGCCGTACGCGGACTGGCGTTCCCTCTTCAGCCCGCTCTACCCCAAGCAGGTCACCGGCACCCCCGACGCCTTCAACGAGGGGGCCCGCGGCACCCTCAAGGTCACCGCCGGACCCTTCGGCCTCGGGGCGATCGACAAGAAGACCGGCACCGCCGCCCTGAACCGCAATCCGCGCTGGTGGGGACAGCCGGCCAAGCTGGACACGCTGGTCCTGACGGCGGTGCCCCGGGCGGAGCGCCCGGCGGCGCTGGCCGCCGGCAAGCTCGATCTGGCGGAGATCGACCGCACCGGCGCCGACCGGATCGCGCTCGCGCACCGGGACGCGAAGAAGCAGGGCGGAGCGGGAGGTGCGGGCTCGGGCGGGGCCCCGGCCCACGGTCCCGGCGCCTCGACGACCGCCGCGCAGGCCACCCTGTCGTGGGCGATCGCCTTCGGCGCGGACGAGGACAAGGCCCAGGCGGAGAAAGAGACCCGGCAGAAGAACGCGGAGGCGGTCAGGCGGTACGCCGACGAGCAGGCGGCCCTGCGGACCTTCACCGTCCGCAAGTCCCTGGAGCCGGCCTACACGCAGCTCGCGATGAACGGCGCCGGCGGCCCGCTGGCCGACGAGCGGGTCCGCCGGGCGGTGGCCCGGGCGCTGGACCGCAAGCAACTGGCCGAGATCGTACTGAAGCCGCTGGGCCTGCCCGCGAAGCCGGTCGGCAGCCACGTGGCGCTGGCCGGGCAGCAGGCGTACGCCGACAACAGCGAGGCCCTCGGCGGCCAGGACACCCAGGCCGCCCAGGCCCTCCTCGCGGACGCGGGCTGGCGCCGGGGCGGCAAGATCACCGAGCCTCCGGGCGCGAAGGCCGGCCCGGAGAGCGAGCAGCAGGACGACGGGAAGACCCCGTCGGGCCCCGGCACGGGCAACGACGGCCTCTACATCGTGGGCCAGGACGACGAGCGCAACGGCGACCACGGCGCCGCGCAGGGCGGCCGCCCCGAGGGCCCCGGGCGGCACAGCGGCGACGGCGCCCTCCCCGAGGGCGTCGCGTTCGGCCCGGACGGTGAGATCGTCGGCCTGGGGGCACCCCCAGCGGTAGCCGGGGGAGCGTTCGGCCCGGGTGCGGCGGCGGACCGGTTCTCCCCGGTGCTGGTCCCCGCGCCGTTCGCGGAGGGGCAGGAGGCGGCCCTGCGGGCCCAGGCCGCAGCCGCGAGACTCGTCGACGACGGAAAGCGCAGCCCGGCCCTCGACGGCGAGGCCGCGGAGCCCGCCGAGCCCGCCAAGGGCTCCGCACCCCCGGCCAAGCAGGCCGTACGCACCTCCGGCGCAATCCTCGCCAAGGACGGCAAGCCGCTCGACCTGCGGTTCGTCCTCCCGGCGGGCCCCGGATCGGAGTCGCTGCGCGCGGTCGGCGAGCGGATCGCCCAGATGCTCCGGAAGATCGGCGTGAACACCGAGATCACCAAGGTGGCCGACGAGAGCTTCTTCAAGGACCACATCGCCTCGGGCCAGTACGACCTGGCCCTCTACTCCTGGCCGGCGACCGCCTACCCGGCCACCGACGCCCGGCCGATCTTCGCCAAGCCGGAGCCGGCCGCGGACGGCTCGCTCCTCGTCGAACAGAACTACACGCGGGTCGGTACCGACCACATCGACCAGCTCTTCGACCAGGCGGCCGGCGAGCTGGACGAGGCGCAGGCCCGTGAGCTGATGCGCAAGGCGGACGCCCGGATCTGGGCCGCCGCCGGCTCCGTCCCCCTGTACCAGCGCCCGGAGCTGGTGGCCGTCAAGGCGTCCCTGGTCAACGCGGGGGCCTTCGGGCTCGGCGCTCCCCGCTTCCAGGACATCGGCTGGAAGAAGCCCCCGACCGCCAAGGGCAAGAAGAAGTAGCGCGAGAAGAGTCGCCGGACGACGGGGCGCGAGAAGGAGAGCGGGAGAAGAAGTGGTGACAAAGGGGTGCCTGTCAGGTTGACCTCGGGATCCCAAGCTCAGATGTGACTCAAGTCGCTTGCCCGCCGGATCTCCGGCGGGCAAGGTCGTGCACACCCGTTGACCCGCATGAATACAGGCCGGACCGGCGGCCGGCGCACCCCACCCCGCACCCGGCCTCCCTCATTCGTCCGGCCTCTTGACAGACCCCCCGGCAGGCGGTTCCCGCCACGCGACGTACCATGGGGTAAGGCCGTGGCAGGTTTTCGCCCGGTCGAGGCGCGCGTGCCAGGCCGTACGCGACGCCATCCACGATCCCGGGAGAAGCGCCGAAGTGCCCACGCGCCACGACATCCGTAACGTCGCCATCGTCGCCCACGTCGACCATGGCAAGACGACCATCGTCGATGCCATGCTCAAGCAGGCCGGTGCCTTCGCCGCCCACCAGCACCTCGACGACCGCATGATGGACTCGAACGACCTGGAGCGTGAGAAGGGCATCACGATCCTCGCCAAGAACACGGCGGTGAAGTATCACCCCAAGGACGGCGGGGCCCCGATCACGATCAACATCATCGACACCCCCGGCCACGCCGACTTCGGTGGTGAGGTCGAGCGCGGTCTGTCGATGGTGGACGCCGTCGTTCTGCTGGTGGACGCCTCCGAGGGTCCGCTGCCCCAGACCCGCTTCGTCCTGCGCAAGGCCCTGCAGGCGAAGATGCCGGTCATCCTCTGCATCAACAAGACCGACCGCCCGGACTCCCGGATCGACGAGGTCGTCAACGAGACGTACGACCTCTTCCTGGACCTGGACGCGGACGAGGACCAGATCGAGTTCCCGATCGTCTACGCCTGCGGCCGTGACGGCGTCGCCTCGCTGACCAAGCCGGAGGACGGCACCGTCCCCGCGGACAGCGACAACCTGGAGCCGTTCTTCTCCACCATCCTGGAGCACGTCCCGGCCCCGGTGTACGACGAGGAGGCCCCCCTCCAGGCCCACGTCACCAACCTGGACGCCGACAACTTCCTCGGCCGCATCGCGCTGCTCCGCGTCGAGCAGGGCGAGCTGCGCAAGGGCCAGACCGTCACGTGGATCAAGCGCGACGGCACCCACTCCAACGTCCGCATCACCGAGCTGATGATGACCGAGGCGCTCACCCGCAAGCCGGCCGAGGTGGCGGGCCCGGGTGACATCTGCGCGGTCGCCGGTATCCCCGACATCATGATCGGCGAGACCCTGGCCGACCCGGAGAACCCGATCGCCCTGCCGCTGATCTCGGTGGACGAGCCGGCGATCTCCATGACCATCGGTACGAACACTTCCCCGATGGTCGGCCGCGGCGGTAGCGGCAAGGGCGCGGACGCCAAGTCCGCGGTCAAGGACCGCAAGGTCACCGCCCGCCAGGTCAAGGACCGTCTGGACCGCGAGCTGGTCGGTAACGTCTCGCTCCGCGTCCTCGACACCGAGCGTCCCGACGCCTGGGAGGTCCAGGGCCGTGGTGAGCTCGCGCTCGCCATCCTGGTCGAGCAGATGCGCCGCGAGGGCTTCGAGCTGACCATCGGCAAGCCGCAGGTGGTCACGCAGGAGATCGACGGCAAGGTGCACGAGCCGGTCGAGCGCATGACGATCGACGTCCCCGAGGAGCACATGGGCGCGGTCACGCAGCTCATGGGCGTCCGCAAGGGCCGCATGGACAACATGTCGAACCACGGCTCCGGCTGGGTCCGCATGGAGTTCGTCGTCCCGTCGCGCGGCCTCATCGGCTTCCGTACGGAGTTCCTCACGGGCACGCGCGGTACCGGTATCGCCCACTCCATCCACGAGGGCCACGAGCCGTGGTTCGGCCCGCTGGTCACCCGTAACAACGGTTCGCTGGTCGCGGACCGCGCGGGTTCGGTCACGCCGTTCGCGATGATCAACCTTCAGGAGCGCGGTGTCCTGTTCACCGACCCCGGCACCGAGGTGTACGAGGGCATGATCGTCGGCGAGAACTCGCGCTCCGACGACATGGACGTGAACATCACCAAGGAGAAGAAGCTCACCAACATGCGTGCGGCTTCCGCGGACAACACCGAGAACGTGGTGCCGCCGCGCAAGCTCTCCCTGGAGCAGTCCCTGGAGTTCTGCCGCGACGACGAGTGCGTCGAGGTGACCCCGGAGGCCGTCCGCATCCGCAAGGTCGTCCTGGACCAGAAGGACCGCTCGCGCACCGCGTCGCGCGCCAAGTCCGCCAAGTAGCAACCTGCCGAGCCCAGTCGCCACTTGGGTGGTGACCGCCTCGGCCGCATCACCGCAGAACGCAGCAGCCCCTCTCGTCACGGACTCCGTGACGGGAGGGGCTGTTCGCTTCTGTCAAGCGGATTTATGTGTTCAGGTGTCCGCATACCGACCGTGACACTCCGGAAGGTGAGCTAACCGTCCGTTTCGCACGTGTCTGTCTCCTATCCGTTTGTCCGGATTTCGGGTTTTCGGCCTGGGGTGATGTTGTGAAAACGAGACCACTTAAGTGTGGTTTACGGTCTGGGAGTCCTTGAGGATGGCTCCATTGAGCTCGGGTCAATGGGTCACGCGCTGTGGGGAGCGCCGACTCACGAGCACACTCGGGGCACTGTTCCTATCGCCGTCAGGGGTGTCGGCGAAACGTACCTGTGTCCTTCACATCAGACAGTGGACTCATGAGGAGGAAACCCATGCGCGGTGCCAAGAGCGCCAAGTGGGTAGCGGGCGCGATTGTCGTCGCCCTGGCAGCGACCGCCTGTGGCGGTGGCGACAAGGGCAGTGCCGCCAAGGGTGAGGTTGACCCGAACGGTATCTACTCGATCGAGGTCGGCGAGCCCGAGAAGCTCCTGCACCCGGCCGACACGATGGAGTCCAACGGCTCCATCGTCATGTCGGGCCTGTTCTCGCAGCTGGTGGACTACGACGCCGACGGCAAGCTGACCATGGTCAACGCCGAGTCGGTCACGTCCCCGGACAGCAAGCTCTGGACCGTCAAGCTGAAGTCGGGCTGGACGTTCCACGACGGCACCAAGGTGACCGCCGACTCGTACGTCAAGGCCTGGAACTGGGCCGCGAACATCGACAACAAGCAGGGCAACGCCTCTTGGTTCGCGGACATCAAGGGCTTCGAGGCCGTCCACCCCGAGGCCGAGGGCGCCAAGCCCACCGGCACCGCGATGGAGGGTCTGAAGGTCGTCGACGAGAACACCTTCACCATCGAGCTCGGCAGCGCGGTTCCGTACTTCGCGTACAAGCTCGGCTACGAGGTCTTCTCCCCGCTGCCCGAGTCCTTCTACAAGGACCCCGCGGCCGCCGGTGAGAAGCCGGTCGGCAACGGCCCGTACAAGTTCAAGGCCTGGGAGCACAAGAAGCAGATCGAGCTCGCGCGCTTCGACGACTACAAGGGCGAGAACAAGGCGAAGAACGGTGGTGTGATCCTCAAGAACTACTCCACCCTCGAGACCGCCTACGAGGACCTGAAGTCGGGCAACGTCGACGTCCTGCGCCAGATCGGCCCGAAGGACCTCCCGGTCTACCGCGCCGACCTCGGTGACCGTGCCGTGGACCAGGCGTACTCCGCCGTCCAGACGCTGGCCATCGCGTTCTACGCCGACCAGTGGAAGACCCCGAAGCCGGTCGACCCGAAGGTCATCCAGGGC
Source organism: Streptomyces sp. NPDC048258 (assembly GCF_043201995.1). NCBI lineage: Bacteria > Bacillati > Actinomycetota > Actinomycetes > Kitasatosporales > Streptomycetaceae > Streptomyces > Streptomyces sp. NPDC048258. The sequence continues at coordinate 75,034 of NZ_JBICZH010000002.1, forward strand.
CTGTCGATGGCGATCGACCGCGACACCATCACCAAGACGGTGCTCCAGGGCACCCGCGAGCCCGCCACCGGCTGGGTCGCCAAGGGCGTCCTCGGCTACACGCCGAACGCGACCGGCGACATCACCAAGTTCAACCCGGCCAAGGCCAAGGAGCTCATCACCGCGGGTGGTGGCGTTCCGAACAACGAGATCTCGATCCAGTTCAACTCGGACGGCGGCCACAAGGAATGGGTCGAGGCTGTCTGCAACAGCATCACCCAGGCCACCGGCGTGAAGTGCACCGGTGACGCCAAGCCCGACTTCCAGGCCGACCTCCAGGCCCGCAAGTCGAAGCAGGTCAAGTCGATCTACCGCTCCGGCTGGGTCCTCGACTACCCGGTGAACTCCAACTTCGTCAGCGACCTGTTCCGTACGGGCGCCGGTGGCAACCAGGGCGGCTTCACCAACCCGGAGCTGGACGCCAAGATCGCCGCGGCCGACTCCGCCGCGTCGCTGGACGAGTCCGTGAAGGCGTACCAGGCCATCGAGAAGGACCTGGTCAACTACATGCCTTCCATCCCGCTCTGGTACTACAAGGTCAACGCGGGCTACTCGGAGAAGGTCCAGAACGTCAAGTACGCCCAGGACGGCGACCCGATCATCGAAGACGTCGAGGTCAAGAAGTAAGTTCCGCAGCGTAATTTCGTTCGACGGATGTGGGCCGGCGGGGAGCCGGCCCGCATCCGGGCCTATACGCAGCGCCCGGGGGGCCCTTTCGCGACGCAGTGACGTAACCGTCACGCGCGTGCGTGGCGAAAGGGCCCGTCCGGCTGCGCCTGCCGCATCTTCTACGGAGGCACGATGGGGCGCTATGTCGCACGACGACTGCTCCAGATGATCCCGGTCTTCTTCGGGACGACCCTGCTCATCTTCTTCATGGTGTACAGCCTGCCCGGCGATCCCGTGGCCGGACTCTTCGGGGACAAGGGCACCGACCCCGCCACGCTCGCGAAGCTCCGCCACGAGCACGGCCTGGACCTGCCGATCCTTCAGCAGTACTGGAACTACATCTCCGGCATCCTTTTCCACTTCGACTTCGGGTCCCAGATCCGGAGCGGCCGTGAGATCACCGAGGTCATCGGCGGCGCCTTCCCGGTGACGCTGCGCCTGGCCCTGATGGCCTTCGCCATCGAGATCGTCCTCGGTCTCGGCCTCGGCATCGTGGCCGGCCTCAAGGCCGGCAAGATCGCCGACAACCTGGTCCTGATCCTGACGCTGCTGATCATCTCGATGCCGGTCTTCGTCCTCGGCTTCATCGTCAAGTCGGTGTTCGCCTTCCAGCTCGGCTGGATCGACCCCAACGTCAGCAACGACGAGCTGTGGAGCGAGCTGCTCGCCCCGGCCATCGTGCTGGGATCCCTCTCGCTCGCCTACGTGGCGCGCCTGACCCGCACCTCGATGGCCGAGAACCTGCGCGCCGACTACATGCGCACCGCGATCGCCAAGGGTCTGCCCAAGCGTCGCGTCATCGGTGTGCACCTCATGCGCAACTCGATGATCCCCGTCGTGACCTTCCTGGGTACCGACATCGGCGCCCTCATGGGCGGCGCCGTCGTCACCGAGGGCATCTTCAACGTCAAGGGCGTCGGCGGTCTGATCTACGACTCGATCGTCCGCCGCGAGGGCCTGACCGTCGTCGGTGTCGTCACCGTCCTGGTCGTCGTCTACCTGATAGCCAGCCTGCTCGTCGACCTCCTCTACGCGGTCATGGACCCGAGGATCCGGTATGCCTGACATGACCAAGACCGAAACCGTGGCGGCCGCGACCCCGTCGGCGCCCGGCGCCCCGGTGGAGCCGGCGAAGGCCGAGAAGGCACGCAGCCTCTGGGGCGACGCCTGGGCCGACCTGCGTCGCAACCCGTACTTCATCGTCTCCTCCGTGCTGATCCTCGTCCTGCTGCTGATCGCGGCCCTCCCGGGCCTGTTCACCAGCGCGGACCCCACCAAGGGCGACCTGGTCAAGCACTTCCTGGCCAAGCCGGAGCTGGCCAGCGTGGGTTCGCCCGACTGGCTCGGTTACGACGGCCAGGGCCGCAGCGTCTACGCGCGCCTCATCTACGGCACCCGCGCCTCGATCATCGTCGCCGTCGCCGTGACCCTGATCGTCACGATCGTCGGCTCCATCACGGGCATGATCGCGGGTTACTTCGGCGGCCTCACGGACGCGATCATGTCCCGGGTCACCGACATCTTCTTCGGCATCCCGTTCCTGCTCGGCGCGATGGTCGTCCTCCAGGCCTTCACCAAGCGCACCGTGTGGACCGTCGTCTTCGCCCTGGCCTTCCTCGGCTGGACGCAGATCAACCGCGTGATGCGCGGTGCGGTGATCACCGTGAAGCAGGCCGACTACGTGCACGCCGCGAAGGCGCTCGGCGCGGGAACCTCCCGGATCCTGATCCGGCACATCCTGCCGAACGCCATGGCACCGGTGATCGTGGTCGCCACGATCGCGCTGGGCGGCTACGTCGCCGCCGAGGCGACCCTGTCCTACCTCGGTCTCGGACTCGCGTCCCCCACCATCTCGTGGGGTGTGGACATCTCCGCCGGTGCCGCGCAGATCCGGGTGGCGCAGCACATCCTGCTGTACCCCTCGATCATGCTGAGCATCACCGTCCTCGCGTTCATCATGCTCGGCGAAGCGGTCCGCAACGCCCTCGACCCGAAGCTGCGCTGAGGAGGGCGTAAGTGATCACTATGGACAACACCAGTACGGTTCCCTCCCCGCGTGACGGGGACCAGCAGGGCCCGCTCCTCGAAGTGCGCGACCTCCACGTGGAGTTCCACACCCGCGACGGCGTGGCCAAGGCAGTCAACGGCGTCAACTACAGCGTGAGCGCCGGCGAGACCCTCGCCGTCCTCGGCGAGTCGGGCTCCGGCAAGTCCGTGACGGCGCAGGCCATCATGGGCATCCTCGACATGCCGCCGGGCAAGATCCCGCAGGGCGAGATCCTCTTCCGCGGCCAGGACATGCTGAAGATGAGCTTCGAGGAGCGGCGGAAGATCCGCGGCCGGAAGATCGCCATGATCTTCCAGGACGCGCTGTCCTCCCTGAACCCGGTGCTCACCGTCGGCTACCAGCTGGGCGAGATGTTCCGCGTCCACCAGGGCCTGTCGAAGAAGGAAGCCCGGCTCAAGGCCATCGAGCTGATGGACAAGGTGAAGATCCCGGCTGCGAAGCAGCGCGTGGACGATTACCCGCACCACTTCTCGGGCGGTATGCGCCAGCGCATCATGATCGCCATGGCGATCGCGCTGGAGCCGGACCTGATCATCGCCGACGAGCCGACCACGGCCCTCGACGTGACCGTCCAGGCCCAGGTCATGGACCTGCTGGCCGAGCTCCAGCGCGAGCTGAACATGGGTCTGATCCTGATCACCCACGACCTCGGCGTCGTCGCCGACGTCGCGGACAAGATCGCGGTCATGTACGCCGGCCGGATCGTCGAGACGGCCCCGGTGCACGAGATCTACAAGCGCCCGGCGCACCCGTACACCCGCGGTCTGCTGGACTCGATCCCGCGCCTCGACCAGAAGGGCCAGGAGCTCTTCGCCATCAAGGGCCTGCCGCCCAACCTCCTGCGGCTCCCCAGCGGCTGTTCCTTCAACCCGCGGTGCGTCGCCGCGCAGGACGTCTGCCGCTCGGAGGTCCCCGCGCTTCAGGTGGTCAGCGAGCAGGACGGCACCGAGCTGCCGGGCCGCCGCAGCGCCTGCCACTTCTGGAAGGAGCAGATCCATGGCTGAGCTCACCAAGAACGCCACCGAGCGCGAGCCGATCCTCCAGGTGCGCAACCTGGTCAAGCACTTCCCGCTGACCCAGGGCATCCTGTTCAAGAAGCAGGTCGGTGCGGTCAAGGCGGTCGACGGGATCTCCTTCGACCTGTACCGGGGCGAGACCCTCGGCATCGTCGGCGAGTCCGGCTGTGGCAAGTCCACCGTCGCCAAGCTGCTGATGAACCTGGAGCGAGCCACCGCCGGCGAGGTCTTCTACAAGGGCCAGGACATCACCAAGCTGTCCGGCCGCGCCCTCAAGGCCGTCCGGCGCAACATCCAGATGGTGTTCCAGGACCCGTACACCTCGCTGAACCCGCGCATGACGGTCGGCGACATCATCGGCGAGACGTACGACATCCACCCCGAGGTGGCTCCCAAGGGCGACCGGCGCCGCAAGGTCCAGGAACTCCTGGACGTCGTGGGCCTGAACCCGGAGTACATCAACCGGTACCCGCACCAGTTCTCCGGCGGCCAGCGCCAGCGCATCGGCATCGCCCGAGGCCTCGCGCTCAACCCGGAGATCATCATCTGCGACGAGCCGGTCTCCGCGCTCGACGTGTCGGTGCAGGCCCAGGTCATCAACCTGATGGAGAAGCTCCAGGACGAGTTCAACCTGTCCTACCTCTTCATCGCGCACGACCTGTCGATCGTCCGGCACATCTCGGACCGCGTGGGCGTCATGTACCTCGGCAAGATGGCCGAGATCGGCACCGACGCGCAGATCTACGAACACCCGACGCACCCCTACACGCAGGCGCTGCTGTCGGCCGTCCCGGTTCCGGACCCCGAGGCCCGCGAGGGCCGCGAGCGGATCATCCTCACCGGTGACGTCCCGTCCCCGGCCAACCCGCCGTCGGGCTGCCGCTTCCGCACCCGCTGCTGGAAGGCCGAGGAGAAGTGCTCCACGGAGGAGCCGCTGCTGGCGATCCCGACGCGCTTCAAGGGCCTGGACACCCACGCCGCGCACGAGTCGGCCTGCCACTTCGCGGAGGAGAAGGCCGTCCTGGCCGTCTGATCCCGCGGGCGTACGTCCACCAGGGCGCCCGGCACCGGATTCCTCCGGCGCCGGGCGCTCCGGCGTTTCCCGTACGGACAAAGCCAGTTGCACCCGCCCGCCGCCCGGGCGGACAGTGGGCCGATGACTGCCATGCTGACCGTCCGGCCCGCCGGGCCCGGGGACGCGTCCGACATCTGCGCCCTCCTCAACGCCGTCGACATGATCGAGATCGGCCGCCCGGAGACCGACCTGGGCACCGTGGAGGCCGACCTCCACCACCCCGACGTCGACCTGGCCACCGACTCCTGGCTCGCCTTCCAGGGCGGCCGGCTCGTCGCCTACGCCCTGGTCTGGTCCGATGCCGGACCGGGCAGGATCGACAGCGACCACTACGTGCTGCCCGGCCACCCCGAGGCCGCCCGCCGGCTGCTGGAGCTCATGGAGGCCAGGGCCCGGGAGATGGCCGCCGGGGCAGCGGAGAGCCGGCTGCGGCTCCAGCTCAACGTCGAGCCCACCCTCGACCTCGGCCTGCTCACCGGCCGCGGCTACCGCACCGTCCGCCACTACCAGGTCATGACCCGGCGCCTCTCCCCGGCCGCCGACCTTCCCCCGGCCCCTCCCGGAGGTCTCACCCTGCGCCACTGCGCCGCCGACGAGGCCGACCGCCGCCGGGCCCACGCCCTGGTCGAGCAGACCTTCGCGGCGCACTTCGGCCACGTGGATCGCGCGTACGAGCCCTGGCTGGACCACCTCGCCGCCCGTGAACTCGACTGGTCCCTGGTGTGGATCGCCTCGCTGCCCGGCGAAGGCGACGTGGCAGTGCTGCTCACCCGGGACGACCGTACGAGCATGGGCTGGCTCAGCCATATCGGCGTACGGGAGGACCTGCGCGGCCGCGGCATCGGCGGTTTCCTGCTGCGCCACGGCTTCGCGGTCTACGCGGCGCGCGGCCGGGACACCGTCGGCCTCGGCGTGGACACCGCGAACGAAACGGGTGCACTCGCGCTCTACGAGGCGCACGGGATGGGCCTGCACTACGCCGTCGACACGTGGGAGCTGCCTTTGCACCCGGAGGGGTGACAGGGGGCGCGAGCGAGGGTGCAATCGGTCCAACCATGCGTGTGCCCGACCCCACATAGGGTGACATTGGGCCCTAAGCGAGTCTTGGGATCCATAGGAGGCACTCCATGCGCGGAGCCACCCACGCCAAGTGGGCCGCATGTGCGGTGGCCGTCGCCCTCGCGGCGACGGCTTGCGGCGGCGACAGCGACAGTGGCGGAGGCGGTGGCGAGGGTGCGGGGATCGTCAGCTCTTCGTGGGGTGACCCGCAGAACCCGCTGGAGCCGGCCAACACCAACGAGGTGCAGGGCGGCAAGGTCCTCGACATGCTCTTCCGGGGTCTCAAGCGCTACGACGCGAAGACCGGCGCGGCCGTGAACATGCTCGCCGAGAAGTTCGAGACGACCGACAGCCAGAACTTCACGATCACCGTCAAGAGCGGCTGGAAGTTCAGCAACGACGAGCCGGTCACCGCCCAGTCCTTCGTGGACGCCTGGAACTACGCGGCGGACGTGCGCAACAAGCAGAACAACTCGCCGTTCTTCTCGGACATCGTCGGCTACCAGGACGTGCACCCCGCCACCGGCGAGCCCACCGCCAAGACGATGAAGGGTCTGGTCGTCACGGGCCCCAACACCTTCACCGTCGCCCTGAAGGAGAAGTTCTCCACCTGGCCCGAGACCCTCGGCTACCAGGCCTTCTCCCCGCTGCCCAAGGCCTTCTTCACCGACCACGCCGGCTGGCTCGCCAAGCCCGTCGGCAACGGCCCGTACATGGTGGACTCGTACACCAAGGGCACCGGGATGAAGCTGCGCACGTGGGACGCCTACCCCGGTACGGACAAGGCCCAGAACGGCGGGGTGGACCTCAAGGTCTACACCGACAACAACACCGCCTACACGGACCTGATCTCCGGAAACCTCGACCTCGTCGACGACGTCCCGGCGCAGCAGCTGAAGAACGTCAAGAACGACCTCGGCGACCGGTACATCAACCAGCCGGCCCTCATCATCCAGACCCTCACCTTCCCGCTGTACGACCCCCAGTGGAGCAAGGCGGGCACGGAGAAGGTCCGCCAGGGCATCTCGCGGGCGATCAACCGCGACGAGATCACCAAGCAGATCTTCCAGGAGACCCGCACCTCCGCCAAGGACTGGACCTCTCCGGCCCTCGGGGAGAAGGGCGGCTTCTCCTCCACCGTCTGCGGTGACGCCTGCGTCTACGACCCCGCGGAGGCCAAGAAGCTCATCCAGGAGGGCGGCGGGCTCCCCGGCGGCAAGGTCACGCTGACCTCCAACGTGGACACCGGCTCGCACCGCGACTGGATGGACGCCGTCTGCAACAGCGTCAACAACGCGCTCGGCGAGGGCCCGGTGTGCACGGTCAACCCCGTCGGCACCTTCGCCGACTTCCGCAACCAGCAGAGCAGCTACAAGCTGACGGGACCCTTCCGCTCCGGCTGGCAGGCCGACTACCCGCTGATCCAGAACTTCCTGCAGCCGCTGTACTACACCGGCGCCTCCTCCAACTACGGGAAGTTCAGCAACCCGGAGTTCGACAAGCTCGTCGACCAGGCGAACCAGGAGAGCGACGCAGCGAAGGCGATCGCCACGTTCCAGGACGCCGAGAAGATCCTCGCCGAGCAGATGCCCTCCATCCCGCTCTGGTACCAGAACGGCAGCGCCGGGTACTCCGAGCGGCTCACGGACGTGGCGCTCAACCAGTTCAGCGTCCCGGTCTACAACGAGATCAAGGTCAGCTGACCGGCTGACGGATCACACGGATCCGGGCCCTCCGCTGCGCGGGGGGCCCGCCGAACACCGACACGGGCCCACCCACACACATGGAGCACTCCATGGGACGTTATGTGATCCGGCGGCTGCTCCAGATGATCCCGGTGTTCATCGGCAGTACGTTCCTGATCTTCTTCATGGTGTACGCGCTCGGTGACCCGGTCGCGGCCCTCTTCGGCGACAAGGCGCCCGACCCCGCCACCGCCGCGCGCATCCGCAAGGACCTCTTCCTCGACCAGCCCCTGTGGAAGCAGTACCTCCACTACATGGGGCAGATCTTCCAGGGCGACTTCGGCACCGCCTTCAACGGGCAGCCGGTCACCGAGCTGATGGCCACGGCCTTCCCCGTCACCCTGCGCCTGACCATCGTCGCGATCGTCATCGAGATCGTCTTCGGCATCACCCTCGGCGTGATCAGCGGACTGCGCCGCGGCAAGTCCGTCGACACCTCCGTACTGGTGCTCACCCTCGTCGTCATCTCGGTGCCCACCTTCGTGACGGGCTATGTGCTCCAGTACCTCTTCGGCGTCAAATGGGGCTGGGTCAAGCCCACCGTCTCCCCGGACGCCCCCTTCAACGAGCTGATCCTGCCCGGCATCGTGCTCGCCCTCGTATCGCTCGCGTACGTCACCCGGCTCTCCCGCACCTCGATCGCCGAGAACGCCAAGGCCGACTACGTCCGCACCGCCACCGCCAAGGGGCTGCCGCGGCGCCGGGTCGTCACCCGGCACCTGCTGCGGAACTCCCTCATCCCCGTGGTCACCTTCATCGGCACCGACATCGGGGCCCTGATGGGCGGGGCCATCGTCACCGAGCGGATCTTCAACATCCACGGCGTCGGCTACCAGCTCTACCAGGGCATCCTGCGCAACAACTCGCCCACGGTCGTCGGCTTCGTGACCATCCTCGTCATCGTCTTCCTGCTGGCGAACCTGCTCGTCGACCTGCTCTACGCCGTCCTGGACCCGAGGATCCGTTATGCCTGACCCCGAGCGTCCCGCAGGCCCCGGCGGCTACGACCCCGTGGGGCCGCGCCCCCGCGAGGCCGTGTCCCCCACCGGACAGGGCGGTCCCATAGATCTGGCCATCGAAGAGGCCGAGAGCGTCGAGGGCATCGAGAAGGACGCGGAGCCCCGCGGCCCCGCCGGCCCCAAGGAGAAGGCCCGCTCGCTGTGGTCGGACGCCTGGCACGAGCTGCGCCGCAACCCGGTCTTCATCATCTCCTCGCTGATGATCCTCTTCCTGATCGTCATCTCGATCTGGCCCCAGCTCATCGCGAGCGGCGACCCCCTGCACTGCGAGCTGTCCAAGTCGCAGCAGGGCTCCGCCCCCGGCCACCCCTTCGGCTACGACACCCAGGGCTGCGACGTGTACACCCGTACCGTCTACGGGGCCCGCGCCTCCATCACCGTCGGCGTCTGCGCCACCCTCGGCGCCGCGCTGCTCGGCTCGGCGCTCGGCGGGCTCGCCGGCTTCTTCGGCAGCTGGGGCGACGCCCTGCTGTCCCGGGTCGCGGACATCTTCTTCGGCATCCCGGTGGTCCTCGGCGGCCTGGTCTTCCTGTCCGTCGTCACCAGCACCACCGTCTGGCCCGTGGTCGGCTTCATCGTCCTGCTCGGCTGGCCGCAGGTCGCCCGTATCGCCCGCGGCTCGGTGATCACCGCCAAGCAGAACGACTACGTCCAGGCCGCCCGGGCGCTGGGCGCCGGCAACGGCCGGATGCTGCTGCGGCACGTGGCGCCCAACGCCGTCGCGCCCGTCATCGTCGTCGCCACCATCGCGCTCGGCACGTACATCGCCCTGGAGGCCACGCTGTCGTTCCTCGGCGTGGGCCTGCGCCCGCCCACCGTCTCCTGGGGCATCGACATCTCCAACGCGGCCTCGCAGATCCGCAACGCCCCGCACATGCTGCTCTACCCGGCGGGCGCACTCAGCCTGACCGTGCTCGCCTTCATCATGCTCGGCGACGCGGTGCGCGACGCCCTCGACCCCAAGCTGCGCTGAGGAGCCCCGCACATGCTGCTCGAAGTCCGCGACCTGCACGTGGAATTCACCACGCGCGACGGCGTCGCGAAGGCGGTCAACGGCGTCGACTACTCGGTGGACGAGGGCGAGACCCTCGCCGTGCTCGGCGAGTCCGGCTCCGGCAAGTCGGTGACCGCCCAGGCCGTGATGGGCATCCTCGACGTGCCGCCGGGCCGGATCGCGGGCGGCGAGATCCTCTTCAAGGGCCAGGACCTGCTGAAGATGAAGGAGGAGGACCGGCGGAAGGTCCGCGGCGCCCAGATGGCGATGATCTTCCAGGACGCCCTCTCCTCCCTGAACCCCGTGCTCAGCGTGGGCGCGCAGCTCGGCGAGATGTACGAGGTCCACCGCGGCATGTCCCGCAAGGACGCCAAGGCCAAGGCCGTCGAGCTGATGGACCGGGTGAAGATCCCGGCGGCGAGGCAGCGGGTGGGGGACTACCCGCACCAGTTCTCCGGCGGCATGCGCCAGCGCATCATGATCGGCATGGCGCTGGCCCTGGAGCCCTCGCTGATCATCGCGGACGAGCCGACCACCGCTCTGGACGTCACCGTCCAGGCCCAGGTGATGGACCTGCTGGCCGAGCTCCAGCGCGAGCTGAACATGGGTCTGATCCTGATCACCCACGACCTGGGCGTGGTCGCCGACGTCGCCGACAAGATCGCCGTCATGTACGCGGGCCGGATCGTCGAGGCGGCCCCCGTCCACGAGATCTACAAGGCGCCCGCGCACCCGTACACCCGCGGCCTGCTGGACTCCATCCCGCGCCTCGACCAGAAGGGCCAGGAGCTGTACGCGATCAAGGGCCTGCCCCCGAACCTGCTGGCCATCCCGCCCGGCTGCGCCTTCAACCCGCGCTGTCCGATGGCGCAGGCGGTGTGCCGTACCGACGTCCCGCCGCTGTACGAGGTGACCGAGTCGCCGGTGGAGCGGACCAGCGCCTGCCACTTCTGGAAGGAGTGCCTCCATGGCTGAGTCCCTCCTGGAAGTGAAGGACCTGGTCAAGCACTATCCGCTGACCCGGGGCATCGTCTTCCGCAAGCAGATCGGCGCGGTCAAGGCCGTCGACGGGGTCTCCTTCGGCCTGCGCGCCGGCGAGACGCTGGGCATCGTCGGCGAGTCCGGCTGCGGGAAGTCGACCGTGGCCAAGATGCTGGTCAACCTGGAACGCCCGACGGCCGGCGCGATCTCGTACAAGGGCGAGGACATCACCAAGCTGTCGGGGCGCGCCCTCAAGGCCGTCCGGCGCAACATCCAGATGGTGTTCCAGGACCCGTACACCTCGCTGAACCCGCGCATGACGGTCGGCGACATCATCGGGGAGCCGTACGAGATCCACCCCGAGGTCGCCCCGAAGGGCTCGCGCCGGCAGAAGGTCCAGGACCTGCTGGACGTGGTCGGCCTCAACCCCGAGTACATCAACCGTTATCCGCACCAGTTCTCGGGCGGCCAGCGCCAGCGCATCGGCATCGCCCGCGGCCTGGCCCTCCGGCCCGAGATCATCGTCGCCGACGAACCGGTCTCCGCGCTGGACGTCTCCGTGCAGGCCCAGGTGATCAACCTGCTGGAGCGCCTCCAGGACGAGTTCAGCCTGTCGTACGTCTTCATCGCGCACGACCTGTCGATCGTGCGGCACATCTCCGACCGGGTGGGCGTCATGTACCTGGGCCGGATCGTCGAGATCGGCTCCGACACCCAGATCTACGACCACCCGACCCACCCGTACACCCAGGCGCTGCTGTCGGCCGTACCCGTCCCCGACCCGGAGGCCCGTGCCCACCGCGAGCGCATCATCCTCTCCGGCGACGTGCCGTCCCCGGCCAACCCGCCCTCGGGCTGCCCCTTCCGTACCCGCTGCTGGAAGGCGCAGGAGCGGTGCGTGGTGGAGGTGCCGCTGCTCGCGGTCCCCGCGGTCTTCCCGTCCGGCCCGGCGGCCCACCCGTCGGCCTGTCACTTCGCGGCGGAGAAGCAGGTGGTCCCGCCGACGGCGCCACCTTCGCCTCCGCCGCCTCCACTGACGAAGGAGTAGTGCAGACGGCCGATCATTTCCGGCCACCCCCGGGTGTCCGGCGCGGAAACGGCGGCCGCTGTGCTCAACCTCGTTTACACGGGGGCAACTTGACCGTTTCTGCCCCGAGATCTGGGGCATGCAGCCTGGACGACGTGCGGCCGTGCGGGTGCCGACAGCCGGCCGGAGAGGCGTACAGACTCTCCGGCCGGCCTCCCCCGTGACCCTGCCCATGCGCGGCGTGCGCCCCTTGTGCTGCCGGATTTCGATCGATGCGCTGGCACGGATAGTTATGATCCGTAGCGCACGGTGGGTATGACTCTCGCCGAGCACGAATCGTGTACCGATGTCCGCTCGACGTGGAGGTGAAACGCCGTGGCACTCTCGATCTCGGCCGTGGTGCTGCTGGCGATCGTCGTATTCCTGCTGGTCCGAAGGTCGGGCCTGAAGGCGGGACACGCGGTGGTCTGTGTGCTCCTCGGGTTCTATCTGGCGAGCTCCACCATCGCCCCGACCCTCAGCCAGCTCACTTCGAACGTGGCCAGCATGATCAGTGGGCTCAAGTTCTAGGGCGCCCCCTAGGCTAGGCGCCATGAACGGTCTTCCCGCCCGTCGGCTGCTCCTCGTGCACGCGCACCCGGACGACGAGTCGATCAACAACGGCGTCACCATGGCCAAGTACGCGGCCGAGGGTGCCCACGTCACGCTGGTGACCTGCACCCTCGGTGAGGAGGGGGAGGTCATCCCGACCGAGCTCGCCCACCTGGCGGCCGACCGCGACGACGGCCTCGGAGCCCACCGCGTCGGCGAACTCGACGCCGCCATGGCCGAACTGGGCGTCAGCGACCACCGGTTCCTCGGCGGCCCCGGCCGCTTCCGGGACTCCGGGATGATGGGCGCACCGCAGAACCACCGCCCGGAGGCCTTCTGGTCCGCCGACGTGGACGAGGCCGCCGCGTACCTCGTGGAGGTGATCCGCGAGGTCCGCCCGCAGGTGCTCGTCACCTACGACCCGGACGGCGGCTACGGGCACCCCGACCACATCCAGGCGCACCGGGTCGCCATGCGCGCGGCCGAGCTCGCCGCGGAGGGCGCGTACCGGCGCGACCTCGGCGAGCCGCACGCGGTCGGGAAGATCTACTGGAACCGCGTCCCCCTCTCGGTGGTCGAGGAGGGCTTCGCCAGGCTGCGCGCGGTCGGCAACGACGTGCCCTTCCCGGGGCTGGCCTCGCCCCAGGACGTGCCGGGGGTCGTCCCCGACGAGCGGATCACCGCCGAGATCGGCGACGAGGAGCGGTTCGCGGCGGCGAAAGCGGCCGCCATGCGCGCCCACGCCACCCAGATCGCCGTGGACGGGCCCTTCTTCGCGCTCTCCAACGACCTGGCGCAGCCGCTGTTCGCCCGGGAGTACTACGAACTCGTCGAAGGCCGGCCGGGCGCACCGGCGGGCGAGCGCGAGCACGACCTGTTCGCGGGGGTGGACGCGTGACCGGGACGCTGACCCCCGGGCGGCTCGCCGCCTGCCTGGGCCTGATGGTCGTGGGAGCGCTGACCGGCCTGGCCGGCTGGCTGGTGGTGGACCTGTGGTTCCCCGGCGGTCTGCTGCTCGCGCTGCTGGCCGTCTTCGGGCTGTTCCTCGGCGGGCGGATCGCGCTCGGGACCGGACTCGGGGTGGGCGGGGCCGCGGTCGGCTGGTTCCTCGCGTACGTGGTGCTCGGCATCCCGCGCTCCGAGGGGGACTTCCTGCTCAGTTCGTCCGGAATCGGCATGTACGCCTACCTTTTGGGTGGGACGGTGCTCGCTGTGATGTGCGCCACGATGCGCGGTCCGCTGGATCGGCCGGTTTCGGCCGCGCGGTCTGCCAAGTGACGTGGTGTCGGACTCCTTAGAGGGCCGGCGCGAGGGGAGCGGACGGCAGCCCGAGGGCCGCTTCAGGGGGGTTTGGCGGGGCCTATGAGGAACCAGTGATTCCCATGGGTCAGTTGCGCGGCGGCGGCGGCCAGTATGGTGGACGGGCCGCCGAGCTGCCCGCGCACGGTATGACGGGCGGCGGAGCCAACCGGGAGAACCTGCCTTGAGTCGTGAAACTGACAGTTCGTCCTCCGGGCCCAACGGGCGCGGTGGAGCCGCTTACCCCTCGGGTACGCCGCCGTATGGAACCGGCCAGTATCCGTCCACGGACGCTGCGGCGACCGCCCCGGAGGAGAACTCTGTGACCTCGAAGCCGTCCACGCCCGATTCCGACGGGCCCAAGACCGAGACCACCCTGACGACCCGGATCCGGATCAACATCCCGGGTTCGCGGCCGATCCCGCCGGTGGTCGTACGCAAGGCGATGGGCAGCACCTCCGGAGCGGCCGGCGCCGCGCCGGACACGCGGCCGACGCCGCAGCAGGCAGCCGAGCCGGCGCCCGGACGGGCGCCCGAGCCGCCGCTCGCGCAGCGGCCGAAGCCCGTGCCGACCCGGATCGAGGCCGAGCAGGAGCCGGCCCGCGCCCAGGGCGCGGGCGAAGCCGAGGAGCCGGCCAGCAACTGGTTCGCCCCCCGCAAGGCGCCCGCCCCGGCCCCCGCCCCCGCGCCCACCCCGCCGCCCCTGCCCGTCCGGGAGCAGGCTCCGCCGCCCGGGCCCGGAGCGCCCCCCGCCCCGCGGATCACCCCGCCGCCTCCGGCCGGGCCGGGCGCCGGCTTCCCGCCGCCCGCGCGCACCCAGGCCCCGCCGGTGCCCGACGCGGGCTTCGCGCCGCCGCGCACCCCGCCCCCGCCGGTCGCGGACTACGGTCCGGGCTTCTCCCCGGCCGCCCCCGCCCCCGGCGGCCCCGGCGTCGGATCGACCCAGGGCTTCCCGGCGTACGGGAGCGGCCAGGACGACTCCGGCCCCGTCACCGAGGCCTTCCCCGTCTACGACAGCCAGGGCGAGGGCTACCCCGGCCCCACGGGCGGCCCCGGCTACGGCTCCGGTCCCCTCGGCGGCCCCCCTGGCGCGGAGTCGCCGCGCTGGCCAGGACCCGAGGCGGGCCCGGCGCCGACCCCCGTCCCGCCGCCCGCGCCGGCCGTCCCGCGCCCGACGCCCGCGCAGCAGAAGGCCACCCCCGCCAAGGCCGCCAAGCCCGCCAAGAAGGGCCGCTCCAAGCTGGTCCTCCTCGGCGGCGCCGCCGTGGTCCTCGTCGGCGTGGCCTACGGAGCCGGGCTGCTCCTCAACCACTCCGACGTCCCCAAGGGCACCACCGTCCTCAGCGTCGACATCAGCGGCAGCCGGGACGAGGCCGTGGCCAAGCTCCAGACGGCCTTCGGCACCCGCGCCGCCGCCCCGCTCCAGCTCAGCGTCGGCGGCAAGCAGGTCGAGCTGAAGCCCGACAAGGCCGGCCTGACCCTGGACAGCCAGACCACCGTCCGCAACGCGGCCGGCAGCGACTACAACCCGATCACCGTCATCGGCTCCCTCCTCGGCAACGAGCGCAAGGCCGACGCCGTGATGCCGGTCGACGAGGAGAAGCTCCAGGTCGCGCTCCAGGAGCTCGCAGGCACCTCCGGTTCGGCCACCGAGGGCACGATCAAGTTCGACACCGGCAAGGCCGTGGCCGTCCCCGGCGCCCCCGGCACCACCCTGGACGTCGACGCCTCCGTCGAGCTGGTCACCAAGGCCTTCCGTGACATGGTCGCCACCGGCAAGCCGACCGTGCCCGAACTGCCGGTCACCACGAAGGCCCCGATCATCGACCAGGCCGAACTCGACCGGGCCATGAAGGACTTCGCCGAACCCGCGATGTCCGCCAACGCCACGGTCAAGGTCGGCGCCAAGTCGATCGCCTTCGGCAGCAAGTCCCTGCCCAAGATCCTCAGCATGCAGCCGGTCGAGGGCCACCTCGTCGAGAAGTTCGACCTGGAAGCCCTCAAGCAGACCTACGGGAACACCTTCGACGGCATCCTGATCACCCGCGGCGACGGCTCCAAGACCGCCGTCACCCCGCAGGACGTCGCCGGAGCCCTCGTCAAGGCCCTGCGCGGCAAGACGACGGCCGAGCGGACCGCGGTCATCGACACCAACGCAGGCTAGGAAGCCCCGTCACAGTGCCCCCGCCCCGCCCCGGGCGGGGGCACTGTCATATCCGCGGCAAATCCAGCCCCGCCGGCGTTCGAGGCGTGGGGGTCCCCCCGGACGGAGTCCGGGGGAGGGTCTGGGGCGGAGCCCCAGGTCTTTGAGCCCCGCCGACGAGCGCGGCGCGGCCCGAACCCGGCGCAAGGGGTCAGTTCAGCAGAGCGCGAGCGGAAACGGCCTCGGCGCGGATACGGGCCGCCGCATCGGCATCCACCGCGGCCACCACATCGGCGTACGCCTCCAGTTCGGCCGCGCCCTCCCGGAACGCACCCCGTTCCACCAGCAGCCGCGCCCGCTCGAACCGCAGCGACGCCGGATGCGACGGCAGCAGCAGCGACAGCTCCAGCGCCCACAGCGCCACCCCCGACTGCTCCGGCCGGGCGGAGGCCCACGCCCGGATGTTGTTCAGGATCCGCAGCACGATGTCCAGCGTGCGGGCCGGTGTCCGAGGCCCCTCCGCCAGCTCCGCCGGCCCCGCTCCCAAGGACGCGCCGCCCGCGAACGGGTCGACCACCACGCCCTCCTCCGGGTCCCCGAAGCCCACCACGAAGTGCCCCGGCAGCCCCAGCCCGTACACCGGCGCACCCGCCCGCCGGGCGACCTCCAGCCACACCACCGACAACAGGATCGGAAGCCCCCGCCGACGCCGCAGCACCTCGTGCAGCAGCGAGGACGACAGCCGGTCGTAGTCCGCCGGGGTGCCGTGGAAACCGAGGCGGCCGCCCAGCAGTTCCGTGACCGCCGAGGCCCACGCCCGCCCGCCCCGCAGCCCGTACGGCAGCATCCCGGCGAGCCGGTCCAGTTCGATCTGCGCCCAGTCCATGGCGCGCTCGTCCAGCTCCGGGTCCGCCTCCGCCGCCAGCAGCAGGCACAGCAGCGCCAGGTCCGGCCGCTCCGACCGCGCCTCCGCCGCGAACTGCTCCCGCCGGGCCGCCGAACTCACGCCGCCGCCCGGTAGTGGTGGTACGTGTGGTGCAGCGCGAAGCCCAGCCCGTCGTACAGGGCCAGCGCCCCCGGATTGTCCGTCTCCACCTGGAGCCACGCCGCCGACGCGCCCTCCTCCAGCGCCCGCCGCGCGAGCGCCGCCATCACCGCCGTCGCCAGGCCCTCCCGCCGGTACGCGGGATCGACCGTCACTGCCGCGAAGCCCGCCCACCGGCCGTCCACCACGCACCGCCCGATCGCCCGGCCCCCGGGCAGCGCCGCGAACCACACCGACGGGCCCCCGACCAGCACCCGCCGGGCCACGTCCGGGTCGCCGACCTTCCCGTAGCGCCCCAGCCACTCCTCGTCCGGGACACGGGTCAGCCGTACGTCCCCGGCGGCGGGCGCGTCCACGTCGCCGACCGGCGCCAGCGCGCCGATCCGCACCTCCGCCGACGCCTCGGCCGCCCAGCCCCGCCGTTCCAGTTCCGGGATCAGCAGCTCCTGGGTGCCGACCGCGCCCGTCGCGGCCTGCACGTACGCCGGAAGTCCTCGTTCCGCGTACCAGGAGGTCACTCGCGCGAGTGCATCGTCCAGCGGCATCCCCGGATCGCCGAGCGGCAGCACCGAATTGGCCCGCCGGGTGAATCCGGCGGCCGCGCGCAGCGTCCACTCGCCCAGCGGCTCGCTCTCCAGCGGCTGCCAGGACCGCGCCGCGACCCGCGAGAGCTCCTCGAAGGAGGCCGCCGGACCCCGCCGGCGGGCCGGCGCGGGCGGCACGACCTTGCCCGCCACCAGCGAGGATTCCGCGATCCGGACGGTCTGGCCGTTCTTTCGTGTGATCCACAGCACACCTTCGGTCCAGGATGTGAGAACACCTACGGTGTCCGCGTACTCGGGAGCCCCGCTCCGCCCGCGCTCCACCCGTCGTACAGAGACTCGTTTACCCACGTCAGCCGGGGTAATACGGACTTCCAGCAGCCCACCGGCAGTGATTTCCACAGCTCTGTCCGCCCCTCCTGTTCGGATCGTGCCCGGGAACGGAGATACTAGGTGCGGGCATCGACGACGCCGCGCTCCCGCGCGATATGGAAAGCCCTACCGAGGAGGAACGAGAGCGTGACCTACGTCATCGCGGAGCCTTGTGTCGACGTCAAGGACAAGGCATGCATCGAAGAGTGCCCGGTCGACTGCATCTACGAGGGCCAGCGGTCCTTGTACATCCACCCGGACGAGTGCGTCGACTGTGGTGCCTGTGAGCCGGTCTGCCCGGTCGAGGCCATCTTCTACGAGGACGACACTCCGGAGGAGTGGAAGGACTACTACAAGGCGAACGTCGAGTTCTTCGACGAGCTCGGTTCGCCCGGTGGTGCTTCCAAGCTCGGCCTGATCGAGCGCGACCACCCCTTCATCGCGGCGCTGCCCGCCGGTATCAACGGCGAGCACTGACCCTTCACGGCAGAAGCGCCACTCGGTCCCGTACGGCCTGCCCGCCGCACGGGACCGAGGTGTTTCCCGACCTTCGCGTCCAGCGCCCAGAGCGTCCGGCACCCAGAGAGAGCAGAGACCACCGTGGCCGCAGTATCCGACCGTCTTCCCGCCTTCCCCTGGGACAAGCTGGCGCCGTACAAGGCGACGGCGGCGGCCCACGCGGACGGTATCGTCGACCTGTCGGTCGGCACGCCCGTGGACCCGGTGCCGGAGCTGATCCAGCGCGCCCTGATCGGCGCCGCGGACTCCCCGGGCTACCCGACGGTGTGGGGTACGCCCGCCCTGCGCGACGCGATCACGGGCTGGGTGCGCGGGCGCCTCGGCGCGAGCGCCGCCGGGCACCGCAACATCCTGCCGGTGGTCGGCTCCAAGGAGCTGGTGGCCTGGCTGCCGACCCAGCTGGGGCTCGGAGCCGGTGACAAGGTCGCGTACCCCCGGCTCGCCTACCCGACGTACGAGGTCGGCGCCCGGCTGTGCGGCGCCGAGCCCGTGGTCTACGACGACCCCACCGAGCTCGACCCGGCCGGCCTGAAGCTGCTGTGGCTCAACTCCCCGTCCAACCCCACCGGGAAGGTCCTCCCCAAGGAGGAGCTCGTCCGGATCGTGGCCTGGGCGCGCGAGCACGGGATCCTGGTCTTCAGCGACGAGTGCTACCTGGAGCTGGGCTGGGAGGCCGAGCCCGTCTCCGTCCTCCACGACGACGTGTGCGGGGGCTCGTACGAGGGCCTCGTGGCCGTCCACTCGCTCTCCAAGCGGTCCAACCTGGCCGGCTACCGGGCCGCGTTCATCGCCGGTGACGCGGACGTGCTCGGCGAACTGCTGGAGATCCGCAAGCACGGCGGCATGATGACCCCCGCCCCGGTCCAGGCGGCCACCGTCGCGGCGCTCGGCGACGACGCGCACGTCGAGGAGCAGCGCGGCCGCTACGCTGCCCGCCGCGCGGCGCTGCGCGCCGCCCTGGAGGCGCACGGCTTCCGCGTCGAGCACAGCGAGGCGAGCCTCTACCTCTGGGTGACCCGGGACGAGCCGTGCTGGGAGACGGTCGCCTACCTCGCGGGGCTGGGCATCCTGGTCGCGCCGGGCGACTTCTACGGCGAGGCGGGCGCGCGGTTCGTGCGCGTGGCCTTCACCGCGACCGACGAGCGCGTCGAGGCGGCGGTCAAGCGCCTCGGCTGAGACCTGGCCGCCGCAAGGGGGTGTCTTGCCCCTGAACAGCCCGAAGGGGCCGGGAGTTCGTGCTCCCGGCCCCTTCGGTGTTCCCTCGGCGGATCAGCCGCCCAGCGGCAGACCACCGGGCAGGCCGCCCGTCAGACCACCGGGCAGGCCGCCCTCGGCCAGCGGCAGCTGCGGCGCGGCGGGCAGCCCACCGAGCAGGCCGGTCGCCTTGCCGGCCACGTCGGCGGCGGGGGCGGCGGCGGGCAGGGCCTCGGTCGCGGCGCCCGCGGTGTCCGTGGCGGCACCGGTCACGGCCGAGGCGTCGGCGGTGTCCGGGGCGGTGAGTGCGCCCAGCTGCGGCACGGACTCCAGACCGGCGGCGCTGGCCGTTCCGGCCGCACCGACCACGGGCGCTGCCCCGGCTGCGACGAGCAGCGCGGCACGGGCGATCCGACGGGTCAGGGGGAGAGACATGTTGCTCCTAAGCGGTAGCGGCTGAGTACGCCGTGTACAACCGCTCGTGGGGCGGGTGGAGTTGCGGATCCGGTAGGTAAAGGATCGGTAACGCATCGTTTAATCGGCTTCCGCGACAAGCGCATTGGTACGCGCCCACCAGGCCTTCTACGGGTCTGGGGCCCTCGCGGCCCGGCCGCCGGCCACCCCCGCAGGAGTGATCACTCGTACGCCTGCACGGGCCTCCGTGGGGCCTCGCCGGGCCTTCGGCGGGCCTTCGCCGGGCCTTCGGCGGGCCTCAGCGGGCGATGAAGATCCGTACCTCGTCCGGCGCCGAGTCGTGCGGGTCCCCGTCGCCGTCCTTCGCGCCGTTGCCGCCCTTGGACTGCCACTGGCCCCGGTCCTTGCCCCCGATCCAGGCGGACCCGTCGTAGGAGACCCGGGCGATGCCCAGCTCGTGCGACCGGGCCACCGCCCAGTGCGCCATCGCCCGGCCGCGCCGCGCCTCGCCCGCGCCGCCGTCCCGCTTCAGCTGGAGGGTGACCTCGGACTCCTCGACCCGGTCCGGCACCGTCCGTCCGGCCGGCGCACCGTTTCGGCCACCGCCCAGGGCGTCCTTGCCGAAGGCCCGTACCAGCTCCGCCTTCACCTTCTCCGGATCGCCGCGCAGCGGGGCCGGGCCCGAGCAGAACAGGGTGCCGCTCTCGCCGAAGGCCGCCGTCAGCACCGTCGCGTCCGATTCGTGCTTCGCGTACGCCTGCGGGAAGCCGCTGCGCTGCACCTTCTGCGCCGCCACCGTCAGCGGCAGCCGCGAGTACCCCGGAACGTCCACGAGGTGGTCGTAGAAGATCCCGGCCGAGTACACCGGGTCCGTGATCTGCTCCGGGGTGCCCCAGCCCTGCGAGGGCCGCTGCTGGAACAGGCCCAGCGAGTCCCGGTCGCCGTGGTCGAGATTGCGCAGCGACGACTCCTGCATCGCGGTCGCCAGCGCGATGGTCACCGCCCGGTCCGGCAGCCCCTTGGAGATGCCGACGGCGGCTATCGTCGCCGCGTTCGCCGCCTGCTCCGGGGTCATCTCGTACTTCTGCCCGCTGCCTGCGGCCGCCGCGGCCGTGCAGTACGGGGCCCCCGCGCCGCCGTTGGAGTACCGCTGGACGGCGAAATAGCCGACCACCGCGAACAGGACGAGCAGACCCACGGCCGCACGGAGCGGCCTGCGGCGACGGGAGCGAGGATCACGGTTCTCGGGCACGCGGCCCACCGTACTTGAGGCATATGACGCGTCCAGCGGCCGGACGTCCGGGGCCCCGCCCCGGACCGGGGCGTTAGGGTCGGTGCATGCCCGAATCCGAGCTGGACCTCACCCTGGACGCCGCCGAGCTGACCGCCCGGCTCGTCGACATCCCCTCCGTGAGCGGCGACGAGAAGGTACTCGCCGACCTCGTGGAACACGCGCTGCGGGCCCTCCCGCACCTCA
The DNA here is from genome assembly GCF_043201995.1 of Streptomyces sp. NPDC048258. Lineage (NCBI taxonomy): Bacteria > Bacillati > Actinomycetota > Actinomycetes > Kitasatosporales > Streptomycetaceae > Streptomyces > Streptomyces sp. NPDC048258. The sequence goes on from NZ_JBICZH010000002.1 coordinate 96,322, forward strand.
CCGTGGACCGCTTCGGCAACAACGTCGTCGCCCGCACGCACCTCGGCCGCGCCGAGCGCGTCGTACTCGCCGGCCACCTCGACACCGTGCCGATCGCCGACAACGTCCCCTCGCGCCTCGACGAGAACGACGTCCTGTGGGGCTGCGGCACGACCGACATGAAGTCCGGCGTCGCCGTACAGCTGCGCATCGCGGCGACCGTCCCCGAGCCGAACCGCGACCTCACCTTCGTCTTCTACGACCAGGAGGAGGTCGCCGCCGACCTCAACGGCCTGGGCAAGGTCGCCGAGGCCCACCCCGACTGGCTGACCGGCGACTTCGCGGTGCTGCTGGAGCCGTCGAACGCCGAGGTCGAGGGCGGCTGCCAGGGCACCCTGCGCGTCCTGCTCCGCACCTCCGGCGAGCGCGCCCACTCCGCGCGCAGCTGGATGGGCTCCAACGCCATCCACGCGGCGAGCCCCATCCTGGCCAGGCTGGCGGCGTACGAGCCCCGCAAGCCCGTCATCGACGGCCTGGAGTACCACGAGGGCCTCAACGCGGTGCGCATCGAGGGCGGCGTCGCCAACAACGTCATCCCCGACGCGTGCACGGTGACGGTCAACTTCCGCTTCGCCCCCGACCGCAGCATGGACGACGCGATCGCCCACGTCCGGGAGGTCTTCGCGGACTGCGGCGTCGAGGAGTTCGTGATCGACGACTTCTCGGGCGGCGCCCTCCCCGGCCTCTCCCACCCCGCGGCGGCGGCCTTCATGGAGGCGGTCGGCGGGCGCGCCATGCCGAAGTTCGGCTGGACGGACGTCTCCCGCTTCAGCGCGCTGGGCGTCCCCGCGGTCAACTACGGCCCGGGCGACGCCCTGCTGGCCCACAAGGTCGACGAGCGCGTGGAGACGAAGGCGATCCTGCACTGCGAGGAACGACTCCGCGCCTGGCTGACCTCCTGAATTCCGCTTGCCGTCACCTTTGTGCGCCTACCCTGATCCAACGATCAGCAGGAGGGAGCACATCATGGGCAACCGCGGTATTCCTGACGGGGACGCTCGTCGTCGGCCCGAGGAGCAGCAGCTCGGGCCGGTGCTGAGGAGGCGGAGCCAGATCAAGGCGGGCAGCACGACCGACCAGCGGTTGCTGGATTCGGCCGGGCCCTCCGAGTGGGTTCACACCGATCCCTGGCGGGTCCTGCGCATCCAGTCGGAGTTCATCGAGGGCTTCGGTACGCTCGCCGAGCTGCCGCCCGCGATCAGTGTGTTCGGCTCGGCCCGTACGCCGGCCGGTTCACCGGAGTACGAGGCCGGGGTACGGATCGGCAGCGCGCTCGTCGAGGCGGGCTTCGCGGTGATCACCGGCGGCGGTCCGGGCGCGATGGAGGCGGCCAACAAGGGCGCCCGCGAGGCCAACGGCGTCTCGGTCGGCCTCGGTATCGAGCTCCCCTTCGAGCAGGGGCTCAACCAGCACGTCGACCTCGGGCTCAACTTCCGGTACTTCTTCGTCCGCAAGACGATGTTCGTGAAGTACAGCCAGGGCTTCGTGGTCCTGCCGGGCGGCCTCGGCACGCTGGACGAGATGTTCGAGGCGCTGACCCTGGTCCAGACCCAGAAGATCACCCGCTTCCCGATCGTGCTCTTCGGTTCGGAGTACTGGAGCGGCCTGATCGACTGGCTGCGGAACACGGTGATCGCGCAGGGCAAGGCCTCGGAGAAGGACCTGTACCTGTTCCATGTCACGGACGACGTGGACGAGGCGATCGCGCTGGTGACGAAGGAAGTCGGCAAGTAGGACCCCCTTCTTGACGCCGCCCTCGCGGCGGGCGGGGGCCGGGCGGGCCCGTCCGGCCCACCCGGCCGCCTCAGGCCAGGCCGCGGCGGGCGACCGCCGGGGGGCGGTGCCCCTGGATGGAGCGGACCATGTCGAGGATCTGCTTCGTCTCCGCGACCTCGTGGACGCGGTAGACCTGGGCGCCGAGCCAGGCCGAGACGGCCGTCGTGGCCAGGGTGCCCAGCAGGCGTTCCTTGACCGGCTTGTCGAGGGTCTCGCCGACGAAGTCCTTGTTGGACAGGGAGACCAGGACCGGCCAGCCCGTGTCGGTCATCTCCGACAGGCGGCGGGTGGCCTCCAGGGAGTGGCGGGTGTTCTTCCCGAAGTCGTGGCCCGGGTCGATCATGATCGCGTCCCGGCGGACGCCCAGCGCGGCCGCCCGCTCCGCCAGGCCGACCGTGACCCGCAGGATGTCGGCCATGACGTCCTCGTACTCGGTCCGGTGCGGCCGGGTCCGCGGCTCGACCCCGCCCGCGTGGGTGCAGACCAGCCCGGCCCCGTGGCGCGCCGCGACCTCCGCCAGCTTGGGGTCGACCCCGCCCCACGCGTCGTTCAGCACGTCCGCCCCGGCCTCGCACACGGCCTCGCCGACCTCGTGCCGCCAGGTGTCCACGCTGATCACCACGTCCGGGTGGCGGCGCCGGACCTCGGCCACGAAGCCGACCGTGCGCCGTGCCTCCTCGGCCGCGTCCACGTGCTCGCCAGGGCCCGCCTTGACCCCGCCGATGTCGATGATCGCGGCGCCCTCGGCGACCGCCTGCTCGACCCGGTCCAGCGCCGGCTCGTCGCGGAACGTCGCGCCCTGGTCGTAGAAGGAGTCCGGGGTGCGGTTCACGATGGCCATGATCACCGGCTCGTGGGTGTCGAACTCGCGCCTGCCCAGTCGCAGCATCCTGGTCTTTCCTCCTTCGGCGGCCCTCGCGCCTCGCCTGCGACCTTAACCTGGTGGCCGGAGTCTCTCGTGGGGAGTTGATCGTGTTCTTCTTCTTGATGATCGCGCTGGTCGTGGTCGTGGCAGCGGTCACCCTTGCGGTGATCGGCGGCGGCTCGGAGGCCGTCCTGCCGGAAGCGGAGCCGGACCGGGTGGCGGACGCGCTGCCGGAGACCCGGCCCGTCGTACGGGCGGACATCGACGCGCTGCGGCTGCCGGTCGCCCCGCGCGGCTACCGGATGGCCGAGGTGGACGACGTACTGGAGCGGCTGGCGGCCGAGCTGGCCGAACGGGACGCGCGGATCGCCCAGCTGACGGCCGCGGCGGCCGCCCGCCCCGGCCCGGCGGACGCGGCCGGGGCCGGGCACGTCGACCTCACCAAGGACGGTGAGCGGTGACCGGCACGGTGGCGGGTGCGGACGGGCTGCTGCGGTGCCCGTGGGCGCTGTCCACGGGGTCCACCGGGGAGTACGTCGCCTACCACGACACCGAGTGGGGCCGCCCGGTCCACGGCGACGACGCGCTGTACGAGCGGCTCTGCCTGGAGGCCTTCCAGTCGGGCCTGTCCTGGCTGACGATCCTGCGGCGGCGGGAGGGATTCCGTAAGGCCTTCTCGGACTTCGGGATCGCGGCGGTCGCCGCCTTCGACGAGCGGGACGCGGAGCGGCTGCTCGCCGACGAGGGGATCATCCGCAACCGGGCCAAGATCGAGGCGACCCTCGCCAACGCGAGGGTCCTGGCCGGCTGGGAGCCGGGCGAGCTGGACGCCCTGATCTGGTCCCACGCCCCCGGGAAGCCTGGCCCGGCCCCGCGCACGGTCACCGAGGTGCCGGCGGTCACGCCGGAGTCCACGGCCCTGGCCAAGGCCCTGAAGAAGGCCGGCATCCGCTTCGTCGGCCCCACCACGGCCTACGCCCTGATGCAGGCCTGCGGCCTGGTCAACGACCACCTGATCGACTGCACCTCGCGCGACCCGGCCTGAGCCGGGCCGCGGTGGGGCGGTGCGGTGCGGGGCCGGGAGGGCTCAGCGGCCCAGGTACTTCGGGGGCTGCTTCGCGAGGAAGGCCTGGACGGCGATGGAGTGGTCCTCCGAGGCTCCCGCGCGGGTCTGGAGGACGTCCTCGTGCTCCAGGGCCTCGGCGAGGGAGTGGGAGGCCCCGTACGCCAGGGACTCCTTCAGCGCCGCGTACGCGACCGTGGGGCCGGACGCCAGCGCGCGGGCCACGGCCTCGGCCTCGGCGTGCAGGGAGTCCGAGGGGACCAGGCGGTTGGCGATGCCGAGCTCGTACGCCTCCTGGGCCTTGAGGGAACGCGGGAAGAGGAGCAGGTCGGAGGCGCGGGAGCCGCCGATCAGACGGGGCAGGGTCCACGAGACCCCGGAGTCGGCGGTCAGCGCCACCCCGGCGAACGAGGTGTTGAAGGACGCGGTGTCGGCGACGACCCGGAAGTCCGCCGCCAGCGCGAAACCGAAGCCCGCTCCGGCCGCGACGCCGTTCACCCCGGCCACCACCGGCTTCGGCATCTCCGTGAGCGCCCGGACGATCGGGTTGTAGTGCTCGGCGACCGTGCTCATCGTCAGCGAGGAGCCGGTCTCGCGGTCCGCCGCCAGGTTCCCGATGTGCTCCTTGAGGTCCTGGCCCACGCAGAAGGCCCGGTTGCCGGCCGCGGTGAGCAGGACGGCCCGTACCGCGGTGTCCGCGGCCGCCGCCCGGACCGCGTCGCGCAGTGCGACCTTGGCCTCGGTGTTCATGGCGTTCATCGCGTCCGGGCGGTTGATCGTGATGGTCGCGAGTCCGTCGCTCACTTCGTAGAGCACGCTGTCGGCCATGGCAGGGGGTCCCCCTTCGTCGCGGGATGGCTACCGGCCGGTACCGGCCGGTGCAAGGGCCAGCATGGCGGACCGGAGCGCACGCGCACATGTGATGTGCGTCAAAGAAAGCGGAGGCGGTTCGCGGGGTGCGGCGGCGAAGTATCGCAGGCGGGTCCCCGAAATGAGTGGTTTTGGCCGAGCGCGTTGCCCAACCGTTCACGGGCGATGTTGGTCATCGGGTCCTGACATGCGGGATAATGGCTGGGAAGCAATGTGTTCGATGCCGGGTACTAGGCGCCTGAATGGGGCCGTCGGCTGACGATGAGCTGGTTTCAGGAAGGGGAACGAGCATGGCGGCCATGAAGCCGCGGACGGGCGACGGCCCGCTCGAGGTCACCAAGGAGGGGCGGGGCATCGTCATGCGCGTACCGCTCGAGGGCGGCGGTCGGCTTGTCGTCGAGCTGACGCCGGACGAGGCGGACGCCCTGGGTGACGCCCTGAAGAAGGTCGTCGGCTGAACCGTCGGCACCATCTGCGTTCTGCATTCTCTGCGCTGCCCCGACCGCGATCAGCGGCCGGGGCAGCGTTGTGTCGTCCTCCAGGCCGCGCCCCGGCCTTTTCCCTTCCCGGAGCCACGCCGTGACCTTCTCCCCGCCCGCGCCGCCCGCCTTCGCCGACTGCACACCGCGTCAGAAGACGGCCCGGATCCTCTCCGACGTCCTGGCGCCGGCGAACCTGGTGGTCGCCCTGCTCCTGCTGATCGGCTGGCGCAGCACCGCCTCGTGGTCCGGCCTCGGCTGGGGGCTGCTCGGCGCGCTGTTCTGCGGTGTGGTGCCGATCGGGATCATCGTGTTCGGCGTCCGGCGCGGGGCGCTGACCGACCAGCACATCCGCGTGCGGCGCCAGCGCGTGGTGCCGATGGCCCTGAGCCTGGTCTCCGTCGCCGCCGGGATCACCCTGCTGCACGTACTCGGCGCCCCCGAGGACGTTTTCGCGCTCGTCGTGGCGATGCTCGTCGGCCTCGTGTCGTCGCTGCTGGTCACCGTCGGCTGGCAGATATCCATCCACATGTCGGTGGCCGGCGGCGCCGTGATGATCCTGGCGCTCGTCTTCGGTCCGTCCGTGCTTCCCGCGGCGCTGATAGCCGCCGCCGTCGGCTGGTCGCGGCTGGTCCTGCGGGCGCACACGGCCGCCCAGTTGCTCGCCGGCACCGCCCTGGGCGGTACGGCCGCCCTCACCTTCGCCCTGCTGCGCTGAGGCCGGCGTACGGGGGTGCGCGGCGGGTGTGGCGTACGGCGGCTCAGCGCCGCACGGCGCACAGCAGCCCGTCGCCCACCGGGAGCAGAGCGGCCTCCAGGGCGGGGCTCTCGCGGACGCTGCGCAGCAGTTCGCGGACGCGGAGGACCTCCACCGGCTGGGCCGCGGAGTCGACCGTACGGCCGTCGGAGAAGACCCCCTCGAAGCACACCAGCCCGCCGGGGCGCAGCAGGCGCAACGATTCGGCGAGGTAGTCGAGGGACTCGGCCGGGTCTCCGTCGCAGAAGACGAGGTCGTACCCGCCGTCGGCGAGGCGGGGGAGTACGTCGAGCGCTCGGCCGGGGATGAACCGCGCGCGGTTGCCCGCGAAGCCGGCGGCGCGGAAGGCCTGGCGGGCGAAGGCCTGCCGGTCCGCTTCGGGATCCACCGTGGTCAGCACCCCGTCCGGGCGCATTCCGTGGAGCAGGTGGATGCCGGAGACGCCCGTTCCGGTGCCGATCTCGGCGACCGCCTTGGCGTCCGCGGTGGCTGCCAGCAGGCGCAGCGCGGCCCCGGTGCCGGGAGAGACGGAGCGCAGGCCCGCTTCCCTGGACCGGTCGCGGGCCCATCGCAGAGCGTCGTCCTCGGCGACAAACGCGTCGGCGAACGCCCAGCTCGTCTGCCGGTTGCCGGTAATGACCCTCTCCTGTCCCCATAGTTGGCGCAACGGTGACTGTATCCGTTGACGTCGGGAACCCGCAGATGGGACCGGGCGTTGTGAAGGGTGTGGGCGGGATAAGAAGGGACGGTGCCGGGCAGATCGGCAGTCCAGGACCGCTCCGCGGCTTAAGACTCGCGTAAAGATACTGCAAAAATGCTTATCCGGAGCTGACAGAGGGGGTGGCTATGGTAGGGACTCCACTGGACACCACCAGAGCCGACAGGGGAGGTGCGGCTGCGCCTGTGGATCGTGGGGGCGTGTTCAGACGCCTCTTCTGGTCGGCGGGTGAGCCGAAATCCGTGACCGACATTGCTGACAGCTTCCACACCGCCACCGCAACCACCGCGACCTTTGCCGCCGATGCGGGCTCCCAGGCGTGGACCCCTCCCTCATGGGAGGAGATCGTCAGCACGCACAGTGCGCGGGTCTACCGCCTTGCCTACCGTCTGACGGGTAACCAGCACGATGCCGAGGACCTGACCCAGGAGGTCTTCGTCCGCGTCTTCCGCTCGCTGTCCACGTACACGCCCGGCACGTTCGAGGGCTGGCTGCACCGCATCACCACGAACCTGTTCCTGGACATGGTCCGCCGCAAGCAGCGGATCCGCTTCGACGCGCTCGGCGACGACGCCGCCGAGCGGCTCCCCAGCCGCGAGCCGTCCCCGCAGCAGGTCCTGCACGACACGCACTTCGACGCGGACGTCCAGCAGGCGCTGGACACCCTCGCGCCCGAGTTCCGCGCGGCCGTGGTGCTGTGCGACATCGAGGGCCTGTCGTACGAGGAGATCGCCGCCACGCTCGGGGTGAAGCTCGGTACCGTGCGCAGCCGTATCCACCGGGGCCGTTCGCACCTGCGCAAGGCGCTCAAGCACCGCTCTCCCGAGGCCCGCGCGGAGCAGCGCGCGCTGGCCGGGGTCGCCGTGGGTGCGCCGGGCGCCGGGGGAGAGGGCGGAGCCGAGTGAGCGGAGTCAGTCCGTCCCCCGCCGAACAGCACCTGGGTGACCGGCTTGCCGCCCTGGTGGACGGGGAGCTGAACCACGACGTGCGCGAGCGGGTCCTGGCCCACCTGGCCACCTGTGCCAAGTGCAAGGCCGAGGCCGATGCCCAGCGCCGCCTGAAGACCATGTTCGTGGAGAGCGCGCCTCCGCCGCTGTCCGCCGGGCTGCTGGCCCGGCTGCAGGGGCTGCCGGGTGGCGGCCTCGACGGGCCGTCCGGTCCGTCCGGCTCCGCGGGTCCGCAGGGGTCCTCCGGTCCGTCCGGTCTCTCCGGCAATGACCCGTTCGCCTCGTTCGCGTACGCGCTTCCCACGGCCGCCGGGCCGCGGCAGGAGGGCTTCCGGATCCACGAGGTGGGCCGTCCGCGCCGCCGGTTCGCCTTCGTCGCCGCCGGGGCCGTGTCGCTGGCCGCGATCGCGCTGGGCGGTGCGATGCCCCTGGAGGGGGTGGATCCGAACGTGCGGGGTGAGTCGCCCGCACCCGCCTCCCGGCCCGGCCCCGCCGTGTCCGTGGCCGACGCGTCCGTCCGTGACCGGCTGCCCACGCCCGCCGCCGTACCGTCCCTCCTGTCGACCGCCGCGACCCCGCTCCCGCCGCTCCACCCCTCCGCTCCGAGTTCGGCCCGCCCGGTCTCGCTGCTGCGCTGACCGGGGACCTGGTTGAATCTGCGGCACATGCGGATAGGTACGCGGGGAGCGCCCATGGCCGACAGGCAGCAGACCGATCCGGCTCCACAGTGGTGGAGCCGGCCCGAGGGCACGGCGCAGGGCCGTTCGGCCGGGCACCCCGAAGGGGTTCCCTCCCCTCGGCCCGAAGGCGCGAGCGACGGCGCGGCCCAGACCGCGGCCCAGGACGGGGCTCAGGCCGCGCCCGCCGAGGCGACCGAGGTCGCGAGCCCGGCACAGGCCCATGGTCAGGCGGCGGTCCGCGCGGTGCGCTACGACCCCTGGGGCAACCAGCCCTTGCAGACCGTGGACCGGGGCATGCAGGGCCGCGGGTTCCGGCTGTGGCAGGTCGCGGCCCTCGCCGCGGGTACCGCCCTGCTGGCCGGCGGGATCGGCGGCTACCTCGGCGTGCTCGCCGAGCGGCAGAGCAGCACCCGCCTGGAGCTGCCCCAGGCCGGCGTCGCGGACAAGGGCCGCGCGCCCGAGAGTGTCGCGGGCATCGCGGCCACCGCGCTCCCCGGGGTGGTCACCCTGCACGTGCGGGGGGCGTCGAGCAGCGGCACGGGCACCGGCTTCGTACTCGACCAGCAGGGCCACATCCTGACCAACAACCACGTCGTCGCCGACGCCAAGGAGATAGCGGTCACCTTCAGCACCGGCGAGAGCGTCACCGCCGAGCTGGTCGGCCGTGACTCCGGATACGACCTGGCCGTGGTCAAGGTCAGCGGCGTACGGGGGCTCCAGCCGCTGAGCCTCGGCAACTCCGAGAACGTGAAGGTCGGCGACCCGGTGGTGGCCATCGGAGCCCCGTTCGACCTGTCCAACACCGTCACCGCCGGCATCATCAGCGCCACCGGCCGGCCCGTCACCGCCGGCGGCGACAAGGGCGACGGCAGCGACATCAGCTACGTGGACGCCCTCCAGACCGACGCCCCCATCAACCCCGGGAACTCCGGCGGCCCCCTCCTCGACGCCAAGGCCCACGTGGTCGGCATCAACAGCGCGATCCGGGGCGCCGACAAGGACGATCCCGCGCGCCAGGGCGGCTCCATCGGGCTCGGTTTCGCCATCCCGATCAACCAGGGCAAGCGCGTCGCCGAGGAGCTCATCCGCACCGGCCGCGCCACGCACCCCGTCATCGGGGTCACCCTGGACATGCAGTACACCGGCGACGGCGCCCGGGTCGGGGACAAGGGCGAGGACGGCAAACCGGCCGTGACCGCCGACGGACCGGCCGCCCGCGCCGGGGTCAAGGCAGGCGACGTGATCACCAAGGTGGACGGCCAGCGCGTACGCGGCGGTGACGAGCTGATCATCAAGATCAGGGCCCACCGGCCGGGTGATCCGCTGACCCTCACCGTGCTCCGCGAGGGCCGCGAGCGGACCCTGGAAGTGGTCCTCGGATCGGCGAACGGCTCTTAGGAGCACTGGGGTACCGTGTGTCCGGGCCCGCAGTGAAGAGAGCCGAGGAGCGGCAAGGTGTTCAACGACATAGGCGCACTCGAACTCGTCACGATCGTGGTGCTCGCCATTCTCATCTTCGGCCCGGAAAAACTGCCCAAGGTCATTCAGGACGTGACGGGTGTCATCCGGAAGATCCGCGCGTTCTCGGACAGTGCGAAGCAGGACATCCGCTCCGAACTCGGCCCGGAATTCAAGGACTTCGAGTTCGAGGACCTGAACCCGAAGACCTTCATCCGCAAGCAGCTGACCGAGAACGAGGACCTCAAGGAGATCCGCAGCAGCTTCGATCTCCGCAAGGAGCTGAACGACGTCACCGACGCCGTCAACAGCAAGGAGACGGACCCCGCACCGGCTTCCGCCGGCCCCGCCGCCACCGGCCCGGACCTGCTGAAGAAGCCCGCCGCACCCGCTCCGGACCAGCGCGCGCGGTTCGACGCCGACGCCACCTGACGCGCGACCTGCCCGGCGATCCGGGGTCGGATGGCTATCCTCCATGAGTCCGGATCCAGGACGCCCGTGGGGGGCGGGCCGTTCCGGACCCCACGGAACGAGAGGCCGCTCAGATGGAGACGACGAGCAGTAGTCGGGTAGGGGCGCAGACCGCCGAAGCACCCGCCCCCGCCGCCGCACCCGCGCAGGAACCGCATACCGCCCCGCAGAACGCCCCGCAGAGCGAAGCGCAGCCGCAGGAGGCCGCCGCTCCCCTGCCGGCGGCCCGCCGGACGGCCGAGGGGTTCCTGGCGGCCGACTTCCCCTGGTACGGGCTGGACGGGGCCTTCACCGGCCCCCGCTGGCTCATGCAGGTCGGCACCGGCGCCGACGGCACCGTCGAGCACGGGTCCACCGGGCACGGCGACGAGCCGTCCGCCCGCGGTGAGATCGCCACCGGCGAGAAGGAGCGCTTCGCGGTGGTCGTCACCGTCGCGAGCAATCCGGTCCGCCGCAGCGGCGACGGCACCGGCACCCTGGAGGCCACCTCGGTCTCCTCGGCGGCCTGGCTGGCCGGCTCGGGGCTGCTGGCCTACAGCTGGCCCGGGCAGATGGACCACTCCCTGCGCAGCGACTGGCTCGACCAGCAGACCGAGGCCGCGTGGGAGCTCGCGGACGATCTCGCGGGGCCCGACTGGTCGACGCTGTCGCTGCCGGTGGACGGGGAGCCGACACCGTTCCACTACCGCGAGTCGGAGTTCGGCTGGGTGCTCGCCGGGTCCACCAGCAGCGGGGTGCACCTCGGGGCGTACGGCCGGGGCATGAGCGCGTACGGCCTCGGCTTCTCGGTCATCGGCGACCTGTCGGCGTACGAGTAGCAGCCGCGCCGGCCGCAGCCGGGCCGGCAACGCGAAGGGGCGCCGCTCGTCGAGCGGCGCCCCTTCGCGTGCTTGCGGCGAATCAGAACTTGTTGCGCGGGGTGATGCCCAGCGACATGCCCGACAGGCCGCGCGCGCGGCCGCCCAGCTTGCCCGCGATCGCCCGCAGGGCCGCGCCCGCCGGGGAGTCGGGGTCGGACAGTACGACGGGCTTGCCCTCGTCGCCGCCCTCGCGCAGCCGCACGTCGATCGGGATCGAGCCCAGCACGGGCACCGTCGCGCCGACCGTCTTCGTCAGTCCGTCGGCCACCTTCTGGCCGCCGCCCGAGCCGAAGACGTCCACCATCTCGTCGCAGTGCGGGCACGGCAGGCCCGACATGTTCTCGACGACGCCGACGATCTTCTGGTGGGTCTGCACGGCGATCGAGCCGGCCCGCTCCGCGACCTCGGCCGCCGCCTGCTGCGGCGTCGTGACGACCAGGATCTCGGCATTCGGCACCAGCTGGGCCACCGAGATCGCGATGTCACCGGTGCCCGGCGGCAGGTCCAGCAGCAGCACGTCCAGGTCGCCCCAGAACACGTCCGCCAGGAACTGCTGGAGGGCTCGGTGCAGCATCGGCCCGCGCCACACCACCGGCGCGTTGCCCGGGGTGAACATGCCGATGGAGATGACCTTCACGCCGTGCGCCGACGGCGGCATGATCATGTTCTCGACCTGCGTCGGACGGCCGTCGACACCGAGCATGCGCGGCACGCTGTGGCCGTAGATGTCCGCGTCGACCACGCCGACCTTCAGGCCGTCCGCCGCCATCGCCGCGGCCAGGTTGACCGTGACCGAGGACTTGCCGACGCCGCCCTTGCCGGACGCGACCGCGTACACGCGGGTCAGCGAGCCCGGCTTGGCGAAGGGCACCTCGCGCTCGGCGGTCCCGCCGCGCAGGCTGGTCGCCAGCTCCTTGCGCTGCTCGTCGCTCATCACGTCGAGGGTGACCTCGACCGAGGTGACGCCCGCGACCCGCGCGACGGCCTCGGTGACGTTCTTGGTGATGGTCTCGCGCATGGGACAGCCCGACACCGTGAGGTAGACGGTGACGGCGACCGCGCCGCCGTCGCCGATCTCCACCGATTTCACCATGCCGAGCTCGGTGATCGGCCGGTGGATCTCGGGGTCGTTCACCGTCGCCAGCGCGTCGAGGATCGCGTCCTGCTCAGGCACTGCGGCGGCGTCGGCGGAGCTTGTGTCGGTAGCCATGCCCCGATGGTACGGCTCGGTGGCACGGCTCAGGAAAGCCCGTCAGCGGTCGCCTTCGTCACGTTCCTGCGGGAATAGCCGCCGCTCGTCCATCTCCTTGATCAGGTCCTGGAACTCGGACCTGATCCAGTCGCGCGTGGCGACCTCTCCCAGGCCCATCCGCAGGGCCGCGATCTCCCGCGTCAGGTACTCGGTGTCGGCGATGGAGCGCTCGTTCTGCTTGCGGTCCTGCTCCAGGTTGACCCGGTCCCGGTCGTCCTGCCGGTTCTGCGCGAGCAGGATCAGCGGAGCCGCGTACGAGGCCTGGAGCGACAGCATCAGCGTCAGGAAGATGAACGGGTACTCGTCCCACCGCATGCCGTCCGGCGCGAAGATGTTCCACAGCACCCAGACGATGATGACGACCGTCATCCAGACGATGAACCGGCCCGTGCCGAGGAACCGCGCCACCCGCTCCGACAGCCGCCCGAACGCCTCCGGGTCGTACTCCGGCAGCAGCCGCCGGCGCGCCGAGCGCGGCAGGTCGAGGCGGACCCGCGAACGCGTCAGCGCGCTCGAACCCGTCGACGGGCCGAACTGAGCGGCCTTCGCACGCTCGCCGCGCTCGAAGGAAGAACGTTCCACCCGCTCCGCGGCAGCCTCCGCCAGCCCGTGATCGCGCGCCTGCTGCCGCCCCTGCTCACGCCGCTCCCGGATCTGCTCGCGCCGCTCCCGGAGCCGCCGCTCACGCGACTGGTCGCCGCGCCCCCGTTCAGTGCCCACCCACGACCTCCTCCGAGTGGAAGTCCGTCTCGCGCCAGTCGTCCGGCAGCAGGTGGTCCAGTACGTCGTCGACCGTCACCGCGCCCAGCAGCGAACCGCTCTCGTCGACCACCGGCACGGCCACCATGTTGTACGCGGCCAGGTAGCTGGTCACCACCGGCAGCGAGGCGTCCGGCCGCAGCGGCGCCAGGCCCGTGTCCACGATCGAGCTGACCAGTGTGAACGGCGGATCCCGCAGCAGCCGCTGGAAGTGCACCGTGCCCAGGTACTTGCCCGTCGGCGTCTCGTCCGGCGGCCGGCACACGTACACCTGCGCCGCCAGCGCCGGCGACAGGTCCGCCTGCCGTACGCGGGCCAGCGCGTCCGCGACCGTCGCGTCCGGCCGCAGCACGATCGGCTCGGTGGTCATCAGACCGCCCGCCGTCCGCTCCTCGTAGGACATCAGGCGCCGCACGTCGGCCGCGTCGTCCGGCTGCATCAGCGTGAGCAGCCGCTCCATGTCGTCCTCCGGCAGCTCGGACAGCAGGTCGGCCGCGTCGTCCGGGTCCATCGCCTCCAGGACGTCGGCGGCGCGTTCCTCCTTCAGCTTGCCGAGGATCTCCACCTGCTCGTCCTCCGGCAGCTCCTCCATGACGTCCGCGAGCCGGTCGTCGTCGAGGGCGTTGGCCACCTCGGCGCGCCGCTTCGGCGACAGGTGGTGCAGGACGTTCGCCACGTCGGCCGGGCGCATCTGCTCGAAGGTGGCGACGAGGTTCTCGGCGCCCTGCCCGTGCTCCTCCAGCGAGAAGCCGGTGACCGCGGACCACTCCACGGTCAGGGTCTCGCCGCGGCGGCGCAGCGCGCCCGCCTTGCCCTTCCGTACGAAGATCTTGTCGATCTCCCAGTCCCGGCGGGCCGGCAGCTGCTGGATGGCCACGTCCAGGACGGTGACCTCCTCGCCGTCCGCGACCAGCTTCACCCGGCGGTCCAGCAGCTCGCCGAGGACCAGCCGCTCGGTGGGCCGCTGCTCGAAGCGCCGCATGTTCACGACACCGGTGGTGATGACCTGCCCGGACTCCACGCCCGTGACCCGGGTCATCGGCAGGAAGATCCGGCGCCGGCTGACGACCTCGACCACCAGCCCCAGCAGCCGCGGCGGGCGCCCGCCGACGCGCAGCATCGCCACGAGGTCGCGGACCCGGCCGACCTGGTCGCCGTTGGGGTCGAAGACGGGCACACCCGACAGATGCGAGACGAAGATCCGCGGGGCGCCTGCAGCCATCCGAGCGCCTCCTAGAGCGTCAATCAACAGTCCTGCCGCCCCTCAGGCTAGCCCGTGCCACCGGCAACCGTCCTGGTGGGGCGGTCCGCCCGGGGGTCCCTACGGGGGCCTGGCGGCCGTACGCCTACGGGCAGGTACGCTGCCTGCTGCTCGAAGAGGACCGACGAGAGGCACCCGCACGTGACCGCCTACTTCCCTGCCGCGCGTCTGCGCCGGGCCGCGTTCATCGGTGTGCTGTGCGCGGGCCTCGCCGTCACCGGTACGGGCTGCGGGGAGGATCCCGACGAGGGGACGAACGGGATAGGCAAGCTGTCCGCCGACAAGATCGAGGCGAAGGCGAAGGCGGCCGCCGGCGAAGCGGAGTCGGTGCACCTGTCCGGCACGCTGGTGAGCGGCGGCAAGTCCTTCACCGTCGACATGCGGCTGAAGTCGGACGGCGGCTCGGGCGAGGTGAAGTCCCAGGACGACACCTTCCAGCTGCTGCGGGTCGGGGAGCAGCTGTACCTGAAGGCGAGCGCGGCGTTCTGGGGCAAGTCCGACTCGGCCGGCAAGCTCGGCGACAAGTACGTGAAGGTGCCCGAGGGCGACCCCTCGTACAAGCAGTTCCGCGGCTTCACCGACATGGACGTGCTGCTGGACGGGCTGCTGGGCCTCCAGGGCAAGCTCGCCAAGGGCTCCTACACGAAGGTCGGGCACACCCGCGCGGTCCAGGTCACGGCGGACGCGGGCAAGGGCGGCAAGCTCTCGGTCTCCCTGGAGGGGACCCCGTACCCGCTCCTCATGGAGCGCGCGGGGGGCGCCGGCCGGGTGGAACTCGCGGAGTGGGGCAAGCCCTTCCCGCTCGTCGCGCCCGCGCAGGACCAGACCGTCGACTACGGGTCCCAGCTGCCGACGACCAAGGAAGGCGAGAACAAGGAAGGCGAGACCAAGGGCTCCGGCCAGGGCTCCAACCCGACCAAGCCCTGAGCCCTGCCACGCCCCTGGCGGGCGGCCCTAGCGGGCGGCCTTCTTCCGCTTCAGCAGCAGCTTCGGCAGGTGCGCCGGGATCGGCCGGCGGGTGATCGCCGGCGAGGCGAGCGGGGCCGCGGCCAGGGAGCCGCCCGGCAGGGTCGACACCGCCTCCGGCTCCAGCCGCAGCAGCCGGCACTCCCGCGCCCACCGCTCGGTCATCTCCTCCGAGTCGGGCGCGTTCAGCCGCTTCCCCTTGAGCTCGGCGACGGCCGCCGCCCACTCCTCGCCGCGCGGCGGGAGCTCGCGTACCGTCGCCGTCCAGGCCACCAGCCGGCCGCCCTTGTCCTTGCTCCGCACGGTCACCTCGGCGGTCGAGCCGTCGGCCAGCCCCGGGAACGGCTGCTCGCCGGGCCCGTCGCCCAGTACGTGGGCCGCGCCGTCCACCCAGGCGTGCCAGAGGGCGCGGTCGGCCCCGGCGCCGCGGACCCAGATCAGGCCGGACTTCTTGGTGGCCTCCTCGACGAGGGCCAGGTCGAGCGTGCTGAGAGTCATGCTGACAGGGTAGGCGGTGGCTCCCCAGCGCTACAGCCAGCCGTGGCGGCGCAGGGCGCGGTGGATGGTGAAGCAGATCCCGACGATCGAGGCCATCACCATCGGGTAGCCGTACTTCCACTGGAGCTCGGGCATGTGCTCGAAGTTCATCCCGTACACCCCGCAGATCATCGTGGGGACGGCGATGATCGCCGCCCAGGAGGTGATCTTGCGCATGTCCTCGTTCTGGGCGACCGTCGCCTGCGCGAGGTTCGCCTGGAGGATCGAGTTCAGGAGCTCGTCGAAGCCCACGACCTGCTCGTGCACCCGCGCCAGGTGGTCGGCGACGTCCCGGAAGTACTTCTGGATGTCGGGGTCCACCAGCCGCATCGGGCGCTCGCTCAGCAGCTCCATCGGACGCAGCAGCGGCGAGACCGCCCGCTTGAACTCCAGCACCTCGCGCTTGAGCTGGTAGATGCGGCCCGCGTCACCGCCGCGCGTACCGCCCTTCGCGGGCGCGGCGAAGACCTCGCTCTCCACCTCGTCGATGTCGTCCTGCACGGCCGCGGCGACCGCGATGTACCCGTCGACGACGTGGTCGGCGATGGAGTGCAGCACGGACGACGGGCCCTTGGAGAGGAGGTCCGGGTCGTCCTGGAGGCGGTGGCGCAGCCCCTTGAGGGAGCCCTGACCGCCGTGCCGGACGGTGATGACGAAGTCGGGGCCCGTGAAGCACATCACCTCGCCGGTCTCCACCACCTCGCTGGTGGCGGTCAGTTGGGCGTGGTCGACGTAGTGGATCGTCTTGAAGACGGTGAACAGCGTGTCGTCGTAGCGCTCCAGCTTCGGCCGCTGGTGCGCGTGCACCGCGTCCTCGACGGCCAGCGGGTGCAGGCCGAAGGTCGCCGCGATCCCCGCGAACTCCGCCTCGGTCGGCTCGTGCAGGCCGATCCAGACGAAGCCGCCGTCCTCGCGGACCCGGCGGGTCGCCTCACGGGGCGTCAGACAGGCCGGCCCCAGCACGCGTCGGCCGTCGCGGTACACGGCGCAGTCGACCACGGCGCTGCTCGCCGACGGGTCGCGGGTGGTGTCGTATCCGGGCTGGGCCGGGCTGGACTTGCGCAGTGCCGGACGGACGGCGGCACGGATGTAGGGCAGCATCGACATGGCAGGCTCCTTCGCGCGCACGGCTGCGGACCGTACGGGTGGGAGACCTTCCGGAGCGCGGGCGGGCAGGCCCGGCGGACGGAAGGAAGCAGGACGGGAGGACAAAGTTCTGCCGTCGCTCTTCTACTGATCAGAAGATCACAGGGGGCGGGAAGCGCCCGTCACAGAAGTGGAAGAGCGATTGGTACTGCACGATCGACTTCGATCCACCGCAGCCCCACCTCCTCCGGCCGGTCCCCCGTGAGAGACGTCCTGTCGCCCAGAGCCTTGAAACAATGCTTCTGCATGCGGCCCGGTCCAGCTGTCAACACTATCAGCCGACGGATGGTCAAGACCCGCCCTTTACCCGGCTGATACGAGTTCTATGCTCGCTCCATGGCAGAAATTCTGGCCCTCGTGGAGGCTCGGCTGCGCACCGCGTTCGGCGTACCCGACGCACGCGCCGCCGTCACCTTCCTGGGCACCGACCGCATCGAGGTACTCCGCTTCACCGAGGGCGACCTCGTGCGGTACGCGACCCTCGGAATGTCCGCGCACCCGATGACCGACCCGACCGCCGTGGTCGCGGACCCCGTACGCGGGCCGCGCGCCGAGCTGGTCCTGACCGTACGGGGCGGACTCGCGCCCACCGACAAACTCCTCAGGCCGCTCGCGGTCCTGGCCGCCTCCCCGCAGGTGGAGGGACTGATCGTGGCCCCCGGGGCCTCGCTCGACGTGGGTGAACCGCTCTGGGACGGGGCCGCCTTCAGCTCCGTCCTGGTGGCGGAGCCCGGGGGTCTGGTGGAGGACCTGGAGCTGGACGAGCCCATGGACCCGGTGCGGTTCCTGCCGCTCCTCCCCATGACGGCGAACGAGGCCGCCTGGAAACGGGTGCACGGCGCGGCCGCCCTCCAGGAACGCTGGCTCGCGCGCGGCACGGATCTGCGGGATCCTCTGCGTACCGCAGTCGCACTGGACTGAGCCCGGACGGGTGATCGCGTCTTGACGGCGCGCCGGGCGGGGAGGAGCGTGGCTTCTTATGAGGGGCGAACCAAGTTGCCCGAAGTGCGGTGGCCGGGTCAGGGCGCCCGGTCTCTTCTCCGACTCCTGGCAGTGCGCCGTGCACGGCACTGTCCACCCCCTGCAACCCGTGATCCCGCCCAGCGTCGAGGGCTTGGGCGTGGTCGTCCACCGGACGCAGGTGCCGGTGTGGATGCCGTGGCCCCTGCCGGTGGGGTGGCTGTTCACCGGGGTGGCGTCGGCCGGTGACGACCGCAGCGGGGGGCGGGCGACGGCGGTGGCCTGCTCGGGTCCCGGTCCGCTGGGCGGCATCGGCGAGCTGCTGCTGGTCGCCGAGGAGCTGGGCGTGGGGCTCGGCGCGCGGTTCGCGGGCATCGACGGCCCGGACCCCGGCTCGTACATCGACGTATCGGCGTCGCCGCACGCCAAGGTGGTCGCGGCCGGCCGCCCGACACCGCTGTGGCACGTCAACGGAAGCCCCGACGACCGGGCCGTCTTCGCGGGCGAGGCGCGGGGCCTGTGGCTCTGGGCGATCGTCTGGCCGGAGCAGTCCGGCCTCCTGATGTACGACGAGCTCGTCCTCACCGACCTCCGCGACGCGGGAGCCGAGGTCGAGCTCCTTCCGTGCGGGGCCCTGAGCCCGCGCATCCTCGGCCCCTCGTAGGCACCGCCGATCAGGGGGGACCTTCGGCCCGGTTATCCTGGAGTGTCTCCCCCAGTACCGCTGGGAGGCGCCCCCACCGTCCGTACGTACGAACCATGGAGCCCGGCTGTGCGCATCGACCTGCACGCCCACTCCACGGCCTCCGACGGTACGGACACCCCCGCCGAGCTGGTGCTGGGCGCCGCCGCCGCGGGGCTGGACGTGGTCGCGCTGACCGATCACGACACCGTGGGCGGGTACGCCGAGGCCCTCGCCGCGCTGCCCGCCGGGCTGACGCTGGTGACCGGAGCCGAGCTGTCCTGCCGGCTCGACGGGGTCGGGATGCACATGCTCGCCTACCTCTTCGACCCCGAGGAGCCCGAGCTCGCCCGTGAGCGCGAGCTCGTACGGGACGACCGCACCCCCCGCGCCCAGACCATGGTCGGCAAGCTCCGGTCACTCGGCGTGGACGTCACCTGGGAGCAGGTGGCCCGGATCGCCGGCGAGGGTTCCGTGGGGCGGCCGCACATCGCGACCGCGCTCGTCGAGCTGGGTGTCGTACCCACCGTCTCGGACGCCTTCACGCCCGACTGGCTCGCCGACGGCGGCCGCGCGTACGCGGAGAAGCACGAACTCGACCCCTTCGACGCCATCCGCCTGGTCAAGGCGGCCGGCGGCGTCACCGTCTTCGCCCACCCCGCGGCCGTCAAGCGCGGCGAGTGCGTGCCCGAGTCCGCGATAGCCGAGCTGGCGGCGGCGGGTCTGGACGGCATCGAGGTGGACCACATGGACCACGACACCGCCACCCGCGCGCGTCTGCGCGGCCTGGCGGCGGACCTCGGACTGCTGACCACCGGATCCAGCGACTACCACGGCAGCCGCAAGACCTGTCGCCTCGGGGACTTCACGACCGATCCCGAGATCTACGGCGAGATCACGCGCCGCGCGACCGGAGCCTTCCCCGTGCCCGGCGCCGGCGGAGGCGTCCGCGCGTAAGCGCCGCTCCGCCCTTCCCGCTTTTCTTCACACCCCTCACCTGCAAGGCATCTCTGTGTTCGACTTCGCCGTCTTCGGATCCCTTTTTCTCACCCTTTTTGTGATTATGGACCCTCCGGGGATCACGCCGATCTTCCTCGCCCTGACCTCCGGCCGCCCTGCCAAGGTGCAGCGCCGGATGGCCTGGCAGGCCGTCTGCGTGGCCTTCGGCGTCATCGCCGTCTTCGGGCTCTGCGGCCAGCAGATCCTGGACTACCTGCACGTCTCCGTACCGGCGCTGATGATCGCCGGTGGTCTGCTGCTCCTGCTCATCGCGCTCGACCTGCTCACCGGCAAGACCGACGAGCCGAAGCAGACCAAGGACGTGAACGTCGCCCTCGTCCCGCTGGGCATGCCGCTGCTGGCCGGGCCCGGTGCGATCGTGTCCGTGATCCTGGCGGTGCAGAAGGCCGACGGGGTCAGCGGGCAGCTGTCCGTCTGGTCCGCGATCATCGCCATGCACGTGGTCCTGTGGATCACGATGCGCTACTCGCTGGTGATCATCCGGGTCATCAAGGACGGCGGCGTGGTGCTCGTGACGCGGCTCGCCGGCATGATGCTGTCCGCGATCGCCGTCCAGCAGATCATCAACGGCGTGCTCCAGGTCGTCCAGGGCTCCTGACCGCACGGCACAGGACGCGAGAACGCCCCCGCACCGGTATCGGTGTCGGGGGCGTCGACGTGTGTGCGGTGGGTGAGGCGTCAGCAGGACGCCGTCTCGGCCGGTCGGATCAGAATGCGCTGGCCGACAGCGGCGGCCTGCTGCACGATCCGGTTGACGGAGGCCGCGTCCACGACGGTGCTGTCCACGGCGGACCCGTCGACGTCGTCCAGGCGCAGAATCTCGAAGCGCATGGGGCTTCTCCCTTCGTCGGTGTTTCTCCTTGCAGAGGGTTCAACGAAGTGTAGGAGGCAAACATTCCCTACGCTAAGGAAATTTTTTCACTCGCTAACGATTGGCCGGGCGCTACGAGGCGCAGGAGTCCCAGAACGCGGCCAGTGCACTGGCTGTGACCTGGGGATTCTCCGCGTTGGGGGAGTGCTCGGCGCCTTCGACGACCACCCGCGACGCGCCCAAGCGGTCCGCCATCTCATCCATCAGCGGCACCGGCCAGGCGTAGTCCACCGCTCCGGACAGCACCAGCTTGGGGAGCGGGACGGCAGCCAGCTCCGCGACCCGGTCCGGCTCCGAGATCAGCGCCCGGCCCGTGGTGATCAGCTGCTCGGGGACGGTGGCCAGCCACCGCTCGCGCAGGAAGTCCGCCAGCTCGGGGGAGTCCGGGACGGCGTCCTCCGGGTCCTGCGCGCGCATCGCCGCCCACACCGCCGGCATGTCTTCCCGCAGTGCCTCCAGGGCGGCCACCAGCAGTTTGGTGCGCGCCTGCTGCTCCTCGGAGATCGCGGCGGGTCCGCTGCTCATGAGGGTCAGCGAGGCGAAGGGCGCGGGATCGCGCAGCACGGCCGCGCGCGAGATCAGCCCGCCGAGCGAGTGGCCGAGCAGGTGCACGGGCCCCGAGCTCAGCGCGTGGACCTGCGCGAGGACGTCCAGTGCCAGCTCCTCCAGGGCGTACGCCGACTCCTCGCGCGGGCCGGGGGTCTCGTACTGGCCGCGCCCGTCCACGGCGACCACCCGGTAGCCGGCGGCGGCCAGCGGCTCCAGGAGGGCGATGAAGTCCTCCTTGCTGCCCGTGAAACCGGGGACCAGCAGGGCGGTGCCGCGGGCGGCCCCGCCCGCCTCGTGCACGGCGAAGTCGCCGCGGGCGGTCGAGAGGCGGCGGGCGCGGGCGACGGACGGCAGGGTGAGGCGCGGCGGCTTGCTCATGGGCCCGAGGTTACCGGCCCGTACGGAGCGGTGCGGAGGGGATAGGCCGATGGCCCGGCCCCCTGCGACAGGGGGCCGGGCCATCGGGCCGTGCTGACGTCGACGCGCCGGCGCCTCGGTGCCTACGCCTCGGGCGCGGCCGCGACCTTGCGGGTGCGGGTGCGCTTCGGCTTGGCCGGAGCGTCCTCGGCCGCTGCGGCGGCCGGAGCCTCCGGGGCGGCCTCGGCGACCTTGCGGGTCCGGGTGGTACGGCGGGCCTTGACCGGCTCCACGGGCGGGGCCATCTGGAAGTCCGGCTCCGGCGCGGCCGGGGCGACCTTGCGGACGCGGGCCCGGCGGGGCTTCTCCGGGGCCTCTTCGACCACGGCGACCGGGGTCACCGGAGCGGCTTCCGCGACCTTGCGGGTCGGGGTGCGCTTCGGCTTGACCGGGGCCTCCTCGGCCACGGCGACCGGGGCCTCGATCACGGCCGCCTCGGCGACCTCGGCGACGGCCTTGCGGGTGCGGGTGCGCTTCGGCTTGACCGGAGCCTCCTCGACGACCGCGACGGCCTCGGCGACCGCGACGGCCACCGGAGCCTCGACCACGGCGACCGGAGTCACCGGAGCGGCCTCGGCCACCGCAACCGCGGGGGCCGGGACGACCGCGGCACCGGCGGACACGCGGGTCCGGCGACGGCGCGGCCTGCGCGGCTCGTCGGCGGCCGGAGCCTCCGGAGCCTCGGCCACGGGGGTGACGGCGGCGGACTCGGCGCCCAGTTCGGACCCGCCCCGCGTACGGCGGCGCTGCCGCGGCGTACGGGTAGGGGCCGGACGCTCCTCGGCCACCACGGCGGCCGCGGCCGGGCCGGAGCGGCCGCCACGGCCACCACGGCCGCCAGTCTCGCCCAGGTCCTCGAGGTCCTCGGCCTTCAGGCCGGCCCGCGTGCGCTCGGCGCGCGGCAGGACGCCCTTGGTGCCGGCCGGGATGTTCATCTCCTCGAACAGGTGCGGGGACGTGGAGTACGTCTCGACCGGGTCGTGGAAGTCCAGCTCCAGCGCCTTGTTGATCAGCTGCCAGCGCGGGATGTCGTCCCAGTCGACCAGGGTGACGGCGATGCCCTTGTTGCCCGCGCGGCCGGTGCGGCCCACACGGTGCAGGAAGGTCTTCTCGTCCTCCGGCGTCTGGTAGTTGATGACGTGGGTGACACCCTCGACATCGATGCCGCGCGCGGCGACGTCGGTGCACACCAGCACGTCGACCTTGCCGTTGCGGAACGCGCGCAGCGCCTGCTCACGCGCGCCCTGGCCCAGGTCGCCGTGGACGGCGCCGGACGCGAAACCGCGCTTCTCCAGCTGCTCGGCGATGTCGGCCGCCGTGCGCTTGGTACGGCAGAAGATCATGGCCAGGCCACGGCCCTCGGCCTGCAGGATGCGGGAGACCAGCTCCGGCTTGTCCATGTTGTGCGCACGGAAGACGTGCTGCTTGATGTTGGCCACGGTCACGCCCTCGCCCTCGGGCGAGGTGGCGCGGATATGCGTCGGCTGCGTCATGTACCGGCGGGCCAGGCCGATGACCGCGCCCGGCATGGTCGCCGAGAACAGCATGGTCTGACGCTTCGGCGGCAGGTAGTTGATGATCTTCTCGACGTCGGGCAGGAAGCCCAGGTCGAGCATCTCGTCGGCCTCGTCCAGGACCAGGGCCCGGACGTGCGACAGGTCGAGCTTCTTCTGACCGGCCAGGTCGAGGAGGCGGCCCGGGGTGCCGACGATGATGTCGACGCCCTTCTTGAGCGCCTCGACCTGGGGCTCGTACGCGCGGCCGCCGTATATGGCGAGCACGCGGACGTTGCGGACCTTGCCCGCGGTCAGGAGGTCGTTGGTGACCTGGGTGCACAGCTCGCGGGTCGGAACCACCACGAGCGCCTGCGGGGCGTCGGTCAGCTGCTCGGGCTTGGCCCGGCCCGCCTCGACGTCCGCGGGGACGGTGACCCGCTCCAGCAGCGGAAGGCCGAAACCGAGCGTCTTGCCGGTTCCGGTCTTGGCCTGGCCGATGACGTCCGTGCCGGAAAGGGCGACGGGGAGGGTCATCTCCTGGATCGGGAAGGGGGACACGATGCCGACGGCCTCAAGGGCTTCGGCGGTCTCGGGGAGAATCCCGAGGTCTCGGAACGTAGTCAGGGTGCTGCCTCTTCTGTGAGACGCGGCGCGAGGCGGCGAGGGGGGTCGTACCGTGCCGGGCTTGCTGTACTGCGGCGTACATACGAAGCTGCGCGGGACCACTAAGCCTTCGCTCAAGCGCTTGTGCCGCTGAGGGGGCCCCTCAAGGGTGGCGGCACATGAACGCACGCACCACGCAGAGGGCGGGTCGGTTGGAGCCGATCGGGCCACCGACCGGGCATCCTCATTCGGATGGCCCGCCGAGTATCCGGCAGGCGCATTACCACTGTACCCCGGAATCGCGCAGCTGTGTCGGGCGAATTCACTGGCCCGGCGCGTTTACGTGGACGGACCGTGTGGATGTGTGGTGGCGTGGGCCGCCGTGCGGACGGCTATTGTGCGGAGCATGTCGACCGTTGAAAACGCCTCGCCCGCCGACGACGGCGCCCCCGCCGAAGCCACGGGCATCGCCGCCCAGGACTGGGCGACCGCCTCTGCCTCGCCGCAGTACGCGGCCGCCGTCGTGGACCTGCTCGGCGCGCTCGCGTACGGCGAGCTCGCGGCCTTCGAGCGCCTCGCGGAGGACGCGAAGCTCGCGCCCACCCTCGACGACAAGGCCGAGCTCGCCGCCATGGCCTCCGCCGAGTTCCACCACTTCGAGCGGCTGCGCGACCGGCTCGCCGCGATCGACGCCGAACCCACCGCCGCCATGCAGCCCTTCGCCAAGGGCGTGGACGACTTCCACCGCCAGACCGCGCCGTCGGACTGGCTGGAGGGCCTGGTCAAGGCGTACGTGGGCGACTCGATCGCCAGTGACTTCTACCGCGAGGTCGCCTCCCACCTGGACACCGACACCCGCGCCCTCGTGCTCGGCGTGCTCGACGACACCGGCCACGGCAACTTCGCCGTCGAGAAGGTGCGCGCCGCCATCGAGGCGGACCCGCGCTGCGGCGGCCGCCTCGCGCTGTGGGCGCGCCGGCTGATGGGCGAGGCCCTCTCGCAGGCCCAGCGCGTGGTCGCCGAGCGCGACGCGCTGTCCACCATGCTGGTCGGCGGCGTCGACGGCATGGCCGCGGGCTTCGACCTCGCGGCCGTCGGCGAGATGTTCACCCGGATCACCAAGGCGCACACCAAGCGGATGGCGGCCCTCGGCCTCGCCGCGTAAGCGTCCGTACGCGGATCGGCCCCGGTGCGGAGGATTCCGCGCCGGGGCCGACGTACGTCAAGGGTCGGGGCTCAGGGTCAGGGCTCGGGGTCAGGGCCCAGGATCAGGGGTCAGCCCCGCGACGGGAGCGAAAACGGAGTCCTGTGCGAGGGCCTGCGGGGCCCGGCGGCCGGCCGGAGCAGCAGGGACAGGACCACGGCCGACACCAGCACCGCCCCGATGAAGGTCGCGGTCAGGGTGTTGTGCCCGGGACCGAGCGCGAAGTGCGTCAGATACGCCCCGAACAGCGCCCCGAACACCCCGCTGACCAGTACCACTCTCGGATCCGGCAGGCGGTCGGCAAGCACGCGCGCGGCTGTCGCGGACAGGGCGAGCCCCAGCAGAGCCGAGCCGAACGTCTCCATCAGCAGCATGGGGTCCCTCCCACACGTCGGGGTAAACCGAGTCACTGCGGTCCTACCCGAAGCGGAGGAAACGGAAACGGCCCGGTGGATTCAACCACCAGGCCGTTTCTCGCAGTTCTCGGCACGTCACGTGCCGCCGCGTCAGAGCGCGCCGAAACCGACCTTGCGCGCGCTCGGCTCGCCCAGGTCGACGTACGACAGGCGGTCGGACGGCACCAGGACCTTGCGGCCCTTGGTGTCGGTGAGGCTGAGCAGCGGCGCCGTACCGGACAGCGCGGCGGCGACGATGGTCTCCAGCTCCTCGGCGCTCAGGTCGCTCTCCAGCACGATCTCCCGGGGTGCGTGCTGCACGCCGATCTTGACCTCCACGGCTTTGTCCCTCCGACGATCCGGTTCGCGCGATCAGCCGCGCCGTACGCGGTCCACATTAGCCCGGAGAGGGGACGCGGACCGCGCGGAGCGGACACGCTCGCAGCGAACAGCCACGAACAGCTGCTCAGCCCTCGGAGCCGTGCAGCGGGAATCCGGCGATACCGCGCCACGCGAGCGAGGTCAGCAGGCCGACCGCGGTGTCCCGGGCGACCGGGCTCTCGCTCGACAGCCAGTACCGGGCCACCACCTGCGAGACCCCGCCCAGTCCCACGGCCAGCAGCATCGACTCGTCCTTGGACAGGCCGGTGTCCTCCGCGATGACGTCGGAGATGGCCTCCGCGCACTGGAGCGAGACCCGGTCGACGCGCTCGCGCACCGCGGGCTCGTTCGTCAGGTCGGACTCGAAGACCAGCCGGAAGGCGCCGCCCTCGTCCTCCACGTACGCGAAGTACGCGTCCATCGTGGCGGCCACACGCAGCTTGTTGTCGGTCGTCGACGCGAGCGCGGTGCGGACGGCGAGCAGCAGGGACTCGCAGTGCTGGTCCAGCAGCGCCAGGTAGAGGTCGAGCTTGCCGGGGAAGTGCTGGTACAGGACCGGCTTGCTCACCCCGGCCCGCTCGGCGATGTCGTCCATGGCCGCGGCGTGGTAACCCTGCGCGACGAAAACCTCCTGCGCCGCGCCCAGGAGCTGATTGCGCCGGGCCCGGCGCGGCAGTCGCGTGCCCCGCGGACGCGCTGCCTCGGTCTGCTCGATGGCTGTCACGCCGCCTCCCACTTTCTCTAAGAACACAGTGCGCTCTGCGCCGCGCCGCCATCGTACTTTTCGGTAACCGAATCTGGTGGGTTCAAGCCGAGTTTTCTCGCGGTACGGACCGGTCGGATGCGCTGGTCAGCGGTAGTCGTCCTCGTCCAGTGGCACCACCCTCGCCTGCTCGACCGCGTCCCCGTCGTTGGCCTCGCCGCGCTCCACACCGGTGACCCGGTCGTCGTCCTCCGACGGCCCCACCTCGGTCTGCTGCTCCGCCAGGTCCGCCTCCGGCGCCTCGGGGTCGATGGATTCGGGAAACGGCTCCCGGAAAGTGTCCGGTTCCGCAGGGTCGACAGTCATACCACTCCCCTCGCTTCCTTCTTCACCTATGAGCCTAGGAGGATCGCGGATACCCCGCTATGCGGATCCCCATGCCTCTGTGACGGCGAACACAAGAAGTGGAGCGTGATCGTCTCGTAACATTGCCCGCATGTCTTCGACCGAGCTGCCGGGCGTACGGTCCACCGCCGAGCCGACCTCCCTGGCGGGAGCCGTCCGCGTGGCCGACGGGGAGCAGCTGCGCACCGTCGCGCTGCCCGGGCTGGAACTGGCCGTCCGTGTGCGTCCGCCCGTGCGCGCGGACCTGCCGCCCGCGCTGTTCGTCCACGGACTGGGCGGTTCCTCGCAGAACTGGTCGGACCTCATGGCCCAGCTGGCGGGCACCGTCGACGGCGAGGCCCTCGACCTGCCCGGCTTCGGCTGGTCCCCGCCACCCGCCGACCGGGACTACTCCGTCACCGCGTTCGCCCGCGTGGTCATCCGGCACCTCGACGCCGCCGGGCGCGGGCCGGTCCACCTGATCGGGAACTCCCTCGGCGGCGCCGTCTCCACCCGGGTCGCGGCCGTCCGGCCCGACCTCGTGCGCACGCTCACGCTGGTCTCGCCCGCCCTGCCCGAACTGCGCGTGCAGCGGGCGGCCGTACCGACCGCGCTGCTCGCCGTACCCGGGATGGGCGCGCTGCTGGGCCGGCTGGCGCAGGGGCTGACCGCCGAACAGCGCACCCAGGGGGTGACGGAGCTCTGCTACGGGGACCCCGCGCGGGTGACACCCGAGGGCTTCCGCAACGCCGTGGAGGAGATGGAGCGGCGGATGGCCCTGCCGTACTTCTGGGAGTCCCTGACCCGCTCCTCGCGCGGCATCGTCGACGCCTACACCCTCGGCGGGCAGCACGGGCTGTGGCGGCAGGCGCAGCGGGTGCTCGCGCCGACGCTGCTGGTCTACGGTGGCAGGGACCAGCTGGTCTCGTACCGTATGGCGCACAAGGCCGCCGCCGCCTTCCGGGGTTCGCGGCTGCTGTGCCTGCCGGAGGCCGGGCACGTGGCAATGATGGAGTACCCCGAGGTGGTGGCCGCCGCCTTCCGGGAGCTGCTCCTGGACACCGAAGACGGCAGAGGCTGAGGACCGTGGGACGACATAGTCGCAGGGACCCCGCCCCTGCCCCTGCCCCGGCGCGTCCGGCGCCGGTGTACGAGGAACCGGTGGCGTACGAGCAGTCCTTCCCGTACGAGGACTCCTTCCCGTACGAGCGGCCCTCCTCGTACGAGGAGCCTTTCCCGTACGAGGAGCCGCGCACCCGGCCGTGGCCCGAACCCACCGTCACCCACCAGGGTTACGTGCCCCAGGAGCGGCCCGTTCCCGGCGGCCACCCCGAGCAGCACGAACCGGGCGGCGCCTGGGGCGCCTCGCCCGACTCCGTGTACGGGGACTGGCGCGGGGTTCCGCGGGCCCGGACCGCGACCGCCCTGCTGGACACCGACACCCCGGCGTACGGCACCCCCGCGGTGGGCTTCCCGCAGGTCACCCTGCCGGAGCCCGCGCCGGCGCCGATGCCCGCGCCGGCGCCGATGCCCGCGCCGGTACCGACGCCCGCCCCCGACCCCGTCACCTCCACCGGCTCGCACCGCCGCGTACCCGGCCCGCGCAAGCCCGCCGACGCCCCGGTGGAGCAGCCCGGCTCCGGACGCGGCCGCAAGGTCCGCACCTACACCGTCACCGCCGCCGTGGCCGTCACCGCCGTCGTCGCCGTCGTCGTCGCGAGCCAGGTGCTCCACCACGGCGAGATCGCCCAGCACGGCACGCTCGCCGCCGGGGACGACTCCCGGGCCGACGCCCCCACCTCCCGCTCCGACGGCCGCCCGACGCCGGACGCCCCCGCGGCCTCGCAGTCGGCCGCGGCCGCGCCGGAGCCGACGTACGAGCAGAAGATGGCCCAGCAGCTGCCGATCGACGAGAAGCTCGCCGGGTCCGGCGCCTTCGACACCGTGCCCGGTGTGGCCAAGGCCCCCGGCAAGGGCAAACTCGTGCGCTACCGGGTCGACGTGGAGCAGGGCCTGGGCCTGGACCCGCAGCTGTTCGCCGAGGCCGTCCACCGCACCCTCAACGACGACCGCAGCTGGGGCCACGGCGGCACGAAGACCTTCGAGCGGGTGCCGGGCGGCGAGGCCGACTTCGTGATCACCCTGGCCAGCCCCGGGACCACCGGGACGTGGTGCGCCAAGTCCGGTCTGGACACCACCATCGACAACGTCTCCTGCGACTCCGCGTCCACCGACCGGGTGATGATCAACGCGTTCCGCTGGGCCCAGGGCTCGCCCACGTACGGCCCGGACCAGATGTTCGCCTACCGCCAGATGCTCATCAACCACGAGGTCGGCCACCGGCTCGGACACGGTCACGTGAACTGCCGCACGCCGGGCGCGCTCGCCCCGATCATGCAGCAGCAGACCAAGTCCCTCGACATCGACGGCATCCAGTGCAAGCCCAACCCGTGGGTTTTCCCCGGTAGTTGATCGGGTCCGCCCCGATCTCCGTGCAGGGCACCCCTATCTAGCGTGCTCGAACGCGAACCGTACGGGAAAGTTACGACTCTTCACCCCTTCCGGTGGCGCGATGGACAACCGTCCGTCGCGTCTCCGGTATATCCGCTTGAGTTCTTCCGCGGCGGGTCGCCGGACCGACGACGACCGCCTGAACGGGAGATCGGGGGTGCCACTCGTGCGGATCGGACTGCTCACGGAAGGTGGTTATCCGTATGCCACCGGAGAGGCGAGGCTGTGGTGCGACCGGCTCGTGCGCGGGCTCCCGCAGCACGAGTTCGAGCTCTACGCACTGAGTCGCAGCGCCGAGCAGGAACGCACCAGGGTCCTCCTGCCCGAGCACGTCACCCGCGTCCGGACCGCCCCCCTGTGGGCCCCGGCCGACGACGGGCGGACGTACAGCCGGCGTGAGCGCCGGCGCTTCGCCGACTGTTTCCGGGAGCTGGTCCACGGGGTCTGCGCCGGCGAGGCACCCGCCTTCGCGGCCGGGCTCTACGGGCTCGCCGGACTCGCCCGCGACCAGGGCGGCCTGTACGCGGCGCTGCGCTCCGAGTCCGCGGTGCGGGCGGTGGAGTCCGCCTGCCGGGCACCGGGCGCGGGGCGCACGGTGCAGGCGGCGCAGGTACCGGACCTGCTGGAGTTCGTGGACGAACTGGAGCGCATGCTCCGGCCGTTGTCCCTCGACTGGTACGAGGAGCCCGGCAATCTCGGCGCGGTCGACATCTGCCACGCCGCCGCGGGCGGAGTGGCGGCGCTCCCCGGACTGCTGGCCAAACGCTTCTTCGGGGTCCCGCTGCTGGTCACCGAGTACGGCGTCCAGCTGCGGGCCCACTACCTCGACCAGAGCCAGGAGGCCCGGCCCGCCGTACGGGCCCTGCTCGCGGCCTTCCACATCCGGCTGGCCGGCGAGATCTACGCCCAGGCCGACCTCCTGACTCCCGGGAACGCGCACGCCCGGCGCTGGCAGGAGCGGTGCGGGGCCACCCGGGACCGGCTGCGGACGGTCTATCCCGGGATGGAGGCGGACCGATTCGCCACCGTCGGGGAGGCCGTGGACTGCGGGGACCCCGAGACCCTGGTGTGGGTCGGCCGGATCGAGCCCGCCAAGGACCTCATCGCGCTGCTGCACGCCTTCGCGGAGGTCCGCCGGGCCGTGCCGCGGACCCGGCTGCGGATCTTCGCCACGGCCGTGGCCCCCGGCTACCTGGCCGACTGCCGGTCCCTGGCCGCCCAGTTGTTCCCCGACGAGGCCGTCGACGCCGTGACCGTCGGGGAGAACCCCGTCACCTTCGAGGAGATCGGCGGGCCCGAGGCGCCCTCCCCGGCCGAGGCCTACGGCGCGGGGCGCGTGGTCGTCCTGTCCTCCGTGATCGAGGGCTTCCCGATCACCCTGGCCGAGGCGATGTTCTGCGGCCGGGCCACCGTGTCCACCGACGTCGGCGCGGTCCGCGAGGTCATCGGCGGCACCGGGCTCGTCGTCCCGCCGCGCAATCCGCGGGCCCTGGCCGACGCGTGCCTCTCGCTGTTAGGGGATCCCGAGCGGGCGCAGCGGCTCGGGGCCGCCGCCCGGGCGCGGGCCCTGGAACTCTTCACGGTCGAGCAGAACGTGACCGCCTTCCAGGAGATCTACCTGCGGTTGCTGGCCCGCGGATCCGCCCGGCCGGACGGGGAGGTCCCCTTCGCGCAGCCCGCGGAGGCGCGTGTGCCGGGGCACTGGACCAGCCCCACCTGGGCCACCGTTCCGGAGGCGACCGTATGACCACCGTGGACCCCGGCATGTCGGCCCGCCCGGCACCCCCGGGCGGGGCCGAGCCGGCCGACGGCGCGGGACACGCCCCCCGGCGGGGTGGGGATCCCGTCAAGGCGCTGCTGCACCGGCATCGCGCGCTGTGCGAGCGGGCCGTGGATCCGCTGGAGATCGCCGCCGGGCTGGAAGCCCACGGGATCACCGACCGGACCGCCGGGCGCTTCCGCCACCGGGACGTCTTCTCGCTCGCCGAGGAGCTGTACGCCCGGACCCCGCACGGAGAGGCTCCCGCCGCCGCGGCCGCGCGGATCCCGGCCCGGGCCCCGGCGTTCCGGGGGTTCGGGTACGCCCTGCTGCCCGGCGCCGTCGCCTTCGCGGCGGCCGCCGCCGGGCAGCCCTGGGCCGGTCCCGCCGCCGTATCCGCGGTCGTCGCCGCCCTGGTGTGGCCCGGGCGGGCCGCCGGAGGCCGGTTCCCCTGCGCCGCGCACCTGCTGGCCGCGGCCGCCGTCGGCTGGGCCGCGCACCGGCACGGCGCCGCCCTCGCCGTCGGCCTCGCGCTGGCCGTCGCCCCCGGCCACCTGACCGCCGCGGCGTTCGCCGCGGCGGCCCGCTCCCGGCTCGCCGGGAGCCACGCCCTGGAGGACTTCGCCGACCGGGCCCGTCCGCTGCTGCTCGCGGCCGTCGCCGTGTTCACCGCGGCCGCCGCCGGGGCCGCCGCGCTCGC
The DNA here is from genome assembly GCF_043201995.1 of Streptomyces sp. NPDC048258. NCBI lineage: Bacteria > Bacillati > Actinomycetota > Actinomycetes > Kitasatosporales > Streptomycetaceae > Streptomyces > Streptomyces sp. NPDC048258. The sequence continues at coordinate 127,861 of NZ_JBICZH010000002.1, forward strand.
CGGAGCACCGCTCACGGTGGCTCTGCCGCTCGCCGTACTGCTGTTCCTGACGCGGCTCCTGCTCCGGCACGGAGCCCACCGCGGACCGGTCGCCGCCGCCCTGGCGCTCGCCCTGGTCCCGGTCCCCGCGGCGGCGGCCGCCGCCGCGGCGGGACTCCTCGTACACGCCGTCCTCGCGCTGTCCCGCGCATCCGCCCATGCGCGACCCCGTCCATCCACTCGCAAGGAGAAACAGAAGATGACCGGCCAGCCAACCGACCAAGGGGCCACGCGATGAGGGTGCTGCTGATCGGAGCCAACGGATACCTCGGCCGCTACGTCGCCGACCGACTGCTCGCCGACCCCGCCGTCCAGCTCACCGCGCTCGGCCGCGGCGACGACGCCGACGTCCGCTTCGACCTCGCCACCGGCAGCCCCGGCGCGCTCACCCGCTTCCTCGACGCCGTCCACCCCGGCGTCGTCATCAACTGCGCCGGCGCCACCCGCGGCGGAGCCCGGGAGCTCACCCGGCACAACACGGTCGCCGTGGCCACCGTCTGCGAGTCGCTGCGCCGCAGCGGCTGCGGGGCCCGCCTCGTCCAGCTCGGCTGCGCCGCCGAGTACGGGCCCAGCCAGCCCGGATCGTCCACGGCCGAGGACGCCGTGCCGAGACCCGGCGGACCGTACGGAGTCAGCAAACTGGCCGCCACCGAGCTGGTGCTGGGCTCCGGGCTGGACGCCGTCGTGCTGCGGGTCTTCTCGCCCGTCGGCCCCGGCACCCCCGCCGGATCCCCCCTCGGCCGCCTCGCCGAGGCCATGCGCCGCGCGATGCAGTCCGGGGACGGCGAGCTCAAGCTCAGCGGGCTCGGCGTCCAGCGCGACTTCGTGGACGTACGGGACGTGGCGCGGGCCGTGCACGCCGCCTCCCTCTCGGCAGCCCAGGGCGTCGTCAACATCGGCACCGGCCGTGCGGTCCGGCTGCGCGACGCGGCCGCCGTCCTGGCCCGGGTCGCCGGGTACGGGGGCGCCCTGCACGAGCTGGACGTACCGCACGGGGGGCCGCAGCAGTCGCACGCGCACCCCGGCCGCCCGGTCGGGCTCGCCGCCATCGGGTCCCCCCGGTCCGAGGCGACGGCCGAGCAGCTCGCGGCCGCGGCCCCGCAGCCGTACCCGTACCCCGACGGCTGCGGGGCCTGGCAGCAGGCCGACGTCCGCACCGCCCGCGACCGGCTCGGCTGGCGGCCCCGGATCAACCTGGAGGAGTCCCTCGCGGACATCTGGATGGAGGCGGCGTGCCGTATCTGACCACCCCGCCCGGGGCCCCGGCGGCCGCCGCGACCGAGGCCGGCCGGCTCGGCCTCGGCATCCCCGGCTACGCGCACCCGCTGCTCGCCCCCGTCGAGTGGGCCGAACTGACCCGCCCCGGGACCCCGCTGCACTGGGCCGTGCTCAATGTCACGGACGGCCCGGGCGGGCGGCCCGACCCGCACTGCACGGAGGCGGCCGCGAAGCTGCGCGGCGCGGGCGGCACCGTCCTCGGGCACCTCGCCATGCGGGACGGCGAACGGTCCTTCGGGGAGCTGATCTCCGATGCCCACCGCTTCCGCGACTGGTACGGGGTCGGCGGTTTCTACCTCGCCGGCGCCCCGGCGGACAAGGCGGAACTCGCCTCGGTGCGCCGGGTCGCGGACACCCTGCGCGGCCTGGGCGAGGACATCCGTATCGTGCTCGGGCACGGCACGCACCCGTACGAGGGCTACGTGGAGGCGGCCGACCAGCTGGTCACCTTCTCCGGAACCTGGGCCGACTACCGCTGGTCGCAGGTGGCGGAGTGGACGGCCGACCACCCGGCGGAGCGGTTCTGCCACCTCGTCCACGGGGTGCCGCGCACGCACCTGGAGGAGGCGATGCGGATCGCCTGCTGGCAGGGCGCGGGCACGATCTGGTTCACGGACCGGCGCGGGGCGGGGGACCGGGATCCATGGGCCTCGATGCCCGCGTACTGGGACGAAATCGTCTCACGGATCGGGACAGGTGTCTTGGAATGAAGACGGGCGTGGCAGTGTTACGGGGAGAACCACCGTTAAGACGTAACCATCTACGGAGTCCCCGTGTCGCTGCCACCCCTGGTAGAGCCAGCCGCTGAGCTCACCGTTGACGAGGTCCGTCGGTACTCCCGCCACCTGATCATCCCGGATGTCGGGATGGACGGCCAGAAGCGCCTCAAGAACGCCAAGGTGCTGGCCGTGGGCGCGGGCGGCCTCGGCTCGCCCGCCCTCATGTACCTGGCCGCGGCCGGCGTCGGCACGCTGGGCATCGTGGAGTTCGACGAGGTCGACGAGTCGAACCTGCAGCGCCAGATCATCCACAGCCAGGCGGACATCGGCCGTTCCAAGGCCGAGTCGGCCCGCGACAGCGTGCTGGGCATCAACCCGTACGTGAACGTGGTCCTTCACGAAGAGCGGCTCGAAGCCGAGAACGTGATGGAGATCTTCAGCCAGTACGACCTCATCGTCGACGGCACGGACAACTTCGCCACGCGGTACCTGGTCAACGACGCCTGCGTACTGCTGAACAAGCCGTACGTGTGGGGTTCGATCTACCGCTTCGACGGCCAGGCCTCGGTCTTCTGGTCCGAGCACGGCCCGTGCTACCGCTGCCTGTACCCGGAGCCCCCGCCGCCGGGCATGGTCCCGAGCTGCGCCGAGGGCGGCGTACTGGGCGTGCTCTGCGCGTCCATCGGGTCCATCCAGGTCACCGAGGCCATCAAGGTCCTCACGGGCGTGGGCGAGCCGCTGGTCGGCCGCCTGATGATCTACGACGCCCTGGAGATGCAGTACCGCCAGGTCAAGGTCCGCAAGGACCCCGACTGCGCGGTCTGCGGTCCGAACGCGACCGTCACCGAGCTCATCGACTACGAAGCCTTCTGCGGCGTCGTGTCGGAGGAGGCCCAGGAGGCGGCCGCCGGCTCGACGATCACTCCCAAGCAGCTCAAGGAGTGGATCGACGCGGACGAGAAGATCGAGATCATCGACGTCCGTGAGAAGAACGAGTACGAGATCGTCTCGATCCCCGGCGCGAAGCTGATCCCCAAGGGCGAGTTCCTGATGGGCACCGCCCTCCAGGACCTGCCGCAGGACAAGCGCATCGTCTTGCACTGCAAGACGGGTGTCCGCAGTGCGGAAGTCCTCGCGGTCCTGAAGTCCGCCGGTTTCTCGGACGCGGTCCACGTCGGCGGCGGCGTGATCGGCTGGGTCCACCAGATCGAGCCCGACAAGCCGGTCTACTAGTCACGCCAGGTCGTACCCAGGCACGCCCGAAGGGGCCGCACCCGCGAGGTCGGGGGTGCGGCCCCTTCGGCACGTCCGGGCACACGGCTCGTCGGCCGGCGGGTCAGACGGGGGCACCGGCCGGAGTCTCGGCCGGGGTCCCGGTCGGGGCCGCGCCCGCCGTGCAGACGGCGCCGGCCGCGGGGGTCTTCCCCTCCAGCAGGTACGCGTTCACCGCGTCCTGCACGCACATGTCGCCGCTGTTGTAGGCGCCGTGCCCCTCGCCCTTGTAGGTGAGCTCCACGCCGACGCCGGGTCCGAGCCGCTCGACCATCTTGCGGGCGCCCTCGTACGGGGTGGCCGGGTCGCCGGTGTTGCCGATCACCAGGATCGGGGCGGCTCCCGGGGCGGAGACGTCCGGGGTCTCCCAGGCACCCGCGACGGGCCAGTCGGTGCAGGCCATCATCGCCCAGCCGAGGAAGTCCCCGAAGACGGGCGAGGCCGAACGGAACGCCGGCAGCTTCGCCTTGGTCTGCTCCAGCGAGTAACGGTCCTTGGAGTCGGCGCAGTTGATCGCGGTGTTCGCCGCACCGATGTTGCTGTAATGCCCTTGCTGGTCACGCCCGTTGAGCGTGTCGGAGAGCGCGAGCAGCAACTGCCCCTGCCCGCCGTCCGCCTCGTCGAGCCCCTGCTCCAGCAGCGGCCACAGCTCCGGCGAGTACAGGGCCTGCGCGATGCCGTTGGTCGCGGCGCTCTCGGTGAGCTGCCGGTCGCCGATGCCCGCGATGGGCTTCGCGGCCAGCTCCTTCTGGAGCTTGATGACGCCCTCCTCGATCTCCTTGGCGGTGCTGCCCGGGAGCCGGCATTCGTCGCCCCGGTCCACGCAGTCCTGGGCGAAGTTGCCGAGGGCGAGCTGGAAGCCCTTCGCCTGGCCCAGCGCCCCCTCCTCGGAGGTCTTGGTCGGGTCCACCACGGCGTCGAAGACCGCCCGGCCGACGTTCTTCGGGAACAGGTGGGCGTAGACCCCGCCGAGTTCGGTTCCGTAGGAGATCCCGAAGTAGTGCAGCTTGTCGTCGCCGAGGGCCTGGCGGATGCGGTCCATGTCGCGGGCGGTGTTGGAGGTGCCGACGTAGGGGAGGACCTTCGCGGAGTTCTTCCGGCAGGCCTGCTGGTACGTCCGGATGTTGTCGACGTAGGCCTTCTCCTCCTGCGGGGTGTCGGGGGAGGAGTCCTGGGCGTAGTACGCGTCCAGCTGCTTGTCGTCCTCGCAGCGGACGGGGACGCTGCGGCCCACCCCGCGCGGGTCGAAGCTGACCAGGTCGTACCGGGCGCGCAGGGCCTCGTACTCCTTGGCGGCGCCGGGGAGGGTGGTGATGCCGGAGCCGCCGGGGCCGCCGAAGTTGAAGACGAGCGATCCGATGCGCTTGTCCTTGTCGCGGGCCTTCGCGCGGATCAGGGCGATCGGGATGGTCTCGCCCTCGGGCTTCGCGTAGTCGAGGGGGACGTCGAGGGTGGCGCACTGCCAGTCCTTGGGCGGGGCCTGGCCGCCGCCCTCCAGGGGGGTGGGAGCCGGGCACTCCCCCCACTTGAGGGGCCGCGCGCCCTTGGTGCCGTCGGCCTTCGGCTGATTCCCGTCGCCGTCTCCGTCGTCGGAGCAGGCGCTGGTGGTGAGCAGCGCGGCGGCGAGCGCGGCGGTGGCGGTGACCCGCAGGACGTTTCTCGGCATGCCTCCATCCTGCGGTTCCCCTGTGTGCCCCGCCCCCGCGCTGACCCATCCGGGGGTCCCTGCTCCGCCCCGGCCGGAGCCAAACTCAGCCCCGCCGGCGTTTGAGGCGCGGGCGCGGAGCGCCGTAGGGGGTACGGGGCAGCGCCCCACCGGGCAGCGGGGCAGCCGAGCCCCGCAGCCCCCGTCCACCGGGCCGGAGGCTAGATGGCTTCCTTGCGGGTCAAGAAGTTGAACGAGATCCACCCCGGCAGCACCGGCAGCCAGAACGTCATGAGCCGGAACAGCAGCACCGCCGAGATGGCGACCTCCTTCTCCAGCCCCGCCGCGATCAGGCCCAGCGTCAGCGTGGTCTCCACCGCGCCGATGCCGCCCGGCGTCGGCGCCGCCGACCCCAGCGCGTTGCCCGCCAGGAACACCACCGCGATGCTCGCGTAGCTGATGGCCTGGCCGCCCCCGAACGCGCGGATCGACGCGTCCAGGCACATCACGAAGCAGCCCGTCAGCAGCAGCATCCCGCCGATGCCCGTCATCAGCTTCTGCGGCCGCTGCAGCACGTCCAGCATCCGCGGCACCACGCCCGCGAACAGCGCCCGTACCCGCGTCGCCACGAACTTCCGCATGAACGGGACCGCCGTCACCACCAGCACCAGCACCGCCACCGTCAGCAGACCGGCGATGACGGTCCGGGACGGGGTCATCTCCGGGGTCTTCTCGGTCCCGGTCAGGTAGCCGAAGGACAGCAGCAGCAGGATGTGGCTGGCCAGTCCGAACAGCTGCGAGGCGCCCACGCTCGCGACCGCGAGCCCCGGCCGGATCCCCGCGCGCTGGAGGAACCGCGTGTTCAGCGCGACACCGCCCACCGCCGCCGGAGCCACCAGCTTCACGAACGACCCGGCCACCTGCGCGAGCACGGTCCGCAGGAACGGCACCCGCTCGGGCACGAAGCCGAGCAGGCTCATCGCGGCCGCGAAGTAGCTCAGCGCCGAGAAGGCCAGCGCCGCCCCGACCCAGCCCCACTGCGCCTCGCCGACGATGGTCGCGAAGTCCACGTGCGCGAGCTGCGTCAGCAGGAAGTACGCGCCGAACGCGCCCGCGATGAACGACACCAGCGTGCGCGGCCGGATCCGCTCCAGCCGGGCCGGCTCCACCGGCGCCTGCGGGCGGATCAGCAGCACCTGCTGGCGGATCTGGCTCAGCAGATCCTCCTCCCGCGCCCCTTCGAGCGCGTCGTCCAGTGCCTTCTTCTCCGCCTTGCGGTCGGCGGCGGGGCTGGCCGCGGCGTCCGCCTCGCGCGCCGCCTTCGCCGCCCGCGAGGACTCCAGTACGGCCTCCCGCTGGCGGTCCGCCCGCTCCCGGGCCAGCTTGCGCAGCGTCGCCCGCGTCGAGCGGCTCAGCGCGATCGGCTGGAGCAGCGGCAGGCAGTCCGCCACCGCGTCCGGGCCGAGCACCGACACCGCCGAGGACACCGCCCGCTCCGCGCCGACCCGCAGGCCGAGCGTGGTCAGCAGCTGCGCGATGTCCATCCGGAGCACCAGGTCGCCCGCGGCGATCTCGCCGCCCCGCAGGTCGGTGAGGATGACGTTGCCGGAACGATCCACCACCAGGGCGTCCCCGGTCAGCCGCCGGTGCGCGATCCGCCGCGACTGCAGGGCCCGTACCTGCTCCCACGCGTTGCGGCACAGCTCGTCGGTGATCTCCTCGTCGGAGAGGGAGTCCAGGGTCCGGCCGCCCAGGTGCTCGTACACGAGCATCACGGCGTCCGGTCCGAGCTCGGAGGTGGCGATCAGCTTCGGCGCGTTCGCCCCGGCCGCGATGGCGGCGTACGCGAGGAGCGCCTCCTGCTCCAGCGCCTGGCGCAGCGACTGGAGGCTGCGCCGGGTGGTGATGCCGCGCAGCGTGAGCCGGCGCCAGACCCGGTAGAAGAATCCCTGGGCCTGCTGCTCCCGGTCCACGACGGTGACGTCGAGCGGCGGGCCGTCCTCCAGGGTGACGTGGTAGCGCCGGCCCCGGTCGCTCACCTCGGAGGCCTCGGGGCCGTCGGGCCCCTCCGCGCGCATCGCGCTGACCGGCTGGAAGCCGACCCGGCGCAGTCCGGCCAGCAGGTTCTGCCCGGTGGGGCGCACGTTGGGCGAGCCGACGGCGTAGAGGGTCCCGTACGCGACGCTCCAGCCGATCAGCACGGTCAGGATGATCGAGAAGGGGGTGGTGTAGCCGCTGACCAGCATCGTGAACGCGTCGAGCAGCAGGACCACCCACAGCGCGACGCGCCAGTGCGGCCGCCGGGTCATCCCGACGGCCGTCATGTACGCGATCACGGGCGCGAGGTAGCCGTGCACCGGATCGGTGAGCGCCCCGTCGGCGCCGGCGGACCGGGTGAGGGCTTCCTGGATGGTGTCGGGGGCGGCCTGGGACACCCACAGGTCGGTGGCGAGGGTGACCCCGTGCGCGAGGACGGCGGCGAGCACGCCGTCGGCGATGCGCAGCCCGTCGCGCTTGATCAGCCGCTCGATGGCGAACGCGACCGGCAGCAGGAGCACGGCGATGCTCGACACCAGCGCGGCGACCTTGACCAGCAGGTCAGGCGCCTGGCCGGTGCCCTTGTTGATGTCCTCCTCCAGGCCGACGGTGGTGCCGTGGGCGAAGGCGGCGATGGCGAGGACGACGGCGATGCCGAGGAGGCCGACGAGGAGGCGTACGAGGTCGGACGGGCGGTGCACGCGGGCGGCGAGCAGCGGTTCGTCGACCTCGACCCGGTCGGCGGCCGTGGGGGCGTGTCCGTGGGGGCCTTCGGGGCCGTCGCCGTTGCCGGAGCCGTTGTCGGCGCCGCTGCCGGCACCGCCGCTCGCGACGTCGGGGCTTCGGCGTTCCGGGATGGCTTCCGGCCGGGGTTCCGGGCGGGCTTGCGGGCGGGCTTGCGGGCGTGGGGCGGCGCCGTCGTCTGGGCGCGCGTCGTCGTCCGCCGCCGCGCCGTCCGGAGGGCTCACACCCTGCTCCTTCGTCGTCACATCCGTCTCTTCTTGATCACGTATCACCAGTCACCGCCCGGAAGATGGTGGCACGGACCGACGGTCGAGCGGGGCATCAGGGTGCGCGCCGGTGCGGAACCTCGTCTTCCGCCGCCGGAGGGCCGACGTGCTGCACCATGGGCCGAATGAGCGAGGAGCTGCCCGCGTACGCGGAGCGCGTGCTGGAGCTGGCCGAGCGTATTCCGCCCGGCCGGGTGATGACGTACGGGGACGTGGCCGAGTGGCTCGACGAGGGCGGGCCGCGCCAAGTCGGGCGCGTCATGGCCCTGTACGGAGGCGCCGTGCCCTGGTGGCGGGTGGTGCGGGCGGACGGCGTACCGCTGCCCGGCAGCGAGCTGCGCGCCCTGGAGCACTACCGGGCCGAGGCCACGCCGCTGCGCCTGACGGCGGGCGGCGAGCCGCGGCTGGACATGCGCCGGGCGCGCTGGGACGGAGCCGACGGGGACGGTGACGCTGACGGGGACCGCGACGAGGCTCACATCTGACAGCTTCGGCCATGCGCGGCCCGCGTGGGCGGTCGAGCGCCCGTGCGAAGGCCCGTCCGAGGGACGGAGAGGAACTGCGCCGCGTCGGCCGGTTGCCGTAGCGTTGCCTCTTCGGCTCGGGCCGAAGCCGTCGCGGCGGTACCCGGACCCACCGAAACCCCAGCAACACCCGCAGACCCACCAGGACCGGCAGCTCACGTGATCACCTCTTCCTCCGACCGCACCGAACGGCGGCGTACGCGGACCCCTGACGCGTACCGCCTCGTGCGCACCGGGCCGGAACGGGTGGATCCCCCTGTCCTGGACGCAGCGCAGCGCGCGGTGGTTGACCACACCACCGGACCACTGCTGGTCCTCGCCGGACCGGGCACCGGGAAGACGACCACGCTGGTCGAGGCGGTGGCCGCGCGGGTCGAAGCGGGTACGGACCCCGGCCGCATCCTCATCCTCACCTTCAGCCGCAAGGCGGCCGTGGAACTGCGCGACCGGGCCGCCCTGCGGCTCGGCGGCGCGCGGGCTCCGCAGGCGACCACCTTCCACTCCTTCTGCTACGGCCTCGTCCGCGCCCACCAGGACACCGACCTCTTCGCCGATCCGCTGCGGCTGCTGTCCGGCCCGGAGCAGGACGTGATGGTCCGTACCCTCCTGGAGGGCCAGCGCCGGATCCGCTCCATCCGCTGGCCGGACGACCTGCGGGCCGCGCTGACCACGCGAGGGTTCGCGGACGAGGTCCGCGCCGTCCTGGCCCGCGCCCGCGAACTGGGCCTGGGCCCCGGGGCACTCTCCGATTTCGCCGGGCGGATCGGCCGCCCGGACTGGAAGGCGGCCGCGGCCTTCCTCTCCGAGTACCTGGACGTCCTGGACATGCAGGGCACCCTGGACTACGCGGAACTCCTCCACCGTGCCGTCCTCCTGGCGGAACGCACCCCGTCCCTCGCCTCCGCCTACGACGTGATCTACGTGGACGAGTACCAGGACACGGACGCCTCGCAGCTGCGGCTGCTGCGGGCGCTGACTCCCCCCGGGCCCGGCGGCCCGGGTGGTGCCTCCGGCACCGGCGGCACGCTGGTCGCCTTCGGTGACCCGGACCAGTCGATCTACGCCTTCCGCGGCGCCGACATCAACAACATCCTGGACTTCGAGTCCTCCTTCCCCGGCGCGGCGGTCAAGGCCCTGACGGTGGGCCGCCGCTCGGGCGCGGCCCTGCTGGCCGCCACCCGCCTCCTGACGACCCGCATGCCGGTTCCCCGCCTCCCGGCCGCGGCGGTCCGCGCCCACCGGAATCTCGAACCGGTGCGGGACGGCGGCGGGGTGGAGGTGTACACGTACCCCACGGCCGGGGCCGAGCTCGACAACATCGCCGACATCCTGCGCCGGGCCCACCTGGAGGACGGCGTGCCCTGGCAGGACATGGCCGTCCTGGTTCGCGCGGGCGGCCGCACCCTCCCGGCGATGCGCCGCGCCCTGATCACGGCGGGCGTCCCGGTCGAAACGGACGGCGCGGACACCCCGATCCGCCACGAACCGGCCGTCTCCCCCCTCCTCACGGCCCTCCGCACCACAGCCACCTCCGCCGCCGGCCTCCCCACCCCTTCCCCCGCCGACTCCGCGTCCGCCCCGGTGGACCTGCCGGCCGCGGCTGCCGCCGATCCGGCGGACCTGCCGACCGCGGCCTCCGCCGCCCCGGCGGACCCGCCGGCCGCGGCTGCCGCCGCCCCGGCGGACCCGCCGACCCCGGTCATCGCCGACCCGGCCGGCACGGCGGCGCCCGAGCCGTCGGCCGACGGTGCCGCGGGCGCCGGGGTGGGTGACCGGGCCGACGTGGGCGGTGACGTGGGCGAGCCTGCTCGCGCGTTCGAGGCAGCCCCCGGGCACGACGAGTCCGACGCCGGGTGGATCGGCGTCGAGGCCGCCCTCGAGCTGCTCGCCTCCCCGCTCGGCGGGATGGACGCCGCCGACCTGCGCCGCCTCGGCCGCGCCCTGCGCGACGAGGAGCGCGCCGCCGGCGTCAAGGTGCCCGCACCTTCCGACGTGCTGCTCGCCCGCGCCCTCGCCGAGCCGGAACGGCTCACCGCCCACGACCCCGCCTACGCCCGCGGCGCGCAGCGCCTCGGCCTGCTCCTGCGCAAGGCCCGCGAACTGCTCCAGGGCGGCGGCACCGCCGAAGAGGCCCTGTGGACCCTCTGGGACGGCACCCCCTGGCCCCAGCGCCTGGAGCGCTCCGCCCGCCGCGGCGGCACCGCCGGCCGCAACGCCGACCGCGACCTCGACGCCGTCTGCGCCCTCTTCGACACCGCCGCCCGCGCCGAGGAACGCACCGGTGGCCGCGGCGCCCTCAACTTCCTCGAACAACTGGAGGCGGAGGACATCGCCGCCGACACGTTGACGACGCGCGCCACCCGCCCCGACGCGGTCCGCCTCATGACCGCCCACCGCTCCAAGGGCCTGGAGTGGTCCCTCGTCGTCGTCGCCGGCGTCCAGGAGGGCCTGTGGCCCGACCTCCGCCGCCGCGGCTCCCTCCTGGAGGCCGACCGCATCGGCCGCGACGGCCTCGCCGAGCCCCTCACCCCCGGCGCGCTCCTGGCCGAGGAACGGCGGCTCTTCTACGTCGCCGCCACCCGCGCCCGCGACCGCCTCGTCGTCACCGCCGTCAAGGCCCCCGCCGACGACGGCGACCAGCCGTCCCGCTTCCTCACCGAACTCGGCGTGCCCCCGCGCGACGTCACCGGCCGCCCCCGCCGCCCCCTCGCCGTCCCGGCCCTCGTCGCCGAACTGCGCGCCACCACCGTCGACCCGGACGCCTCGCCCGCCCTGCGCGACGCGGCCGCCCGCCGCCTCGCCCGCCTCGCCGCGCTCACCGACGACGAGGACCGCCCGCTGGTCCCCGCCGCGCACCCGCAGCGCTGGTGGGGCCTGTACGAACCCACCCGCAGCAGCGTCCCGCTGCGCGACCGGGACCGGCCCGTCGCCCTCTCCGGCAGCGCCCTGGACCAGCTCGCCAACACCTGCTCCCTCCAGTGGTTCCTCGGCCGCGAGGTCAAGGCCGACGCCCCCTCCACCGCCGCCCAGGGCTTCGGCAACGTCGTCCACGTCCTCGCCGACGAGGTCGCCTCCGGCCGCACCCCCGCCGACCTGGCCGTCCTGATGGAACGCCTCGACTCCGTCTGGGACGCCCTCGCCTTCGACGCGCCCTGGAAATCGGCCCAGGAGAAGGAGAACGCCCGCGCCGCCCTGGAACGCTTCCTGCGCTGGCACACCACCGACCGCGGAGGCAGGGCCGCCGTGGCCACCGAGCACGAGTTCGACGTCACGCTCGACGCGGGCGAGTACGCCGTCCGGATCCGCGGCTCCATGGACCGGGTCGAATCGGACCCGCAGGGGCGCGCGTACGTCGTCGACTTCAAGACCGGCAAGTCGTCGCCCACCAAGGCCGAGGTCGACCGCCACCCCCAGCTCGCCGTCTACCAGCTCGCGGTGCGCGAAGGCGCCGTCGACGAGGTCTTCGACGGCCTGCGCCCCGCACCCGGTGGCGCCGAGCTCGTCCAGCTCCGCCAGCCGGCGCCCAAGAAGGAGGGCGGCGACGCGGTCCCGAAGATCCAGGCCCAGGAGCCCCTGTCGGGCGGCTCCTCCGGCGAGTGGGTCGGCGACCTGCTCGCCACCGCCGCCGGCCGCGTCCTGGACGAACGCTTCGCGCCCGCCGTCGGCAAGCACTGCGACCACTGCTCCTTCCGCAGCTCGTGCAGCGCCCGCCCCGAAGGCCGCCAGACCGTCGAGTGACCCGGGCGACGCCGGAACGCGTCCGGGAGTGTCGGCGGGGGCGGCTAGCCTCTTTACGTGTCCGCGCGTGCGCCCCTCCTCACCGACCCCGAGCAGCTCAAAGAGCTCCTCGGGATCCCGTTCACGCCCGAACAGCTCGCCTGCGTCACCGCCCCGCCCGCCCCGCAGGTCATCGTCGCCGGCGCCGGCTCCGGCAAGACCACCGTCATGGCCGCCCGCGTGGTCTGGCTGGTGGGTACGGGCGCGGTCGCGCCCGAACAGGTCCTCGGCCTGACCTTCACCAACAAGGCCGCCGGGGAGCTCTCCGAGCGCGTGCGCAAGGCCCTCGCGCGGGCCGGCATCACCGACCCGGACCCTTCGCCGGCCGAGGCCGACGCGGCCGGCGGCGAGCCGCGCATCTCCACGTACCACTCCTTCGCCGGCCAGCTCCTGAAGGACCACGGCCTGCGCATCGGCCTGGAGCCCAGCTCCCGCCTCCTCGCCGACGCCACCCGCTTCCAGCTCGCCGCCAAGGTGCTGCGCGAGGCCCCCGGCCCCTACCCCTCGCTCACCAAGTCCCTCCCCGACCTGGTCAGCGACCTGCTCGCGCTCGACGCGGAGCTCTCCGAGCACCTGGTCGAACCGGAGCGGCTGCGCGCCCACGACACCGGGCTGCTCGGCGAGCTGGCCGACGCCAAGCTGACCAACGAGGACCTGCGCAAGGTCCCGGAAGCCGTGCGCGGCCGCCTCGAACTGCTGGAACTCGTCAGCCGCTACCGCGTCGCCAAACGCTCCCGCGACCTCTTCGACTTCAGCGACCAGATAGCCCTCTCCGCGCAGCTCGCCACCACCCGGCCCGAGGTGGGGGCCCTGCTGCGCGAGGAGTTCCGGGTGGTCCTGCTCGACGAGTACCAGGACACCTCCGTCGCGCAGCGGCTGCTGCTGTCCGGCCTCTTCGGCGCGGGCAGCGGCCACGCCGTGACCGCCGTCGGCGACCCGTGCCAGGCCATCTACGGCTGGCGCGGCGCCTCCGTCGCCAACCTCGACGACTTCCCCGAGCACTTCCCGCACGCCGACGGGACGCCCGCCACCCGCCTCTCGCTCAGCGAGAACCGGCGCAGCGGCGGCCGCCTGCTCGACCTGGCCAACGGGCTCGCCGCCCCGCTGCGCGCCCTGCACGAGGGGGTGGAGGCGCTGCGCCCGGCGCCGGGAGCCGAGCATGCCGGCCAGGTCCGCTGCGCCCTGCTGGAGACCCACGCCCAGGAGCTCGACTGGCTCGCGGACTCCGTCGCGCACCTGGTCCGCACCGGGACGGAGCCGCGCGAGATCGCCGTACTGTGCCGCTCCGCCGGGGACTTCGCGCGGATCCAGGCCGTCCTGGTGGCGCGGGACGTGCCGGTGGAGGTCGTGGGCCTCTCCGGGCTCCTGCACCTGCCGGAGGTCGCGGACCTCGTCGCCGTCTGCGAGGTCCTCCAGGACCCGGGAGCCAACGCCTCCCTCGTCCGGCTGCTCATCGGCCCGCGCTGGCGGATCGGCGCGCGCGACCTCGCCCTGCTGGGGCGCCGTGCCCGGCTGCTGGTGGGCCGGGCCCCGTCCGAGGCGGACCCGGACGGACGGCTCGCGGCAGCCGTGGAAGGCGTGGACCCGGCGGAGATCGTGTCGCTGGCCGACGCCCTGGAGACCTTCCTCGACGGCGCCGGACAGGCCCCCGACGACCTCCCCTTCTCGGCGGAGGCCCGGATCCGCTTCGCGCACCTCGCCCAGGAGCTGCGCGACCTGCGCCGCTCCCTGGCCGACCCGCTGATGGACGTACTGCACCGCGTCCTGTCCGCGACCGGCCTGGAAGTGGAGCTGTCCGCGTCGCCGCACGCGCTGGCGGCCCGCCGCCGCGAGACGCTGTCGAACTTCATGGACGTCGCCGCGGGCTTCGCCGCGCTGGACGGCGAGGCGACCCTCCTGGCCTTCCTGGCCTTCCTGCGCACGGCCGCCCAGTACGAGAAGGGGCTGGACCACGCCCTGCCCGGCGGGGAGAACACGGTCAAGGTCCTGACCGCCCACAAGTCCAAGGGCCTGGAGTGGGACGTGGTCGTCGTCCCGGACCTGTGCACGGGGTCCTTCCCGAAGGAGAAGGCGCCGGAGGCCTGGACCTCGTACGCGAAGGTGCTCCCGTACGCCCTGCGCGGCGACGCCCCCACCCTGCCGGCGGACCCCGCCTGGACCTCGGCCGGCCTGAAGTCGTTCAAGACCGCGCTGAAGGACCACAAGTCGGTGGAGGAGCTCCGCCTGGGCTACGTGACCTTCACCCGCCCGCGCTCGCTCCTGCTCGCCTCGGGCCACTGGTGGGGCCCGACCCAGAAGAAGCGGCGCGGCCCGTCCTCGTTCCTGTCCGCCCTGTACGAGCACTGCGCGGCCGGCTTCGGCGAGATCGAGGCCTGGGCGGAGGAACCGGAGGCGGACGCGGAGAACCCGGCCCTGTCGGCGGACTCCACCCCGGACCACTCCTGGCCGCTCCCGCTGGACCCGGCCTCCCTCGCCCTGCGCCGTACCGCGGCGGCCCTGGTCGAGTCCTACCTGGCGACCCGTCCGCCGGACGACGCCCCGGCCGACCCGGACCGGGACGTCCCCGCGCGGTCGGAGCCCGCCCGCGACGAGGACGAGTCCTACCTCTGGCCCCCGGACTGCGAGGACCCGTCCTACGAGGACGAACCCTGGCCGGACGACGCCCCTTGGCCGGACGACGCCCCCTGGCCGGACGCCCCGGACCGGGCGGCCGAGGCCCCGGCCGCAGCCGTGCCCGCATCCGGGCTCGGCGCCTCCTCCGCGCGGAGGACCGCAGACGCGGCCCCTGCCCCTGCGGCGGCCCTGCCGCCCGCCGGACCGCACAGCGCAGCCGAAGGCGCGCCCCCCACCGACCCCCACGACGACGACCTCTGGCCGGAGGCCGCCTCCTGGGTCCCCGCGGCCCGGGCCGGCGACGGCGCCGCCGCCGGAACGGAGGCGTGGGGCGACGGCGACGGGCTGGTGCCCGAGGAGGCGCGGGCCGTGGCCTCCTGGGACCGGGATCTCGATGCCCTGGAGGGCGAGCTCCGGCGTGCCCGCGCAGCCGTCCGCGACGTCGAGCTGCCCGCCGCGCTCTCCGCCAGCCAGCTGCTCCGGCTCGCCGCCGACGAGCAGGGCTTCGTCCGCGACCTCGCCCGCCCCATGCCCAAACCCCCGCAGCCCGCGGCGCGCCAGGGCACGCGCTTCCACGCCTGGGTCGAGTCCCGCTTCGACGAGCTCCCGCTCCCGCTCCTCGACGTCCTCGACCCCGTTACCGAGCTGCCCGGCTCCGACCAGGAGGTAGCCGACGAGGCCGACCTCGCCTCCCTCAAGGCCGCCTTCGAGCGCAGTCCGTACGCCGACCGGCCGCCCCACCGCATGGAGGCCCCGGTCCAGCTGACCCTCGCCGGCCGCGTGATCCGCGGCCGGATCGACGCCGTGTACAAGACCACCACCGACGAGGACGGCGACTCGTACGAGATCGTCGACTGGAAGACCGGCCGCACCACGGAGGCCGACCCCCTCCAGCTCGCCGTCTACCGCCTGGCCTGGGCGGAAGCCACGGGCACGCCCCTCAGCCGGGTCACCGCCGCCTTCCTGCACGTCCGCAGCGGCCGGGTGATCCGCCCCCGCGACCTGCCCGACCGGGCCCGCCTTGAGCGGATCCTCCAAGGCAAAACGGGCACCGACGGTGACCCTCAGGTGGACGGCTAGGCTCGGGGCATGAGCGACAGCCAGCCGGACAGCGTCGTCCGCACGTACATCGACACCCACCGCGCCGCCTTCCTCGACGACCTCGCCGAGTGGCTGCGCATCCCCTCCGTGTCGGCGCAGCCCGAGCACGCGGGCGACGTACGCCGCAGCGCCGAATGGCTCGCGGCGAAGCTCAAGGAGACCGGCTTCCCGGTCGCCGAGGTCTGGGAGACCCCCGGCGCCCCGGCCGTCTTCGCGCACTGGCCGAGCGAGGACCCGGCCGCGCCCACCGTCCTCGTCTACGGGCACCACGACGTGCAGCCCGCCGCCCTCGCCGACGGCTGGCACACCGACCCCTTCGAGCCGGTGATCCGCGACGGCCGGATGTACGGGCGCGGCGCCGCCGACGACAAGGGCCAGGTGTTCTTCCACACCCTGGGCGTACGCGCGCACCTGGCGGCCACCGGAGCCGCCGCCCCCGCCGTGAACCTCAAGCTCATCGTCGAGGGCGAGGAGGAGTCCGGCTCCCCGAACTTCCGCGCCCTCGTCGAGGCCCGCGCCGCCGAGCTCGCCGCCGACGTCGTGATCGTCTCCGACACCGGCATGTGGTCCGAGACCACCCCCACCGTCTGCACCGGCATGCGCGGCGTCGCCGACTGCGAGATCGACTTCCAGGGCCCGGACCAGGACATCCACTCCGGCGCCTTCGGCGGGGCCGTGCCCAACCCGGCCACCGTCGCCGCCCGCGTGGTCGCCGCCCTGCACGACGAGGACGGGCGGGTGACGATCCCCGGCTTCTACGACGGCATCGCCGAGCTCACCGAGGCCGAGCGCGCGCTCATCGCCGAGCTGCCCTTCGACGAGGCCGAGTGGCTCCGTACGGCCAAGTCCCACGCGGCCTCAGGCGAGGCCGGGTACTCCACCCTGGAGCGCGTCTGGGCCCGCCCGACGGCCGAGGTCAACGGCATCGGCGGCGGCTACCAGGGCCCCGGCGGCAAGACCATCGTGCCCGCCTCCGCCCACCTGAAGCTGTCGTTCCGCCTGGTGTCCGGACAGGACCCGTACGAGGTCGAGGTGGCCGTCACGGAGTGGGTCGCGGCCCGCGTCCCGGCCGGAATCCGCCACTCCATCACCTTCGGCGCCCCGACCCGCCCGTGCCTGACCCCGCTGGACCACCCGGCGCTGCAGTCGGTCGTACGGGCCATGGGCCGCGCCTTCGGCCAGAAGATCCGCTTCACCCGCGAGGGCGGTTCCGGGCCCGCGGCGGACCTCCAGGACGTCCTGCGCGCGCCCGTCCTCTTCCTCGGCATCTCCGTCCCGTCCGACGGCTGGCACTCGCCGAACGAGAAGGTCGAGCTGGACCTGCTCCTCAAGGGCGTCGAGACGACCGCCTACCTCTGGGGCGACCTGGCCGCGTCCCACCGCACACCTGCCTGACGCCCGACGCCCGACGCCGACGCCCGACCCGCACGCCCGACCCGCACGCCACCTGAGTCACTGAGCCTGCCTGTCCCACCACCGGGGGAGTTGGAAGTACCTGTGAGCATCCATACCGAGCGCCCTATCTCGCTCACCGCGCCCAGCGGGGTCGACCGCGCCGCGCACCACCGCCTCGACGAGGCCTGGCTCGCCGCCGCCTGGAGCCACCCGACGACCCGCGTGTTCGTCGTCTCCGGCGGCCAGGTCCTGATCGACGACACCCCCGACGGGGGCACCGGCATCGTGATGACCCCGGCCTTCGAGGCCCCGGTCACCGAGACCCACCGCTACTTCCTGGGGACCGACGAGGACGGCGTACGGTACTTCGCGCTCCAGAAGGACGCGCTGCCCGGCCGCATGGACCAGTCGGCCCGCGCGGCCGGCCTGCGCGAGGCCGGACTGCTGCTGAACCCGCGCGACGCCGGGCTGATGGTGCACGCGGTGGCGCTGGAGAACTGGCAGCGGATGCACCGCTTCTGCTCCCGCTGCGGCGAGCGCACCGTGGTCGCGGCCGCCGGACACATCCGCCGGTGCCCGGGCTGCGGCGCCGAGCACTACCCGCGCACCGACCCGGCCGTGATCATGCTGGTCACGGACGACCAGGACCGCGCGCTGCTGGGCCGCCAGGTGCACTGGCCGGAGGGCCGCTTCTCCACCCTCGCCGGGTTCGTGGAGCCGGGCGAGTCGATCGAGCAGTCCGTCGTCCGCGAGGTGTGGGAGGAGGCGGGCGTCAAGGTCGGCGAGGTCGAGTACGTGGCCAGCCAGCCGTGGCCGTTCCCGTACAGCCTGATGCTGGGCTTCACGGCCCGCGCCACCAGCTCCGAGATCACGGTGGACGGCGAGGAGATCGAGGAGGCCCGCTGGTTCTCCCGCGAGGACCTGCGCGCGGCGATCGAGGCGGGCGCGGTGCAGCCCCCGGCGGGCGGCATCTCCATCGCCGCCCGCCTGGTCGAGCTCTGGTACGGCCAGCCCCTCCCGAAGCCCCCGACCGTCTGACGGCCCGCGGGCGGGCGGGCGCGCGCGGGCGCCCCGGAGACGCAGAAGGCCCCCGCCGGGGCGGGGGCCTTTCCGGGTGCGCGGGGGTCAGACGGCGAGGGCCTGCTTGACCTGGGCCAGGCTCGGGTTCGTCATGACGGACTCGTTGCCGGCGGCGGACTTCACGAGCACGGTGGGAACCGTCTGGTTGCCGCCGTTCGCCTTCTCCACGAACGCCGCGGACTCCGGGTCGAGCTCGATGTTGATCTCGTTGTACGCGATGCCTTCCCGGTCCAGCTGGGTCTTCAGCCGGCGGCAGTAGCCGCACCAGGTGGTGCTGTACATCGTGACGGTGCCCGTGTCCTGCATGCTGCGCGCTCCTTCGTGGGGTCTCGGTGGTCCGAGTACTCGAACGTACGCCACCGCGCCGCCATTCCCGGGCGGCCGGTGTGACCCGTACCGGTGTGACAAGTACTACGGATATGGGCGACCTGTGGACAACTTTCCCGCCCGCCCCTCCGGACCTGGCAGCATGGCGGGGTGACAGCAGCAACGCACTCCCCATCCTTCTCCGCCGCCGAGGCCGCCGACTCGGCCGACGCGGTGCTCCTGGGCCTGGACCCGGAGCAGCGCGAGGTCGCGACGACCCTGCGCGGGCCGGTGTGCGTACTGGCGGGCGCCGGCACCGGCAAGACGCGTGCCATCACCCACCGCATCGCCTACGGGGTCCAGTCCGGCCAGCTCATGCCGGCCAGTGTGCTCGCCGTCACCTTCACCAACCGCGCCGCCGGAGAGATGCGCGGCCGCCTGCGCGGCCTCGGCGCGGGCGGGGTCCAGGCCCGCACCTTCCACTCGGCCGCCCTGCGCCAGCTCCAGTACTTCTGGCCCAAGGCGGTCGGCGGGGACGTCCCCCGACTCCTGGAGCGCAAGATCCAGTTCGTCGCCGAGGCCGGCGCGCGCTGCCGCATCCGCCTCGACCGCAATGAGCTGCGCGATGTCACCGGTGAGATCGAGTGGGCCAAGGTCACCCAGACCGTGCCCGCCGACTATCCGGCGGCCGCCGTCAAGTCGGGCCGCGAAGCCCCCCGGGACCTGGCGGAGATCGCCCAGATCTACGGGACGTACGAGCAGCTCAAGCGCGACCGCGGCATGATCGACTTCGAGGACGTGCTGCTCCTGACCGTCGGCATCCTCCAGGACCGCCACGACATCGCCGAACAGATCCGCGCCCAGTACCAGCACTTCGTCGTGGACGAGTACCAGGACGTCAGCCCCCTCCAGCAGCGGCTGCTCGACCTCTGGCTCGGCGAGCGCGACAGCCTCTGCGTCGTCGGCGACGCCAGCCAGACGATCTACTCCTTCACCGGCGCCACCCCCGACCACCTGCTGAACTTCCGCACCCGCTACCCGCAGGCCACCGTGGTCAAGCTGGTCCGCGACTACCGCTCCACCCCCCAGGTGGTCCACCTCGCCAACGGCCTCCTGAACCAGGCGAAGGGCCGGGCCGCCGAGCACCGCCTGGAGCTGATCTCGCAGCGCGAGACCGGCCCCGACCCGGTCTACGCCGAGTATTCGGACGAGCCCGCCGAGGCCGAGGGCGTCGCCGCGCGGATCCGGGACCTGATCGCGGCGGGCGTACCGGCCGGAGAGATCGCCGTCCTGTACCGCATCAACGCCCAGTCCGAGGTGTACGAGCAGGCCCTCGCCGACGCCGGGGTCCCGTACCAGCTGCGCGGAGCCGAGCGCTTCTTCGAGCGGAACGAGGTCCAGAAGGCGATCCTCGCGCTGCGCGGAGCCGCCCGGTCCGGCGGGAACGACCCGCTGCTCGACGACGTCGTCGAGCTCGGCTCCCAGGTCCGCGCCGTGCTCAGCTCCACCGGCTGGACCAGCGAGCCGCCCGCCGGCTCCGGCGCGGTGCGCGACCAGTGGGAATCGCTGGCCGCCCTGGTCCGGCTCGCCGAGGACTTCGCCCGGACCCGGCCCGGAGTCACCCTGGCGGACCTCACCATCGAGCTCGACGAGCGCAAGGCCGCCCAGCACGCCCCGACCGTGCAGGGCGTCACCCTGGCCTCGCTGCACGCGGCCAAGGGCCTGGAGTGGGACGCCGTGTTCCTCGTCGGCCTCACCGACGGCATGATGCCGATCACCTATGCCAAGACCGACGAGCAGGTCGAGGAGGAGCGCCGGCTGCTCTATGTCGGCGTCACCCGGGCGCGGTTGCACCTGAACCTCTCCTGGGCGCTCTCCCGGGCCCCGGGCGGCCGGGCCTCCCGTCGCCCCAGCCGCTTCCTGAACGGCCTGCGGCCGGGCTCCGCGGCCCCGGGAACGGGGCCGGGCGGCGCGGCCGAGCGCGCGGCCCGCAAGCGCGGGCGCCGCGGACCGGTGCTCTGCCGGGTCTGCGGCAAGACCCTGACCGACGCCGGCGAGCTGAAACTGATGCGCTGCGAGGACTGCCCGTCCGACATGGACGAAGGGCTCTACGAGCGGCTGCGGGAGTGGCGCCGGGCCCAGTCGAAGGAGCAGGGCCTGCCCCCCTACTGCGTCTTCACGGACAAGACGCTGATGGCGATCGCGGAGGCCGCGCCGTCCGAGGAGGGCGAGCTCTCGATGATCTCCGGCGTGGGTGGACGCAAGCTCGAGCGGTACGGAGCCGACGTCCTGGCCATCTGCGCTGGTCAGGAGCCCGGGTCCGAGGATTCTGACGACGCGTAGAAACTCGTCGGAAAAATAGTTTGCACATGCCCAGCGAATCCCCATAGGTTCTTAGCAACGGAAACGGTGGCTTCTCCGAAGCCCTGGATCCGTGCTGTACTTATCCGAATACGCATGGGACAGGCCCCCGGCCCCGTCCCCGAGACGCCGAGAGGAGGCGAGACCAGTGACCAGCTTCATGACCTTCACCAAAATGACCGATCGCTCGGTCGACGCTTCCTGCCTGCTCGGTTCCGTCTCCCTCCTGGGTACCGGTGTGTCCGCGATTTCCGCTGACAGCCCCGCCCTGCTGGCGACCCGTCCGGTCCGCGAGCGCAATGAGCGACCGACCCAGGCACCGGTGGCAGTACTGGCAGCAGAAGCTCAGGCGCATGGCGCCTATGGCTTCGCCGCCGCAGCCGGTGCCGCCAGTGCCGGATTTAAGCGCCAGACCAAGCAGACGACGAAGCAGCAGCACCACCTGATGTGGGCCTTCCGTGGGCTCGAACCCTGGAGTGATCCAGTCTGATCGCATGATCAGGCCGGCGCCTTCAGGGCCGCGGAACCCCACCCGGGATCCGCGGCCCTTCTGTTTGTCCCCGAACGGGGGCGACGCAGCGAAGGGGCCTCGGGACTGAAACGCAGCCCAGCCGAACCCGGCCGACCGGCCGGAACGACTAGCCGACCAAGACGAGGAAGAAACCACCGTGCAACTCGAAGCGCACGCCCCGTCCGTACCGCAGACCCAAACGATCTCCCCGCCCGCAGTCCCGGAGGACCACACCTTGACCCCGCTCACCGCGCTGACCGCGCTCGACGACGCCATCGAGAACCTCGGCGTACCCGTTCCGTGCCGCACCTTCGACCCCGAGGTCTTCTTCGCCGAGTCCCCGGCGGACGTCGAGTACGCCAAGTCCCTCTGCCGCACCTGCCCGCTGGTCGAGGCCTGCCTCGCCGGGGCGACCGAGCGCCGCGAGCCCTGGGGTGTCTGGGGTGGCGAGCTCTTCGTCCAGGGTGTCGTCGTCGCCCGCAAGCGGCCGCGTGGCCGTCCGCGCAAGAACCCGGTTGTCGCGGCATGACCGCCCACGGAACCATCGACCGCCCCCTCACGCACGACCCCCTGAAGCAGGCCCTCATGACCGCCCACTCCACGAGCGAGCAGCCGCACGGCTCCGCCACCGCAGACTTCATCACCGCCGGCGCGATCACCTCGCGTCAGAACAGGACCCGCGAAATGCAACTCATCCCAGAAGCCCTGGCCCGTGCCCATATGGACGACCGCATGCGTGAGGTGGACGCCGAGCGTCACGCCCTGCGCCTGGTCGCCGCCCGCCGCATGCAGCGGCGAGCCGAGCGCGTCTCGCTGCGCGCCCGGCGCGCACTGGCCATGGCCGTCATGCACTAAGAGCCCTGAAGCTCCGAAGAGCAGAGACAGAGCCTCCCGGGGGGACCGGTCCGAACGGACCGGTCCCCCCGGTGCGTTGCGCAGGGCGTCCACCCCGTACGGGGATATCGTCTGGAGGTGGACCAGCCGACCCCCCACCCCGCCAAGCCGGGATCCGAGGCCCAGCCCGTCGTCTGCGCGCGCTGCGGTGCCCGGTCTCCGGACGGCGCCCCGATCACCTGGACCTGCTCCATGGAAAACGGCAGCAGGCACTACTTCTGCCACGACTGCGCCCGGGCCAACATCCGTGCGATCGAGGGCAGGCTCGACTCCTCCTGGTGGTGACCCGGAGCCGGCCCGCCCGCCCCTACGTCACTCCGCGGACGGGAACCCCGGCAGCCAGGAGTCCAGTTCGTCCCGCAGCCGCACCGTCGAGCCCAGCTGGCACAGCACCCCGATGGTGCTCAGCGTGACCCGGTGGATCAGCAGGTACGAGGGCGGCAGGTTGATCTGCCGTCCCAACTGGTGTGCGGGAGACCGCGGATCGGCGATCCGCGCCGCCTGGCCGCGCAGCCACGCCCGCGTGAAGGTGAACTCCTCGGCCTCCGCGGGCTCGATGATCGGCTTCAGGTAGTCCAGTACCGCGTCGGGGTCCAGTTCGATGGACTCCTTCACGAACCCCTCGGCACACAGGTGCCCGTAGACCCCCTCGGCATCACCGTCCAGCGTCATCCGCAGGGACCTGCCGATGGGCTTGGGCCAGCCGCCGGGCAGCCGGTCGACCGTGCCGAAGTCCAGGACGCCCAGCCGCATGCGGCCCTCCGGCCCCGATATCAGCCGGAAGTTGCCCGGGTGCGGATCCGCGTGCAGCAGCCCGGTGCGCGCGGGACCGGAGAAGAGGAACCGGGCCAGCAACTGCCCGGCGCGGTCGCGCTCCTCCTGAGTGCCGTCGGCTATCACCTCCGACAGCGGAGTCCCCTCCATCCACTCGGTCACCAGCACCTGGTCGCCCTGGTGCACGACGTCCGGGACGACGACGTCCGGGTCGCCCTCGAACGCGTCCGCGTGCGTCCGCTGCGCCTCGGCCTCCAGCTCGTAGTCGAGCTCCTCCGAGACCCGGTCGCGCAACTCCTTGATCAGCGGCTTGATGTCCATGCCCGGTACCAGCGGGCCCAGCAGACCAGCGAACCGGCCCAGCTGCTTCAGGTCCGACAGCAGCGCCTCGCCGGCCCCCGGGTACTGGACCTTGACCGCCACCTGCCGGCCGTCGTGCCACACCGCCCGGTGCACCTGCCCGATCGAGGCCGCCGCGGCCGGCTTGTCCTCGAACTCCTCGAACAGGTCCCGCCAGTCCGCGCCCAGCCGGTCCGCCAGCACCTGGTGCACCGTGGCCGCGGGCAGCGGCGGGGCCGCCTCCTGAAGCTTGGTCAGCGCCGCCCGGTAGGGGCCCGCGACCTCCTCGGGCAGGGCCGACTCGAAGACCGACAGGGCCTGCCCGAACTTCATGGCACCGCCCTTCAGTTCCCCGAGCGTCCGGAACAGCTGCTCGGCGGTGCGCTGCTGGAGCTCGCGCGCCACTATCTCCGCCGACTTGCCGCCGATCCGCTTGCCCAGACCCCAGGTTGCCCGACCCGCTATGCCGAGCGGCAGCGCGGCCAGCTTGACGGTACGGGTGACTGCCTTCCGGGGAAGATCAGACATGCGCCCCTCCATTTCCCAGACAGCTGCGCCGCAAGCGGCGGTTCGGGAAGACCCCTCCGACTCCACGCATCCTGTCATGGCCCCTCCGGGGGATCCCCGCCCGATCCTCCTCCTGCTCGCTGGAGCAGAGCTGGACGACCGGCACTCGCGCCGCAGGGGCAGTCGGGGTGCGGACCGACCGGGTCGCGCTGCCAGTGCAGGGCCGGGAGAGCGGCCTCCCAGCGGGAGGCGGTGGAAGCGGGCAGTTCGCCGTCGAGGAAGGACAGCGCGTGCGCCGCGGCCAGGCCGGCCACCGCCGTGGACAGGCCCAGATCACAGGCGGCGCCCGCCCGGCGGCGGTGGGCCGACCGCCACTGCACCAGCATCCTCGGCCAGGCCGGATCCAGGTCCACGCGCTCGCGCTCCATGCACCCCGCGCACGCCGTCGCACCCGGCAGCACCAGGGGCCCCACCATCCCGGTGCCCTCCAACACCCCCGCGTACAGGTGCGGAATGCCCGTCGCCACCCAGCCGGCCGCGGTGTCCGGATCGGGGGCCCAGGCCTGCAGTCCGTCTCGGGGCGCGACCACCACCAGGGCGAGCCCGGGCTCCGGGCCCTCGCTCTCCCCGGCCCGCGGCGCGCGGCCCGGAGCCGACTCGCGCACCAGCCTGCCCGCGGCCTCGGCCCGCAGCCTGCCCACGCTCCCGGGCCCGAGCCCGCCCGGTGCCACGTCCCCCAGCTCCACCCGGCCACCGTCGAGCACCTCGACCCCGCCCACGCCGGCTCCGGACAGGACCGAGGCGATCAACGCCCCCACCCGGCCGCTCCCGCGCACCTGGACCCGTATCGCCCGGCGTGCGGCGATCCCCCGCAAGTCCCCGCCCGGCTCCCGGCGGACCAGGGAGAGGGAGCCCAGGTCGGGCGCCAGCCGCTCCAAGGTCTCCGGCCGCTTGCGCACGGCCTGCGCGCGCGGACCGCCCGCCGTGGCGTCGTCGAGCAGCCCGGCCCCCGCCAGCCGCCGGACCAGTTCGTCGGCCTGGCCGTCCGGCAGCCCCATCCCCGAGGCCTCGGCCCGCAACAACTCCATCCGCCGCGTCCCGTCGATCCGGTCGATGAGCGCGCCCGTCGCCGTGTCGACGGGACCGAGCACCACCGCGTGGGCGGGCGTCACCCCGAACTGAACCGTCTGCAGATCCCGCCAAGCCCGCGCCAGTGCCGGCTTCACCTTCGGATACACGGCCGTCCCCCCTCGATTTCACGTGCGCAACCGCGCCGCCTCATTTCCGCTCTCCCGCAACACTGCCCGTCCGCCGCATTCCGTGCAGGAATTTGTCCACAGGCGAGGCGTATTAGGCATATGAGATGGAGAAATGGGGTGTTCCGGATAGCGGCTGTGAATCGATCGTGTTCGACCCCCGGACGGGCGGGACTTCCGCCACGGCTACCGGGTACCGTCGTGGCGTGTCCGCCGACCCACCGCAGCGCGCCGTCGAAGTCCGCCGGAGCGCGCGCCGCCGCAGGACCGTATCCGCCTATCGCGAGGGTGACCGTACGGTCGTCCTCATCCCTGCCCGGATGTCCGAGGCCGAGGAGCAGCGCTGGGTGGGCGTCATGCTCGACAAGCTGGCCGCGCAGGAGAGCAAGCGCACCCTCGGCGACGCGGAACTGACCGAGCGTGCCGAGCGTTTGTCCGAGCAGTACTTCAGCAGCCGCGCCCGCCCCCGATCGGTCCGCTGGGTCACCAACCAGAACACCCGCTGGGGTTCCTGCACCCCGGCCGAAGGCAGCATCCGGCTCTCCCACCGCCTCCAGGGGATGCCGGAGTACGTCGTCGACTACGTACTCCTGCACGAACTGGCCCACCTGCTCGTGCCCGGCCACGGTCCCCGCTTCTGGGAGCTGCTGGAGGCGTACCCCCGGACCGAGCGCGCCCGCGGATATCTGGAGGGAATCGTCGCCGCCGAGCGCCTCCCGAAGGTCCCCGCCGCCCGCGACGAATAGCCCGGCTCCCACCGGACTGTCACGCACGGTGATATGTACCGGGTCGGTACCGACTTGGCCGGATGTCGGCAGTTGCCGTTAGCCTGAGCGGCACGCAATCACAGTCGGGATGGGGGACGGTCGTTACGTATGGGCAGGGAATTCCAACGGGGCCACAAGGCCAAGATCAGTGATCTGACGGCGGGCACCGATCTGTACGTGGGCGTCCAGATCGCCGGGCCCGGACTCACCTTCGACATCAGCTGTTTCGGCCTCGACGTGAACGAGCAGCTGTCCGACGACCGTTACTTCGTCTTCTTCAACCAGCCGAAGTCGCCCGAGGAGTCCATCCAGCAGCTCGGCGCTCAGGCCGGAGACACCGAATCCTTCCGGGTGACGCTGGACCGCGTGCCGGCGTCCATCCACAAGCTGTCCTTCACCGCCACCATCGACGGCGCCGGCCAGATGTCGCAGATCGGCCCGGGCTACATCCGGATCGTCGCGGGCGGCGAGGAAGTCGTCCGGTATTCGTTCACCGGTGCGGAGTTCACCACCGAGCGGGCCGTGATGCTCGGCGACTTCTACCTCAAGGACGTATGGCGCTTCGCCGCCGTCGGCCAGGGCTTCGACGGAGGACTCGCCGCGCTGCTCAAGAACTTCGGCGGCGAGGTCGCCGAGGAGGAGCAGCCGCAGCAGGCCCCGGCGCAGACGGGCGCCGCGCCCGGGTTCGCCCCGCCGCCGCAGGCGGCCGCGCCCGCCCCGCAGGCTCAGGCACCGTCCTTCGGCGCCCCCGCCCAGGCACCGGCACCGCAGGCCCCGGCTCCCGCGCCCTCCTTCGGTGCGCCGCCCGCTCCCGCGCCCGCCCCGCAGCCGCAGGCCTACCCGCAGCACAGTGCGCCCACCATGGCCGCGCCGATCGCGCCGCCCGCCCCCGCGCCGTACGGCCAGCCGCCGCAGCAGCCCTCGTACGGCCAGGTCCCCCCGCCCGCTCCGGCCCCCGCCCCCTACGGGCAGCAGCCCTCGTACGGCCAGGTCCCGGGCCAGTTCCCCGGGCAGGCTCCCGGCCAGTACCCGCCCGGCGGCCAGCAGCCCGGCTACGCCCCGCAGGGCGCCGCCCCCGTCGCAGCCGGTCTCGCCGCCGCGCTCCAGCCGTACAAGGAAGCCCCCACGGGCGCCCGTTGGACCCCGCAGAACCAGCAGCTCATGCGCGTCGACCTGTCGATGGGCGGCCAGGCCGTCCTCGCCCGCCAGGGCAGCATGGTCCTCTACCAGGGCAAGGTCGACTTCAGCTACAAGGGCGCGGGCTTCGCCGGCCGCATCGTCGGCAACGCCACCGGCCAGGAGATGCAGCTGATGCGCTGCACCGGCCGCGGCCAGGTCTTCCTCGCCGAGAACGGCGCGCACCTGCACGCCATCGAGCTCCAGGGCGACGGAATCTGCGTCTCCGCCGAGAGCGTCCTCGCCTTCGACGAGTCGCTCCAGCACGAGGTCCGCCGCATCGAGGGCCACGGCATCCCCGGCGGCGCCCTGTTCACCATGCAGTTCCAGGGGACCGGCACCGTGATCGTCAAGACGCACGGCGTCCCGGTCGTCCTCCCCGTCACCCCGACCACCTTCGCGGACAGCAACGCCATCGTGGCGTGGTCGGCCGCCTCACAGGTGATCATCTCCAGTCAGGTCCGGCTCCGGCGCAACGCCTACCCCGGCCACAGCGGGGAGACCGTGAACCTCCAGTTCCGCGGCGCTCCCGGCAACTTCATCGTCGTCCAGCCGTACGAGGTCTGAGGGAGCCCGACATGAACGCAATGAACCAGCAGCTCGCGGGCTACGCCCCGACCCCCGTCACGGCCCGCATGGAGAACCACGGCCGGGCCATGCTCAAGGTCGCCATGCAGAGCGGCCAGGACCTCTTCGCCCGCACCGGCTCGATGGTCGCGTACGAAGGCTTCGTGCAGTACGAGCCCAACCCGCCGGCCGTCCGCCAGATGGCCTCGCAGTGGCTCACCGGCGAGGGCGCCCCGCTGATGAAGTGCACCGGCGACGGCCTGCTCTACCTCGCCGACTACGGCGCCGACGTGGTCGTCATCAACCTCAACAACGACGCCCTCTCCGTCAACGGCACCAACCTGCTCGCCTTCGACGCCCACCTCCAGTGGGGCGTCGAGCGGGTCAAGGGCATGGCGAAGTTCGCCGGTCAGGGCCTCTTCAACGTGCAGGTCGCCGGCACCGGCTGGGTCGCGATCACCTCCCGCGGCACCCCGATCGTGGTCGACTGCGGCCGCGGCGAGGACGAGACCTACGTCGACCCGGACGCGCTCGTCGCCTGGTCGCCGAATCTCAAGGTCAAGGGGAAGCGCAGCTTCAAAGCCTCGTCGATGATCGGCCGGGGCAGCGGGGAGGCCTACCAGATGGCCTTCTCCGGCCAGGGAATCGTCGTCGTACAGCCCAGCGAGGACAGCACCGACCGGCTCCGGGCCCGGGGCTGAGGGGGAGCGGACACATCATGCAGAGCGCACTTTTCGCCCACGCCGAGGCGCAGTCCCAGGAGCGGTACGCCGTCCAGAACCCGCAGCTGCTACGGGTCTCGCTGACCGGCCACGACGACGTGCTCGCCCGCAAGGGCGCGATGGTCGCCTACCAGGGGATCATCGACTTCGACGGCGAGTACCAGAGCGCCAACCAGCGGGGCGCCCGCCGTCGCACCGGCGAGGGCCTGGACCTCATGCGCTGCTCCGGGCAGGGCACGGTCTACCTCGCCAACCTGGCCCAGTACGTGCACGTCGTGGACGTGGACCAGGACGGCCTCACCGTCGACAGCAGCTATGTCCTGGCCCTGGACTCCACCCTGCACACCGAGGTCATCGCGGTGGACAGCCAGTACGGAATCTCCGGGTCCGGCAAGTACCAGCTCAACATCACCGGCCGCGGCAAGGTCGCGCTGATGACCTCCGGGCAGCCGCTGATGATGCAGGTCACGCCCGACAAGTACGTCAACGCCGACGCGGACGCGATCGTCGCCTGGTCCACCTCGCTGCGGGTGCAGATGCAGGCCCAGACGCACTCCACCGGAGTCTGGCGCCGGCGCGGCAACACCGGCGAGGGCTGGGAGCTGAGTTTCCTCGGCACCGGTTTCGCCCTCGTGCAGCCCAGCGAGGTGCTGCCGCCGCAGAACGCCCAGCTCGGCCAGGGCGCCGCGGCGCAGTTCGGCATGGGCCAGCAGGGTTCGCACGCGCAGAACCAGAACAACGCCTGGAACTAGCGATACGGCGAAGGCACGAGGAAGGGGCGGCCCCGGGCATCCGGGACCGCCCCTTCCTCATGTCACGGTGTCGCGCGTGACGTCACGCGCCGAGCCGCGCCAAGGTCGCCTCCAGCAGCCGTACGACCGAGGTGTCGGCCACCGCCGCCACCTCCTCGTACTGGAACCAGCGCAGGTCCAGGGACTCCTCGCTGATCTCCGCCTCCGCGCCGGCCGGCGCCAGCGCCGCGTACTGCACGTCCAGGTGCCAGTTGCAGGGCGCCGGGATCGGATGCCGGTCGAGGCGCACCGGCCCGCCGGGCAGCAGGCTCAGCCCGGACGCGATGCCCGACTCCTCGCGGGCCTCGCGCAGCGCCACCTCGGCGAGGGTGGCGTCGCCGGGCTCGCAGTGGCCGCCCATCTGCAGCCACATGCCCAGCTTCTTGTGCAGAGTCAGCAGGACGCGCTCCCGCTCCGGGTCGATCACCAGCGCGCTGCCGGTGATGTGCCCGGCCCCGCAGGGCTTGTAGACCCCGTCCGGATGGGCGGCCAGGTGCCCCAGGTAGACATCGCGCAGCTCGGGCTGGTCCTCGTAGCCCTTGAGGACGAGGACCGCGTCTTCGTGCAGGCTCACTTCTTCTCGTCGCCGTCCTCGTCGCGCTTGCGGGCGGCCTCGCCGAGCATCTTGTCGATCTCGGAGAAGTCGAGCTGCTCGCGGTGCACGAAGCCGTCCGGGTCGTCCAGGTCGGAGGCCGTCGGCAGCATGTCCGGGTGCTCCCACAGCCCGTCGCGGCCGTCCACACCCCGCGCGTCGGTGAGCGAGGCCCACAGCCGCGAGGCGTCGCGCAGCCGGCGCGGGCGCAGCTCCAGGCCGATCAGCGTCGCGAAGGTCTGCTCCGCCGGGCCGCCCGAGGCACGCCGCCGACGCATGGTCTCGCGCATCGCGTCCGCCGAGGTCAGACGCGGCTTCGCGGCCTCGTGCACCACCGCGTCGACCCAGCCCTCGACCAGCGCGAGCGCCGTCTCCAGGCGGGCCAGCGCGGCCTTCTGCTCGGGGGTGTCCTGCGGCTGGAACATGCCGCCCTGCAGCGCTTCCTGCAGCTGCTCCGGGTTCGACGGGTCCAGCTGGCCGACCACGTCCTCCAGCTTCGAGGTGTCGACCTTGATACCGCGGGCGTAGCCCTCGATCGCGCCGAACAGGTGCGAGCGCAGCCACGGCACGTGGGCGAAGAGCCGGGCGTGGGCCGCCTCGCGCAGGGCCAGGTACAGCCGCACCTCGTCCGCCGGGACGCCCAGGTCCTTGCCGAAGCTCTCGATGTTCAGCGGCAGCAGCGCGGCCTTGCCGGCCGGGCCCAGCGGCAGCCCGATGTCGGTCGAGCCGACGACCTCGCCCGCGAGCACGCCCACGGCCTGGCCGATCTGCTGGCCGAACATGGCCCCGCCCATGGAGCGCATCATCCCGAGCAGCGGGCCCGCCATGGCCTGCATCTCCTCGGGCAGCACGCTGCCCATGGCCGCGCCGACCCGCTCGGCGACCGGGTCCACGAGTTCCTTCCACACCGGGAGGGTCGCCTCGACCCACTCGGCGCGGCTCCACGCGACGGCCGTGGCGGCGCCCGCGGGCAGCGAGGTCACGCCGTCCAGCCAGTGGTCGGCGAGGCGCATGGCCTCCTCGACGGCGGATTTCTCGGCGACGCCGACGCTGGCGTCCTTCACGCCGTCCGCCGTGCCCTGCGCGACCGTCTGGCGGGCGATGTCCTTGGCCATGTCCCAGTTCACGGGACCGCCCTCGTAGCTGAGCATCTGGCCGAGCTGCTGGAAGGCCGCGCCGAGGTCGTTCGGGTTCATCGAGCCGAACATCGCCGCGAACGGATTGTCCGCGCCGCCGGGACCGCCCGCGCCGCCCGGGCCCGGCAGGCCCATGCCGGGGAACCCGAACGGATTCGCCGGGCCGCCCTGGCCGCCCTGATTGCCCTTCTTCTTGCCCTCGTCGCCGTCCTCCGGCTCCTCCGGCGGAAGGCCGAATCCGAATGGGGTGTCGCTCACGGGTTTCCTCGGCTCGTAGGGCCGCCGGCGGGTGCCGACGGGCAATGGTCCGACAACACCACCCAGCGTAGACACCAGAGCCGCTTACGGGCTCGGTGCTCCGCCGACTCCTGGGCTGCGGCAGGATGGACATCACCTGGTGGGTACGCGTCACGGCGCGTCCCTACTGAAGACAACCGCTGGAGACGCCCGGTGAGTTCCCCAGATCCGCACCCTTTGGACAAGCACAGCTCGGATAAGGACAGCCGCGTGACGCCCGACCCCGAAAACCGCCCAGAGCGTGACAACGCGCACGACGTTCGCCAGCCGCGAAACCCGGCCGTGCGAGGCCCCGTGATCGCCGTGACCGGCGCCGCGTCGGGCGTCGGCGCGGCCCTGGTGAGCCGCCTGGCCGCCTCCGACGAGGTCAAGCAGGTCGTGGCGATCGACGAGCGGCGCGGGGACTGCGCGGCCGCGCAGTGGCACGTCCTGGACGTACGGGACCCCGCGATCGCCGAGAAGCTGCGCGGCGCCGACGTCGTCGTGCACCTGGCGCTGGACCTGGATCTGGAGACGGACCCGGCGGCCCGTACGGCGTACAACGTGCGCGGGACCCAGACCGTGCTCACGGCCGCCGCGGCGGCCGGGGTGCACCGGGTCGTGCTGTGCACCTCCGCGATGGTCTACGGGGCCCTGCCCGACAACGACATCCCGCTCTCCGAGGACTCCGAGCTGCGGGCCACGGCGGAGGCGACCGGGGTCGGGGACCTGCTGGAGATCGAACGGCTGGGCCGCCGGGCACCGCGGGCGCACCCCGGCCTGAACGTCACGGTGATCCGCCCCGCGGTCCTGGTCGGCGGCACGGACACCGCCCTGACCCGGTACTTCGAGTCCCCGCGCCTGCTCGTGGTCGCCGGATCCCGTCCCACCTGGCAGTTCTGCCACGTCGAGGACCTGGTCAGTGCGCTGGAGTACGCGGCGCTGGAGAAGGTCGAGGGCGAGCTCGCGGTGGGCTGCGAGGGCTGGCTGGAGCAGGAGGAGGTCGAGGAGCTGAGCGGGATCCGCCGCATGGAGCTGCCCTCGGCGGTCGCCCTGGGCGCCGCGGCCCGGCTGCACCGGATCGGGCTGACGCCCTCCCCGGCCGGGGACCTGGCGTACACCATGCACCCGTGGGTGGTCAGCGTCAGCGGGCTGCACGCGGCGGGCTGGCGGCCGCGGTGGACCAACGAGGAGGTGCTGGCCGAGCTGCTCCAGGAGGTCGCGGGGCGGCACACGGTCGCGGGGCGGCGGCTGGGGCGCAAGGACGCCACCGCCGCGGGTGCGGCGGGTGCGACGGTCGCGCTGCTGGGTGCCGCCGCGGTGGTCCGTGCGGCCCGTCGGCGCCGGGGGCTCTGACCCGGCCCGCTGCCCGGCCCGCTGCCCGGCCGGGCCGGGTCCGGGCCCCTGCGGCGCCGCCGCGCAAGCGGCCCCGGGCTGCGCCCGGGCTTTCCGGGGCTCCGCCCCGGACCCCGCGCCTCAAACGCCGGCGGGGCTGGAGATGGCTGGGCCCCGTGCCTCAAGCGTCGGCGGGGCTGGAGATGGCTGGGCCCCGTGCTTCAAGCGTCGGCGGGGCTGGAGATGGCTGGGCTCCGCGGCTCAAGCGTCGGCGGGGCTGGAGATGGCTGGGCCCCGTGCCTCAAGCGTCGGCGGGGCTGGAGATGGCTGGGCCCCGCGCCTCAAACGCCGGCGGGGCTGGAGATGGCTTCGCGCCGGGGGCGGATGCGGCCGCCACCAGTGGGTTTCTGTAGGAGGCTCCCAAGCAGGCGGGCGCGGCCCGGGCGAATCAGCTATTTCGCCTTGTCAGCGGCTAGGGCACGATGAAGGCATGGCACCGCACTTCGATCACCCCGGCGAGCAGGCCGCGCAGGACCCGATCCGGCTGCTCGCGATCCGTGACACCCCGCTCTCGATCGACGAGGTCTTCCAGGCCGTCGGCGACGACGCGACGGGCGGTACGACGCTCTTCGTCGGTACGGTGCGCAACCACGACAGCGGGGCGGACGTCGACTCGCTCGGCTACTCCTGCCACCCGACGGCCGAGGCCGAGATGCGCCGGGTCGCCGAGCGCGTCGTGGCCAAGTACCCGGTCCGCGCCCTGGCCGCCGTGCACCGCGTGGGCGACCTGGCCGTGGGTGACCTGGCGGTCGTCGTCGCCGTGTCCTGCCCGCACCGCGGCGAGGCCTTCGAAGCCTGCCGGATGCTGATCGACGACCTCAAGCACGAGGTCCCGATCTGGAAGCACCAGACCTTCGCCGACGGTACGGAGGAGTGGGTCGGCGCCTGCTGAAGCCGGCCCGGGCGAGCCGACGGACGGAGTCCGGCGCAGGCGGCCGAAGCCTGTGAGGCGCCCTGGCGCCGAGCAGTGCGAGGGCGGCCGGGGAGGAAGGGGCCTTCGCCGACGGCACGGAGGAGCGGGTCGGCGCCTGCTGACGGCACCGAGGGGTGGATCGGCGCATGCTGTGAACCCCCCGGTCGTGGAGCTGCCTCCCGAAGGGGGTAGCCTCGCACCCGTTCGGCCGCGCAACACGCCCTCGATTTGCGTAACCCCTTCCCGGGCAGCAGCGTTGAAGCCACCAACGACACGTACTTCGGGGTAGGGAGGCACGCCCATGGCGTCACTGGCGTGGTTGCTGATTCCGCTGTTCGCCGCGATCGGAGCGGCGATATGGGGCAGCTGGGCGGCACGCGACCGCACGCAAGGCGACATATCCGAGCTCGCCGGCTACGCACGCTTCCGCGAAGCCATGGGAAAGGCCGAACAGGCCAGGCAAAAGGCAGAGGCTCACTCCGGTTCCGACGCCGTCTGACGCGTCCCGTGAGGGGCCCCGAGATCACCGAGAGCCTGAGGGCTCCGCGCACGGCCCCGTACGGACCGGCCCCACGGGCCGCTCGCCATGGCCGTCCCGTACTGTCGGATGCATGCCACGCCGCACTGCGACGATGCTCGCCTCCACCCTCATGCTGTTCGCGCTGCTCTGCGCAGGGGTGTTCATCAAGGTCCCGTACTCCGAGATGAGCCCCGGTCCGACCGTGAACACGCTCGGGGACTCGCACGGCGAGCCCGTCCTCAACATCTCGGGGCGCAAGACGTACCCGACGAGCGGGCACCTCAACATGACGACGGTCCGCGTCACCGGCGCGGACTACGACATGAACCTGGTGGAAGCGGTGTACGGGTGGCTGGCCGGCGACAACATCGTCGTGCCGCACGAGAACCTCTACCCGAACGGCAAGACGGACGCGGAGTCCACCCAGGAGAACGCCGAGGAGTTCAGCCAGTCGCAGCAGAGCGCCAAGGTGGCCGCTCTCAAGCAGCTCGGCGTCCCGGTCTCCGCCCGCGTCATCGTCGCCTCCGTGGTCAAGGCCAGCCCCGCCGACGGCACGCTGCACGCCGGTGACGTCATCAAGGCCGTGGACGGCGCCCCCGTCAACGCCCCGGAGGACGTGGCCAAGCTCGTCACCAAGCACAAGCCCGGGGAGCCGGTCGAGTTCACCATCGTGCCCGCCGCGGAGGCGGCCGAGGCGGCGAAGGCGAACCGCGAACCCGTCGGCACCACCAAGGTCACCATCACCGCGGGCAAGGCGGAGGGCGACGGGCACGCCATCGTCGGCATCCGCGCCGGGACCGACCACACCTTCCCGTTCACGATCGACATCAAGCTCGCCGACGTCGGCGGCCCCAGCGCCGGGCTGATGTTCGCCCTCGGCATCGTCGACAAGCTCACCCCGGAGGACCTGACCGGCGGCAAGTTCGTCGCGGGCACCGGCACCATCGACGACGCGGGCAAGGTCGGGCCCATCGGCGGCATCCAGATGAAGACCATCGGCGCCCGCCAGGCCGGCGCCGAGTACTTCCTGACCCCGGCCGAGAACTGCGCCACCGCCGCCGCCCACGTGCCCGACGGGCTGACCCTGGTCAAGGTCTCCACCATCGGCGACGCCACGCAGTCGCTGGAGAAGATCAGCAAGGGGGACACGGCCGGGCTGCCGCAGTGCAGCGCCAAGCCCTGACCGGCCCCGGGCCCCTGCTACGAGAAGGTCGCCGCCAGTGCCTCGGCCAGTCCGGGCACCAGGTTCCCACCGGTGAGGACCTCGGTCGAGGAGTCCTTCTCGCGCAGCCGTACGGCCGATTCGCGCGAGCCGTCGCGCAGCACGGCCACCGTCAGGCGGACCTCCTGCCGCTCCGGGTGTCCGGCGACCCACTTCGCCAGCTGCTTGTCGCTCAGCCCCTCCGGTACGGAGGCCTCCGCGGACGGCGGCAGCATCAGCCGCTCCACCGTCAGCGCGCAGCCGACGACGGAATCGGGCCAGGCGATGGTGCCCAGGAACTTGTCGAGCGGGGTCCCCGCCGGGACCTCGTCCTGCTCGACCGGGGTGAGGGAGGACTTGCCGGCGTCGTCCTGGTCGAGACCGAGCTGGCTCGCGAGGCGCGGCTCCTGCTTCTTGAGCCGGGCGGTGTCGACGAGTGCGAACAGGCGGGCGGGCTTGTCCCAGCCGAGGCCGGCCGCGTACTCGTCGATTTCGAGGCAGGCACGGGTCAGCGGGCTGGCCGCCATGGGCGTGCCGGGGGAAGGGGAAAGGTTGGACATGGACAACATCCTGCCTCCTTTCCACCGGATACCGGGAACTGACCAAGGCCTCGGAAAGTTGGATGAGTAGGGCTCTAGGATCGGGTGCCCGTTCAATACCAGACTCAGCGACTTTCGAGGTGCGCACCTTGGCTTTCCAGATGCCGGACCGCGGCGGAGGCCCTTCGGGGCCACGGATGAGAGTCGGCCGCCCGTCCCGGCGAGCCCGCACTCTCCTCATGACCTTGGGCGTACTGGCCGTCCTGGCCATGCTCTTCATCATGTTCGCGGGCTTCTGGACGGACTGGCTCTGGTTCCGCTCGGTGAAGTACTCCACGGTCTTCACCACCACGCTCTGGACGAAGATCGGCCTCTTCTCCGTCTTCGGTCTGCTGATGGCGGGTGCCGTCGGGTTCAACATCTGGCTGGCGCACCGGCTGCGGCCGCCGCTCAGCGCGATGTCGATGGAGCAGCAGAGCCTCGACCGCTACCGGATGAGCATCGCCCCGTACAAGAAGTGGCTGCTCCTGGGCATCGCCGTGATCGTCGGCCTCATCGCCGGCGCCTCGGCGGCCGGCCAGTGGAAGACCTGGCTGATGTACGTGAACGGGGTGCCCTTCGGGCAGAAGGACCCCGAGTTCCACCTCGACGTGTCGTTCTACACCTTCGACCTGCCCTGGTACCGCTTCCTGCTCGGCTTCGGCTTCGCCGCGGTCGTGCTGTCCGTGATCGCCGCGGCCGTCGTGCACTACCTGTACGGCGGACTGCGCGTAACCAGCCCCGGCGCCCGGGCCACCGCGGCGGCGACCGGCCACCTGTCGGTGCTGCTCGGCCTCTTCGTCACGCTGAAGGCGGTCGCGTACTGGCTCGACCGGTACGGCCTCGCCGTGAAGTCCAGTGACTTCAAGGCCGCCGACAACTGGACCGGTCTGCGCTACGTCGACGCGAACGCGTACCTCCCGGCGAAGACGATCCTCGTGGCCATCGCCGCGATCTGCGCCGCGCTGTTCTTCGCGACGCTCTGGCGACGCACCTGGCAGCTGCCGGTCATCGGCTTCGGTCTGATGGTGCTCTCGGCGATCCTGATCGGCGGCCTGTATCCGGCGATCGTGCAGAAGTTCCAGGTCCAGCCCAACGAGCAGGCCAAGGAATCCCCGTACGTCGAGAAGAACATCAAGGCGACGCGCGACGCCTACGGGATCGCAGGCTCCCAGGTCAAGGACTACCCGGGCGTTCCCGCCGCGGGGACGGACAAGGGCCAGCTGCGCAAGGCGGCCGACACGACCGCCAGCGTCCGCCTCCTCGACCCGAACATCGTCTCGCCGGCCTTCCAGCAACTCCAGCAGGTCAAGGGCTACTACGCCTTCCCGTCCACCCTCGCCGTGGACCGGTACAGCGGCCAGGACACCGTCATCGGGCTGCGCGAGCTGAACATCGGCGGCATCCCGAAGAACAACTGGATCAACGACCACTTCAAGTACACGCACGGCTACGGAGTGGTCGCGGCCAAGGGCACCACGGTCGGCGACCAGGGCGCGCCCGACTTCACCCAGTCCGACCTGCCCTCCAAGGGGATGTTCGGCACGGACTTCGAGCAGCGCGTCTACTACGGCGAGCAGACGAAGCAGTACTCGATCGTCGGCGGACCGCAGAAGGAGCTCGACTACTCGGACGACAAGGGCGAGAAGGAGACGAGCTACACCGGGAAGTCCGGCGTCAGCCTCGACAACCCGATCAACCGGGCGGCCTACGCGCTGACCTTCAGCGAGCCGCAGATCCTGTACTCCGGGGCCATCGGCGACGGCTCGCGGATCCTGTACAACCGCACGCCCAAGGAGCGCGTCGAGGCCGTCGCGCCGTGGCTGACCATCGACGGCGCCCCGTACCCGGCGGTCGTGGACGGCCGGATCAAGTGGATCGTCGACGCCTACACGACGACCAACGGCTACCCCTACGCCTCGCGCACCACGCTGGGCCAGAGCACCGCGGACTCGCTGACCAACAGCCAGCGCGCGGTGGTGGCGCAGGAGAACCAGGTCAACTACATCCGCAACTCGGTGAAGGCCACCGTCGACGCGTACGACGGCACGGTCAGCCTGTACCAGTGGGACACCCAGGACCCGGTCCTGAAGACCTGGATGAAGGCGTTCCCGGGCACGGTGAAGCCCAAGAGCGAGATCTCCAAGCCGCTCATGGACCACCTGCGCTACCCGCAGGACCTGTTCAAGGTCCAGCGCGAGCTGCTGACCCGCTACCACGTCACCGACCCGCAGACCTTCCTCAGCGGCAGTGAGGCCTGGGCCGTCCCGGACGACCCGACGACCAAGGCCGGCACGGCGGTCCCGCCGTACTACCTGTCGATGAAGCTGCCGGGCCAGACGGAGAAGGACCAGGTCTTCTCGCTCACGACGACGTTCACGCCGAACGAGCGGGACAACCTGAGCGCCTTCATGGCGGTCAACGCCGATCCGGGCACCCCGGACTACGGCAAGATCAGCGTCCTGAAGCTGCCGACGAGCAAGCCGGTCGACGGCCCCAAGCAGGTCCAGAGCAAGTTCCAGTCCGAACCGAAGATCGCCGAGTCGATCCGCCTGCTGCGCGGTGGCGACTCGGAGGTCGAGTACGGAAACCTGCTCACGGTCCCGCTCGACGGCGGAATGCTCTACGTGGAGCCGGTGTACGTGCGCAGTTCGGGCCTGAAGTACCCGCTGCTGCGCAAGGTGCTCGTGACCTACGGCGGCCAGACCGCGTTCGAGGACACGCTGGAGAAGGCGCTGAACGTGGTCTTCGGGGCCGAGGCCCCGACCACGCCGGTGCCTCCGACGCAGCCGCCGGGCGACGGCACGACGCCGCCGGCCGCAACGGACCCGACGGTGAAGGCGGCGCTCACCGACGCCCAGAAGGCCATCGAGGACGCCGAGAAGGCCAGGCAGTCCGGTGACTGGGCGGCCTTCGGCAAGGCGCAGGACGAGATCAAGGCGGCGCTGCAGCGGGCGATCGACGCGGAGGCGAAGCTGACCGCGCCCAAGCCGGGCAGCTAGCGATAAATCGGTAATGGTTCCGTCCCGCGTCGTGATACTGTGGTTTCACCGACGCGGGGTGGAGCAGCTCGGTAGCTCGCTGGGCTCATAACCCAGAGGTCGCAGGTTCAAATCCTGTCCCCGCTACTGAAGATGAAGGCCCGGATCCATGGGATCCGGGCCTTCGTCATGCCCAGGGACGGACACGCGGTAGCCAACAAGGGTGAGTTGGGGCGGGAGCGTGTTTGACTTGACTCTCTATGGGCATGTCGACAAAACGCTGTAGTGACCTCACTGGCTGCGACATACCAGGTGTACGCGGGTAGCAGGTGATGCGACGATGGGATTTATGGGGGACAGGTCAACTCTGCTGGAGACAGGGCGGTTTGTGAGGGCGGAGGCCGAGCCGGGTACGGGAGCCGGTGAGTCGGCTCCCGTTGCCAACGCGCAGACCGCGCTGACCGATGCGGAATTCTTGGACAAGCACAGCGCGGAGGAAGTGTTCGCCGAGACCGATACGGCGAGCGACGCCGAGCTGGAAGCCCGGCACCGGGTGGCCGCCGACAAGGGCGACCCGGGTGCCATGAGCGTGCTCGGGGCGCTGCTGCTGCGCCGCGGCGACCTCGCCGGCGCCGAGCCGTACCTGCGCGGCGCCACCGGGGAAGGGGACCGCGCCGCCGCGAACAACCTGGGCGTACTGCTCCACCAGCGGGGCTACCCCGAGGAGGCGGCCGGCTGGTGGCGGGTCGCCGCCGTGGCCGGATCCGCGCCGGCCGCGCACGCCCTGGGCCGCCACTTCCGCGAGCGCGGGGACGAGCCCGCCGCCGAGTACTGGCTCCGCCAGGCGGCGGAATCCGGCCACGCCCTGGGCGCGTACGGGCTGGCCGACCTGCTGGAACACCGGGGGGACAAGGGCGTCGAGCGGTGGTTCCGCGCCGCCGCGGAACAGGGGCACCGCGAAGCCGCGTACCGGCTCGCGCGGCACCTGCGGAAGGGCGACCCCACCGAGGCCGAGCAGTGGTACCGGCAGGCCGCCGCGCGCGGGCACCGCCGTGCCGCGCTGCACCTGGGCGCGCTGCTGGAGGCGCGCGGGGAGCTCAAGGAGGCAGGGCGCTGGTACCTGACCTCCGCCAAGCAGGGCGAGGCCCGGGCGGCCTGCGCGCTGGGCTTCCTGCTGCGCGACGCCGGGGACGAGGACAGCGCCGCCGCCTGGTGGCACCGGGCGGCGCAGGACGGCGACGGCAACGCCGCGAACGCCCTGGGCGCGCTGCACGCGGCGCGCGGGGAGACCCAGACCGCGGAGCGCTGGTACCGGACCGCCATGGACGCGGGCGATCAAAACGGGGCGTACAACCTTGCTCTGCTGTGCGTCGCACAGGACCGGACCGCGCAGGCCGAGCAGTGGTACCGGCGCGCCGCGTACGCCGGACACCGCGAGGCGGCCAACGCGCTGGCCATCCTGCTGCTCCAGGGTGGCGACGCGGAGGGTGCCGAGCCGTGGTTCTCGAAGGCGGCCGAGGCGGGCAGCGTCGACGCCGCGTTCAACCTGGGGATCCTGTTCGCCAGCCGCGACGAGGACCGTACGGCGCTGAAGTGGTACGAGCGGGCCGCGTCGGCGGGACACACCGACGCCGCGCTCCAGGTCGGCATCGCGCTGGTCCGGGACGGGGAGGAGCGGGCCGCCGAGCGGCACCTGCGGTGCGCGGCGGGCGGCGGCAGTGCGGAGGCAGCCTTCCGGCTGGCCTCGCTGCTGGAGTCGCTGGCTCCGCCGCCGGAGCCCGTGGCGCTGGGCGAGCCGGTGGGCGGCGCGCCGCGGACCGAGAGCGAGGAGTGGTACGAGCGGGCCGCCGAGCTGGGCCACCGCCGGGCCCAGGTGCGGGTCGGCATGCTGGCCGCGGCCCGGGGCGACCTGGCGGTCGCCGCGCGCTGGTACCGGGAGGCGGCCGAGGCCGGGTCCCGGAACGGGGCGTTCAACCTGGGGCTGCTGCTGGCCCGCGAGGGGAGCGAGCCGGAGGCCGCCCTGTGGTGGACCCGTGCGGCGGTGGCGGGCCACGGTCGCGCCGCGCTGCGGCTGGGGCTGCTGGCGGCGCGGCACGGGGACCTGGCGGAGGGGCAGAAGTGGTGCGTGCGGGCCATGGAGTTGGGGCCGGAGGAAGTGTCGGAGCGGGCGGCTCGGCTTCGGGAGGCGCTTGCGGAGGAGCTCTCGGCCTGATCCCTGGCCGGGGGCTCCGCCGTTCCTGCGGGGGCGGTGCCGTTGCCGGGGCTCCGCGGTTGTCGGGTGCGGCGCCGTTGCCGGGGCGCTGCCCCAGACCCCGCGCCTCAAACGCCGGCGGGGCTGGAATGTGCCCGGCGGGGCTGGGTGGATTACCGGTAGAGCCAGGACGTGGCGCGGGCATACGTGTGGCGGAAGACGAAGGGCATCAGGAGGTCGTTGACGCGGCGCTGGAGCGTGCCCGGGGTCTTGGAGTCGCGGTTGGTCGCGGCGGCCTTGGTCATGCGGGCCGCACGGGGACGGCGCAGCCGGGTGTACGCGGCCAGGGCCGACGGGATGTCCGGCGCCTCCGAGACGCACCCGGCCAGGGCCACCGCGTCCTCGATCGCCATCGACGCGCCCTGCCCGGCGCCCACCGGATGCGCGGCGTCGCCGATGACCACGGTGCGGCCGTCGTGCCAGACGGGCAGCTCCGGCAGCCGGTGCATCGGCATCGCGCGGTCGACCCGCGTCGCCGCCCGCAGTACGTCGAGCGGCATCCGCGAGGAGCCGTACAGCTCCGTCAGCAGGCCCAGGGTGACCTCCGCCGGGTCCGGGGGCTCCGGTGAGGCCACCTGGGCCGACCACCACACCGTGCCGTCCGGCGCCGGGATGTACAGGAACGCGCCCCGGTGGCCGAAGACCATGTGGAAGGTGCCCGGGGCGAGACCCAATCCCTCGGAGACGCCCGACACGCTGTAGAGGCCCGCGTACTCCACGGCCGGCGCCGCCGGGTCCAGCGTGGTGCGGGTCGCCGACCAGATGCCGTCCGCCGCCACGACCAGGTCTCCTTCCGCGGCCGCCGGGTCCACCCGCTGCCCCGTCACGATCCGGGCCCCCGCCCGCTCCGCCTCCGCGCGCAGGACCTCCACCAGCCGCCCGCGCAGCAGGGTCGTGCTGTGCAGGGTGTCCGAGGCCAGCCGGCCGCGGGGCACCGTGCCGAGGAGCTTGCCCGACGCCGACCACATCAGCTGGTCGGCGACCTGGAAGCCGGCCGCCTGGACCTGGGCGAGGCAGCCCAGCTCGTCCAGCCCGCGCAGCCCGTTGACGGCGAGGCTCAGGAACGAGCCCACCTGCCCCGCCGGATCCTCGTACGCCTCGTAGACCGTGACCTCGGCGCCCGTGCGCCGACGCAACGCGATCGCGCTCGCCGCTCCGGCCACTCCGCCCCCGATGACTGACACACGCATGTGATCCAACCCCTCCCGGCATTCGGTGAATGTCAATTCACTGAATATAGATTCAGTGAAAC
This sequence comes from Streptomyces sp. NPDC048258, assembly GCF_043201995.1. NCBI lineage: Bacteria > Bacillati > Actinomycetota > Actinomycetes > Kitasatosporales > Streptomycetaceae > Streptomyces > Streptomyces sp. NPDC048258. The sequence goes on from NZ_JBICZH010000002.1 coordinate 170,417, forward strand.
CGGGTTCAGTATGATGAGGCCTCGGAGACGGAGTCAAGAGGGATCGGGGATCGCGGTGGGAGTGCGCAAGGACCGGGCGGCCGGTACGGAGGCGGCGCTCAAGGAGGCCGCGCGGGCGGTCTTCCTGGAGCGCGGCTACACGCAGACGAAGATCACTGACATCACCAAGGCGGCCGGCCGCTCCACCGGGTCCTTCTACGAGCACTTCGCCGGCAAGGACGAGCTGCTGAACGCGCTGCTCGCGGACATGGGGGCGCAGGTGGACGAAGCGGTCGGGGTCGACGACCACCCCCGCGACCACGACCTCGCCGACCGCGCGCAGCTGCGTACGCACGTCGCGGCCACCTGGGGCGTCTTCCGGGACCACCTGCCCGTGGTGGTCGCCCTCTTCCAGAAGTCCATGGCGGAGCCGCCCCGGTCGGGGCAGGCCTGGGAGCGGCTCGTGGGGGACACCGCGCCGCTGCGGGAGCATCTGGAGTACATGCGCGAGCGCGGCCAGCCGGTGCCCGGTGACCCCGAGCTGGTCGCCGCGGCGATGGGGGCCATGGTCTCGATGCTGGGGTACGCGGCCATGACCAGCGGGGTCGCCTTCGACGACGACGAGGTGGTCGACACCCTCACCGCGCTGCTGCACCGCGGGCTGGCGGGCTAGGGCCCGTACTCAACTGATTTGCATCTGCGGTGCGGCCTCACGTAAAGTCGTGTTTACCGACGCGGGGTGGAGCAGCTCGGTAGCTCGCTGGGCTCATAACCCAGAGGTCGCAGGTTCAAATCCTGTCCCCGCTACTGAAGGCTGAAGGCCCGGATCCTCTGGATCCGGGCCTTCAGTCGTTTTGGGCCATCGTGTGGGCCATCAGGAAATGGAAGAAGGGGCCGGGAGCGTCAGCTCCCGGCCCCTTCTTCGCGGCTCCGTCGGTTACGCGCCGGCGCAGTTCGGGCACACCCCGCGGTACGTCACCTCGACCGCCGACACGACGAAGCCGAAGCGCTCCGTGTCCGGCAGGTCGGCCAGCGGGTTGCCCGCCGGGTGGACGTCGCGGATCGCGCCGCACTGGGCGCAGACCAGGTGCTGGTGGGGCCGGTGGGCGTTCGGGTCGTACCGCTTGGCGCGGCGGTCCGTGGAGACCTCCAGGACCTCGCCCAGGGTCACGAGCTCGCCCAGCGTGTTGTAGACCGTCGCCCGGGAGATCTCCGGCAGTTTGGCCACAGCGCGCGCGTGCACCTCGTCGGCCGTCATGTGAACGTGGTCACCGTCGAGCACCTCGGCCACGACACGCCGCTGTGCGGTCATGCGCCATCCGCGTCCGCGAAGTCGTTCCAGCAGGTCACTCATGACGCCAGCCTAACAGCGAGGGGACTCGGTGTAACTCCCGAACCTGTGCGGACTTGGATCCTTACTTGACTTAGACAAAGTCCATCGTAGGATCGAGTACGGCACAGGCCAAGGACAGGACATGCAGGAATGACGCAGGAGGCGCACGTGACGCAGGGACCGCTCACCACGGAGGCCGGGGCTCCGGTCGCCGACAACCAGAACAGCGAGACCGCCGGCGTCGGCGGACCCGTCCTGGTCCAGGACCAGCTCCTGCTGGAAAAGCTCGCGCACTTCAACCGCGAGCGCATCCCGGAGCGCGTGGTGCACGCCCGCGGCGCCGGTGCGTACGGCACCTTCACGCTGACCCGTGACGTCTCGCAGTGGACCCGCGCCGCGTTCCTGTCCGAGGTCGGCAAGCAGACCGAGACGTTCCTGCGCTTCTCCACCGTCGCGGGCAACCTCGGCAGCGCCGACGCGGTGCGCGACCCCCGCGGCTGGGCGCTGAAGTTCTACACCGAAGAGGGCAACTACGACCTCGTCGGCAACAACACCCCGGTGTTCTTCATCAAGGACGCCATCAAGTTCCCCGACTTCATCCACACCCAGAAGCGCGACCCGTACACGGGCTCGCAGGAGGCGGACAACGTCTGGGACTTCTGGGGTCTGTCGCCCGAGTCGACCCACCAGGTGACCTGGCTGTTCGGTGACCGCGGCATCCCGGCGTCCTACCGCCACATGAACGGCTACGGCTCGCACACGTTCCAGTGGAACAACGAGGCCGGCGAGGTCTTCTGGGTCAAGTACCACTTCAAGACCGACCAGGGCATCAAGAACCTCACCCAGGCCGAGGCCAACCAGCTCGCCGGTGAGGACCCCGACTCGCACCAGCGCGACCTGCGCGAGGCCATCGAGCGCGGCGACTTCCCGTCCTGGACCGTGCAGGTCCAGATCATGCCGGCGGCCGAGGCGGCCGAGTACCGCTTCAACCCGTTCGACCTCACCAAGGTGTGGCCGCACGAGGACTACCCGCCGATCGAGATCGGCAAGCTGGAGCTCAACCGCAACCCGGAGAACGTCTTCGCCGAGGTCGAGCAGTCGATCTTCTCCCCGGCACACTTCGTCCCCGGCATCGGTCCGTCCCCGGACAAGATGCTCCAGGGCCGCCTCTTCGGCTACGGCGACGCCCACCGCTACCGCGTCGGCATCAACGCCGACCACCTGCCGGTGAACCGTCCGCACGCCACCGAGGCGCGCACCAACTCCCGCGACGGCTACCTGTACGACGGCCGCCACAAGGGCGCGAAGAACTACGAGCCGAACAGCTTCGGCGGCCCGCACCAGACGGACCGTCCGCTGTGGCAGCCCGTCGCGCTGACCGGTGGCACCGGCAACCACGCCGCCCCCGTGCACCGTGAGGACAACGACTTCGTCCAGGCGGGCAACCTCTACCGCCTGTACTCCGAGGACGAGAAGTCCCGCCTGATCGAGAACCTGTCCGGCTTCATCGCCAAGGTCTCCCGCGACGACATCGTCGAGCGCGCGATCAACAACTTCCGCCAGGCGGACGGCGACTTCGGCAAGCGGCTGGAGGCCGCGGTCCAGGCCCTTCGCGGCTGACCCGGATCGCTTGCCGTAGCAGGACGACGGGCCGGAACCCCCTTCGGAGGGTTCCGGCCCGTCGGTGTTACGCGGAGACCGTACGCCGCGCCGGTACCCAGCAGCGGATGATGTCGCGGACGGAGACGATGCCCACCGGGCCGCCGTTCTCCAGCACGATCAGATGCCGGAAGCCGCCGTTGGCCATCGCCTCGGCGGCCTCCTGCACGGTGGCGTCGGGGGTGCAGAACACGACGTTGTTGGTGGTGTGCGCGCCCACCGACTCGTGGTCGGGATCGTGGCCCGCGCCGATGGAGTTGAGGATGTCGCGCTCGGTCAGGATGCCGATTCCGCTGTGCTCGGGGTCGAGTACGACGGCCGCGCCGACGCGCCGGCCGGACATCAGGCAGGCCGCCTGGCGCAGGGTGTGCGCGGGTCCGAGGGTGAGGATCACGGTGCTCATTGCGTCACGGACGAGCATGAAGAGAGCCACCTCCTGGGTGAGTCCCGCCGCTTGGGTGGGGTGCGACCGTGAATCCAAGAGAATGGATTCACAAGCGCACAAGCGGGGGGATCCTCAGATTCCCACGGACACGCACGGTCAACAAGGGGGCACGCTCAGGCGCTCGGGCGCAGGCGCTCCAGCATCTCCCCGTGGAGCAGCCCGTTCGAGGCCGCCGCGTTCCCGCCGTGGACTCCGTCCACCCCGTCCAGGCTGGTGAAACGGCCGCCCGCCTCCTGGACCACGACCGCGATGGCCGCCATGTCCCACAGGTTCAGCTCCGGCTCGGCGCACAGGTCCAGCGAGCCCTCCGCGACCATCATGTACGGCCAGAAGTCGCCGTAGCCCCGCGTACGCCAGCACGCGCGGGTCAGGTCCAGGAAGCCGGGGAGCCGGCCCTGCTCCTCCCAGCCGCTCAGGGAGGAGTACGCGAACGAGGCGTCACTCAGCCCCGCCACCTTCGACACGCCGATCCGCGCGGTCTCGCCGAGCGCGCCGCCCGCGTACGCGCCCCCGCCCTGCGCCGCCCACCAGCGCCGGCCCAGCGCCGGCGCCGACACCACGCCGACCACCGGGCGGAAGGCCCCGTCGGCGCCTTCGGCCATCAGGGAGATCAGCGTCGCCCAGACGGGCACCCCGCGCACGTAGTTCTTGGTGCCGTCGATCGGGTCCACGACCCAGCGGCGCGGGCCGCTGCCCTTCAGGCCGTACTCCTCGCCGAGGATCGCGTCGTCGGGCCGTGCGGCCGCGATGCCGGCCCGGATGATCTCCTCGGCGGCCTTGTCCGCCTCGCTCACCGGGGTCATGTCCGGCTTCGTCTCGACCTTCAGGTCGAGGGCACGGAACCGCTCCATCGTGGCGACGTCCGCCGCGTCGGCGAGTTCGAGGGCAAGGCGCAGGTCATCGTCATACTCGGACATGGCCGAACAGTATCGCGGCCGGTCGCGCGGCCGGGACGCGCCCTTGACAGGATCTGTCGCCCCGTCAACTCTGGCCGTGAAGCCAAACGGGGGAGGCGCATATGCCGGCAGCCCGGGAAACCTTGCTGGAGGCGGCGGGAGCGGCGCTCTCGGCGCGCCCCTGGCCGGCCGTGCGGATGGTGGACGTGGCGGCTGCCGCCGGGGTGTCCCGGCAGACCCTCTACAACGAGTTCGGCGGCAAGGGCGGCCTGGGCCGCGCCCTGATCCGGCGCGAGAGGGAGCGGTACCTCGACGGGGTGGAGCGGGCCCTGGCCGCCCCCGGCCGGACCGCCGAACGGCTCGCCGCGGTCGCGGAGTGGACCGTACGGGCGGCCCGCGCGTATCCCCTCGTACGGGCCCTGCTGACCGGATTCTGGGACCCGGACCTGCCCGCCGCGGGCCGGGCGGCCGGGCCCGGTGAGCTGGCCCGGGCCGTACGCGACCGGGCGGCCGCCGCGCTCATGCCCGCGGAGGACGTCCAGCGGTGCGAGCTCGCCGTACGGCTCGCCCTCTCCTACGTGGTGGCGCCCGGGGAGGAGCCGGGGGCGGGGGAGCTGCTCCGGCTGCTCAGTGCGCAGAACCGGACAGCTGGAGCCCGATGACCCCGAGGATCACCAGCGAGATCGAGACGAGTTTGAGGGTGGAGACCAGGTCGCCGAGGAAGACCATGCCGTAGATCGCCGTCCCCGCGGCGCCGATGCCCGTCCACACCGCGTACGCCGGGCCCACGTCCAGCTTCTTGAGCGCGAGGGTCAGCAGGCCGAAGCTGCCGAGGGCGAAGCACGCGAAGGCGACGGTCGGCCACAGCCGGGTGAAGCCGTGGGACAGCTTGAGGCACACCGCGAAGCCCGTCTCCAGGATTCCCGCGACCACCACGAGCAGCCACGCCATGTCGAATGCCTCCCCGTGTCACGTGACTTCGCGCCACTCGGTGCGATTATGCATTTATCCAGACACGATCTTCGGCAAACCCCGGAGGTCCCGCCGGTTCCGCGAGCCCGGCCGTCCCGCCCTCCCCCGCCGGACGGTCTAGTCGCCCTCGCGGCGCTCCCGCGTCTCCAGCAGCCGCCGCAGCGAATACAGCCGCGCCGGGTCCGCGTGGCCGTCCTCCACCCACTTGTCGAGCGCGCAGTCCGGCTCGTCGTGGCTGCACGCGCGCGGGCACTCCTCGGTACCGGGCACCAGGTCGGGGAAGGCCAGGATCACCCGGGACGGATCCACGTGGTGCAGGCCGAAGGAGCGCACGCCCGGGGTGTCGATGACCCAGCCCTCCATCCCGGGCAGCGGCAGCGCCAGGGCCGAGGTGGTGGTGTGGCGGCCGCGCCCGGTGACCGCGTTGACCACGCCGGTCGCGCGCTTGCGGTCCGGCGCCACCAGCGAGTTGACCAGGGTCGTCTTGCCGACGCCGGAGTGCCCCACGAACGCGGTGATCCGGCCCTCCAGGCGCTCGCGCACCTTGTCGGCGGCGTCGCCCGTCGCGAGCTCCTCGCGGTTGGTCACGACGTAGTTCACGCCGAGCGTCGAGTAGATCTCCAGGATCTTGTCGGCGGACGTCAGATCGGACTTGGTGAGCACCAGGAGCGGCTCCAGCCCGGCGTCGTACGCCGCCACCAGGCAACGGTCGATCATCCGGGGCCGCGGCTCCGGGTCGGCCAGGGCCGTGACGATGGCCAGCTGGTCGGCGTTGGCGACGACCACGCGCTCGTACGGGTCATCGTCGTCCGCGGTGCGCCGCAGGACGGACTTGCGCTCCTCGATCCGCACGATCCGGGCGAGGGTGTCCTTCTTGCCGGACAGGTCACCGACGATCCAGACCCGGTCGCCCACCACCGCCGCCTTGCGGCCCAGTTCCCTGGACTTCATCGCGTGGACGGTGCGGTCCCCGACCAGGCAGGTCAGCCGGCCGCGGTCGACGGTGAGGACGAAGCCCTCGGAAGCGTCCTCGTGCTTGGGACGGATGTTCGTCCGGGGCCGGTTGCCCTTGGGGTTGGGGCGCTGCCGGATGTCGTCCTCGTCGGTGTGCTTGCCGTACCTGCGCATGACGGGCCCTACGCTCCCGCACCCGCCGCGCGGGCCCCGGAATTCCCGGAGTCCCCGGCATCTCCCGCGAGCATGTCCGTCCACATCCGCGGGAAGTCCGGCAGGGTCTTCGCCGTCGTCGCCACGTTCTCGATCAGTACGCCCTCCACCGCCAGGCCGATCACCGCGCCGGCCGTGGCCATCCGGTGGTCGTCGTACGTGTGGAAGGTGCCGCCGTGCAGCGGGCGCGGCCGGATGTGCAGGCCGTCCTCGGTCTCGGTGACGTCGCCGCCGAGCGCGTTGATCTCCTTGGTCAGCGCGGCCAGCCGGTCCGTCTCGTGCAGCCGCAGGTGCGCGACCCCGCGCAGGACGGACTCCGAGTCGGCCAGGGCCGCCACCGCCGCGATGCCCGGGGTGAGCTCGCCGACCTCGCCCAGGTCCACGTCGATGCCGTGGATCTTGCCGGTGCCGGTGAAGACCAGGCCCGCGTCGGTCAGCTCGCAGGAACCGCCCATCTCCGTGAAGATCCGGCGCAGCGCGTCACCGGGCTGCGTGGTGCGGCGCGGCCAGTCCGGGATGGTGACCGTGCCGCCGGTGATCAGGGCCGCGGCCATGAAGGGCTGTGCGTTGGAGAGGTCGGGCTCCACGACCATGTCGCGGCCCAGAAGCGCGCCGGGGGCCACCCGCCACACGTTCTTCTCGCCGCCCGCCTCGGGGGTGTCGACCTGGGCGCCCGCCGCGCGCAGCATCTCCACGGTCATCCGGATGTGCGGCATCGACGGCAGGGTCGAGCCCACGTGCCGGACCTCGACACCCTGGTTGAAGCGCGGGGCGGAGAGCAGCAGCGCGGAGACGAACTGCGAGGAGTTGCTGGCGTCGATCTCGACCGTGCCGCCCTCCAGGGCCCCGCCGCCCTGGACGGTCATGGGCAGCGCGCCCCGGCCGTCGTCGTCGATCCGGGCGCCCAGCGTGCGCAGGGCGCTGATGACCTGGCCGAGGGGGCGCTCGTAGGAGCGCGGGTCGCCGTCGAAGCGGATGTCGCCGTCGGCGAGGGTGGCGACGGGCGGCAGGAAGCGCATGACCGTGCCCGCGTTGCCGACGTCCACGGTCGTCGGGCCGTGCAGGGCCGCCGGGATGATCCGCCAGGCCTCCCCGCCGACCGCGCCGTTGGCGGACCCGGCGGAGCTGGAGGAGACGGTCTCCTCGATGCCGACGCCCATCGCGCGCAGGGCGTCGGACATCAGCTGGGAGTCGCGCGAGCGCAGCGGGCGGCGCACCCAGCCCGGTTCGGCGGCGAGCGAGGCGAGCACGAGGGCCCGGTTGGTGACCGACTTGGACCCCGGCACGGTGACGGTGGCGTAGACGGCCGAGTCGGCGATCGGGGCGGGCCAGAGGGCGGGCAGAGCGGGGGTCTCGGTCATGGCCCCCACTTTAGTGGCTTCCTCCGGCACCAGATCTTGATCGCTGCGCCGTCTCAGAGGCCGAGAAGCCAACGGCCGCCGCCCACCAGGGAGCACAGGGCGACAACATGGAAGAGGAGCAGCCACACCACCGGGTGCACGTGGGTGAGCCGTCCGAGCTGATCGGCGTCCGAATCCGGAGCCCCGCCGTGCCGTCGCTTGGCCCCCAGCTCGAAGACCGGCCGGACGCCGCCGAGCAGCAGGAACCACACCGCGCCGTACGCGAAGACGGCCTGCACATCGGCCGGGGCCAGCCAGGACACCAGCACGAAGGTGCCGCCGGTCAACACCACGGTCAGGGCCCCGTACGCGTTCCGGATCATCACCAGCATCACCAGCAGCAGGGCGGTGGCCACCCACAGCAGCAGGGTGATCCGGTGCGCGGACAGCAGCGCCGCCCCGCCGAGCCCGAGCAGCGACGGGGCGGTGTACCCGGCGGCGGCGGTCAGGATCATCCCGAGCCCGGTCGGCCGGCCCCGGCTGACCGTGACCCCGCTGGTGTCGGAGTGCAGCCGTATCCCGTCGAGCCGCCGCCCGGTCAGCAGCGCCAGCAGACCGTGCCCGCCCTCGTGCGCGATGGTCACGGCGTTGCGCGAGAGCCGCCACAGCGGGCGGGGGCCCACGGCGGCGAGCGCGGCCACGCCCGTCACGATCACCAGCCACAGCTCGGGCGGGGTCTGTATGCCCGTGAGCCGGTCCCACAGGCCGGCCGTCGTGGTGCTGTCCATAGAGTGGCGGACTCCTTGTGGTGGTTGTCGGATGACATGGCAGTGTGGCAGCCATGTGCGGACGGTATGCGGCGAGTCGGAGGCCCGAGGACCTGGTGGAGGCCTTCGGGATCGAGAAGTGGGAGCCGGAGGAGACGCTGGCCCCCGACTGGAACGTGGCGCCGACGAAAGAGGTCCACGTCGTCCTCGACCGTCCCCTGAAAGACGCTCCGAACCCGCGTCCGGTTCGCCAGCTGCGCGTCCTGAAGTGGGGGCTGGTCCCCTCCTGGGCCCAGAACCCCGACGGCGCCGCCCGGATGATCAACGCCCGGTCGGAGACCCTGCACGAGAAGCCGTCCTTCCGGCGACCCTTCGCGCAGCGCCGCTGCATCATCCCCGCCGACGGCTACTACGAGTGGGTCACCGCCCACGACGAGCGGCAGCTGGAGGTGGAGGGGAAGAAGAAGCGGGCCCGCAAGCAGCCCTACTTCGTGCTCCCCGCCGACGGCCCCGTCTTCGCCATGGCCGGGATCTACGAGTTCTGGCGCGACCGGACGCTGCCCGACGAGCACCCGCTCGCCTGGTGGGTCACCTGCTCGGTGATCACCACCGAGGCCGAGACCGGGCCGCTGGCCGTGGCTCCCGCCGAAGGGCCGCGCTCGCTGTCCGACATCCACCCGCGGATGCCGCTCATGCTGACCCCGGACCGCTGGGACGCCTGGCTGGACCCCGCGAACACCGACACCGAGGGCTCGCTGCGGCGGCTGCTGGAACCGCCGCCGGGCGGCCTGATGCGGGCCTATCCGGTCTCGACCGCGGTGAGCAACGTACGGAACAACGGGCCGGAGCTGCTGGAGGAGCTCGCCGCGCCGGAGGAGGGCACGCTCTTCTAGGCCCTGTCCGGCACCCGTCCGGGACCCGGCCGCGTGCAGGATGGATCCATGACCACGCGTACCGAGAGCGTCGACACCCCGGCGGGCGAGGCCCGCATCACCTGGCACACCGCCCGCGAGGCCCGGCTCGTGCTCGCCGTGAGCCACGGCGCCGGCGGCGGCGTCGAGGCCCGTGACCTCCAGGCGCTGGCCGCCGCCCTGCCCCCGCGCGGGGTCACCGTGGCCCTGGTCGAACAGCCCTGGCGGGTCGCCGGGAAGAAGGTCGCCGCCGCGCCCAAGGTGCTCGACGAGGGATGGCGCGGGCTGTGGCCGGCCCTCGCCGGGCCCGGGCTGCCCGTGGTCGCGGGCGGCCGCAGCGCCGGGGCCCGGGTGGCCTGCCGGACCGCCGCCGGCCTGGGCGCGGCCGCGGTACTGGCGCTGGCGTTCCCGCTGCACCCGCCGGGCCGGCCGGAGAAGTCCCGGGCCGAGGAGCTGCTCGGCGCCGGGCTGCCCACCCTGGTGGTCCAGGGCGGCCGGGACGCCTTCGGGCGTCCGGAGGAGTTCCCGGAGCGGGCCGCGGGCGACCCGTACGCGCTGGTGGAGGTCCCGTACGCGGACCACGGCTTCGCCGTGCCCAAGAAGGCGGAGACCACCCAGGAGGAGGCCCTCGCGGTGATCACGGAGGCGGTGGCCGGATGGCTCGCGGCCCTGGAAGTCTGACCGCGACCTGACATATTCCGGGGTGATCCGGTGGTGATCCGGATCACCACCGGCCGCTCGGACCCGTGCGGGGCCCGAAATCCCGGCCCCCGCCCGGGAATGCGCCGCCCGCGCCTTCTGTTGTCCCGGATGTCGGTACGCACGGGATTTCGTCGGAGGAGAGGGAGCGCATGACCCAGGTCATCAGCCAGAACCGTCCGCAGGCCGCTGACCTGGACTGGACGGTGCTGCCCGGGCCCAAGCGCAGCTCGCTTCGGGCGGCGGAGAGCCGGGAAGGTCGACTATTCTCCGATTCGAGCGGATCCGCTTTCGGAGCCGCCACGCAGTCGGAGGAGGTGGGTCCTGTCGCTGGGACCGACGAAGGCCACGCGGAGGAGACGACCCCGGAGCGCAACGCGCGCTTCGAGCGGGACGCCCTCGGCTACCTCGACCAGATGTACTCGGCCGCACTGCGCATGACGCGCAACCCGGCCGACGCCGAGGACCTGGTCCAGGAGACGTACGCGAAGGCATACGCGTCCTTCCACCAGTTCCGCGAGGGCACCAACCTGAAGGCGTGGCTGTACCGCATTCTGACCAACACGTTCATCAACTCCTACCGCAAGAAGCAGCGCGAGCCCCAGCGCAGCGCCGCGGAGGAGATCGAGGACTGGCAGCTGGCACGCGCCGAGTCGCACATGTCGACCGGCCTGCGGTCCGCCGAGTCGCAGGCGCTCGACCACCTGCCCGATTCGGACGTGAAGGAAGCGCTCCAGGCCATTCCGGAGGAGTTCCGCATCGCGGTCTACCTTGCCGACGTAGAGGGCTTTGCGTACAAGGAGATCGCCGACATCATGGGTACACCCATCGGTACGGTCATGTCGCGACTGCACCGTGGCCGCCGTCAACTCCGTGGAATGCTGGAGGACTATGCCCGTGAGCGCGGGATGGTCCCCGCGGGCGCGGGAGAGTCGAACGACAGGAAAGGCTCGGGCTCATGAGTTGCGGAGAGCCGCACGAGACGGAGTGCTCTGAGGTCCTGGACCACCTTTACGAGTTCCTCGACCATGAGATGCCCGACAGCGACTGCACGAAGTTCGAGACACACTTCGGCGAGTGCAGCCCCTGTCTGGAGAAGTACGGCCTGGAGCAGGCCGTGAAGAAGCTGGTGAAGCGCTGCTGCGGTTCGGACGACGTGCCGACCGACCTGCGGTCGAAGGTGATGGGGCGGATCGAGCTGATCCGGTCGGGGCAGGCCGTGCCGGACCACGACATCACCTCGGACATCACCTCCGACGTCACCACCGACATCACGGCCGATGTCACGGCGGACAACCCGGCCGGCGGCTGACCGGTTCGTCGAACGCTTGAACAACCGCCCCCGGAGGGGTACTTCGTTCACCCGAAGGTGCTAATCCGGGGGCGTCCGTATGGCGCAATGTGAAAATGTGGCCCACTTCGCTCGGGGCCCCACTTATTCTCCCCATTCGGTACTGGTTTGATTCGGTACCTGGCTTGAAGGCACCGGGGAGGAGAGCGCCATGCGGGTACTTCCGCCGGGGGCGCGCGGATACATCCTGTGCGCCGTCCTCGCTGCAGCCGCGTGCGTCGCCCCCGCCCTCACCGATTCCGGTACGCCCTGGGCGACCGTTGCCCTGCTCGCCGTGCTCTACCTCGGCTGCGAGCTCGTGAAGGTCTGCCCGCTGCTCGGCAGCCGGGTCCCCGAGGGCATCGGCTCCTTCTTTCCCGTGGTGCTGGCCGCCGTCTTCCTGCTGCCGCCCGCCGCCGCCGCGCTCGTGGCGCTGCCCGGCGGCCTCGCGGGGACCGTCGTCCAGCGGCCCGCCCGGGTGCGCCGGGTGTGGCACGGCGCGCAGCAGTCGATAGCCGCCTGGGTCGCGGGGCAGACGTACCGGCTGCTGCGCGGCCCGGCGGCGCTGGGCTCCGGGGGCTCCGGGCCGCCCGGAGCGGCGGACCCGCCCGTCTGGGTGGCCGACTTCCCGTACGTGATGCTCCCCGCGGCGGCCGCTGCCGTCGCCTTCTGCCTGGTGCTCACCGCCCTCGACGGGGGCATCCTGGCCGTCGCGGAACGCCGGCCCGCCGCCACCGCCTGGCGCGGACTGCTCACCCGGTCCCTCGCCCCGCACTGTGTGCACGGCCTCGCCGGCCTGATGATGGCTGTCATGTGGCGCAGCCCGTACGGGCTCCCGGCCGCCCTGCTCGTCCTGCTGCCGATGTACATCTCCTGCTGGGTCTTCGCCCAGTACCACCGCGAGCGCGCCGCCCACCGGGCCACCATCCGCGCCCTCGTCCAGGCCGTCGACATCAAGGACCGCTACACGCGCGGCCACAGCGAACGGGTCGGCCAGGCCTCCGCGATGATCGCCCGCGAGCTGGGCATGGCCGAGGACCGCCTCGAAGTCGTCCGCATCGCCGGGATCCTGCACGACGTCGGCAAACTCGGGGTCCCGACGCGGCTGCTGCGCAAGGACGGGCCGCTCACCCCGGAGGAGCGCCGGATCATCGAGCTGCACCCCGAGTACGGGCACGAGATGGTCCGCGGCATCGGCTTCCTCGGGGAGGCCCGGTCCGCGATCCTGCACCACCACGAGCGGGTCGACGGCTCCGGCTATCCGTACGGGCTGACCGGCGACCAGATCCCGGTGCTGGCCCGGGTGGTGGCGGTGGCCGACGCCTTCGACGCGATGACCTCCACCCGCTCGTACAGCCGGGCCCGGCCGGTGGAGGTAGCCCTGGCGGAACTGGCGCGGTGCGCGGGGGCGCAGTTCGACCCGGCGATGGTGGGGGCCCTGACGGGGGCCATCGGACGGCACGGCTGGCACCCGGTGGTCACCTCCGACGACGACCTCCAGGTGATCAGCGGCGGCCCGCCCGCCGGGGCCGGGCCGGGGTCACCGACCCTGGCCGCCCTGCCCGGCCAGGGTGCCCGCCCGGCCGCGGCGACCACCCCCGCGTCTCCCGCACCGCCGGGGGCCGGCACGTGAGGGGGACCGCCGTCTGGACCGTGCGGGGCGCGGCCGGGGTGCTCACCGCCGCCGGGCTCGGGCACACCCTGTGGAACGGGCTCGTGGAACCCGGCATCGCCCTGGCCTTCGGGATCCTGATCACCATCGGCGAGCTCGCCCGTCGCGACCGGCGCGAACCCGCCGACCGCCAGCCCGCACCCCTCGGCTCCGCCGGAGCCCTCGCCTACGCCCTGCTCGGCCAGAACGCCGGGCAGCCCACCCACCACGGGGTGCTGCAGATCGTCGCGGTCGTCGTCGCGGCCGCCCTCGCCGGGATCGTCCCCCACGTCGCCCGGGGCCGCGGCCCGGCCGTGGACCACATCGCCCGCCGGGTCCTCACCGTCGCCTTCGCCGCCGCATGTTTCCAGCCGCTCTACAACTCCGGCCGACTGGAGGAACGGGTCGGCCAGGGCCCGTACCTCGTCCTGTTTCTGCTGCTCCTCCTCGGCCTCACCGCCCTCTGCGACGCCGTGCTCGCCGCCGCCCTCGCCGCGGCCCGGACCGGCTGGCCGTACGGGCCCCTGCTGCGCGACGAGCTGCGCGCCCAGCTCGGCATCGGCTCGGCGATCTGCGCCACCGGCGTCGTGATGGCCCTCGGCGTGGCCGGCGCCGGACTGTGGGCCCTGCCCGTCTTCAGCGTGCCCCTGCTGCTGACCCAGATGTCCTTCCACCGGATCACCGCGATCCGCACCACCTACCGCCAGACCATCACCTCCCTGGCCCGGGCCACGGAGATCGCCGGCTACACCCCGCCCGGCCACTCCCGCCGGGTCGCCACCCTGAGCTGCGCCGTCGGCCGGGAACTGGGGCTGTCGGAGCGGGAGCTCACGGTGCTGGAGTACGCGGCGCTGATGCACGACATCGGGCAGCTTTCCCTCGTCGATCCGGTCCCGGACGGGGCGACCGCGGAGCTGCCCGCCGCCGAGGCCCGCCGGATCGCGGAGCTGGGCGGGGAGGTGGCCCGCCAGACCGGGGTGCCCGCCGAGGTCGCCGTGGTGGTGGAGCGGCAGGCGGATCCGTACCGGGAGCAGCCCGTCGCCGCCCGCATCGTGCGGGCGGTGAACGCGTACGACGACCTTGTCGGCGGGAACCGTCACCCGGGCGGCTCACTGGCCGCTCTGGAGCAGCTCCGCCTGGGCACCGGGCACGCGTACCAGCCGGAGGTCGTGGAGGGCTTGGCGAGGGTTCTGGCCAGGGGTGGACGTGACAGAGTTGTTCCTGTCCAACCTGGGTAACCCATGGGTAATGAGCGGCCGTCCGAGTGGGCATGGTTGGATGCCAGTAAGAGGGACCGTGAGAGTGTCCGCAAGGCTGCACCGTAGTCCCCCAGCTACCGCTGGGTGGTGCCCCCAAAGCAGGCGGGAATCGTGAGGATCTTCGGGAAGGTACGGCATCGGCCCTCCGCCTCGTGGCGGCAGGCCACCGACCGCGCGTTCACGCTGATCGGCGACGGGCGGTACGAGGACGCGGGGGCGCTCCTGACCAGAGCCGCGGACCTGGAGCCCTGGCTGTCCGAGTCCTGGTTCAACCTGGCTCTGCTGCACAAGTTCCGGCACGACTGGGAGCAGGCGCGGGCCGCCGGGCTGCGCGCCGTGGCCCTGCTGGACCGGGAGACCGGCGCCCCGGACTGGTGGAACGTGGGCATCGCCGCGACCGCGCTGCAGGACTGGCCGCTGGCCCGGCGGGCCTGGCAGGCGTACGGGCTCAAGGTGCCCGGGGACCCCCATGGCCCCGGGGGCAACGGCGAACCGGTCGGCATGGAGCTCGGCAGCGCCGCCGTACGGCTGTCGCCCGAGGGCGAGGCCGAGGTGGTCTGGGGCCGCCGGCTGGACCCGGCCCGCATCGAGGTCCTGTCGATCCCGCTGCCGTCCTCGGGGCGCCGCTGGGGCGAGGTGGTGCTCCACGACGGGGTCCCGCACGGCGAGCGGGTCACCGCGGCCGGACCCTCGTACCCCGTCTTCGACGAGATCGAGCTGTGGGCGCCGTCGCCGGTGCCGACCTGGGTGGTACTGCTGGAGGCGGCCGGCGAGGCGGACCGGGACGCTCTGGAGCAGCTGGCCGCGGACGCGGGCTTCGCCGCCGAGGACTGGTCCTCGTCGGTGCGGCTGCTGTGCCGGACCTGCTCGGAGAGCGAGATGCCGAGCGACGAGGGCGACGGGGAGCACCTGGACCCGCACGACCACAGCGAGCCGGGGCATCCCGGACCGCTGGGTCACCGTACGGCCGGTTCCGGATCGCTGTGGGTGCCCGAGCGGGAGTGCGGCATCGCGGCGCCGGCCGGGCTGGTGCGAGGACTGCTCGACGGCTGGGTCGCCGACAGCCCGGACAGCCGGGAGTGGCGGGATCTCGAAGAAGTCTGCTGAGCCGGGCCGTAGGCTGTACGGGCACATCGGTGACTTACGGAAGGCGTACGGCGGATATGGCGCAGCAGGAGAACGAGGTTGTCGAGGCCGAGGTCGCGGCCGGCACCGAGGTGAACGACGGGTACGTCGTGGACACCGAGGACTGCGCGGAGCGCGAGCTCGCCCACCGCGAGCGCGGCACGGGCCGCCCGATCACGGTGGTCGGCAACCCGGTCCTGCACCGGGAGTGCAAGGACGTCACCGAGTTCGGCGACGAGCTGGCGCAGCTGATCGACGACATGTTCGCCAGCCAGAAGGCCGCCGAGGGCGTGGGCCTGGCCGCGAACCAGATCGGCGTGGACGCCAAGGTCTTCGTCTACGACTGCCCGGACGACGACGGCAAGCGGCACACCGGCGTCGTGGTCAACCCGAAGCTCGTCGAGCTGCCGGCCGGCGCGCGGGTGCTCGACGACTCCAACGAGGGCTGCCTGTCGGTCCCGACGGCGTATGCCTCGCTGGCCCGCCCGGACTACGCCGAGGTCGAGGGCCAGGACGCGCAGGGCAACCCGATCAAGGTGCGCGGTACCGGCTACTTCGCGCGCTGCCTCCAGCACGAGACCGACCACCTGTACGGGTACCTGTACATCGACCGACTCTCGAAGCGGGACCGCAAGGACGCCCTGCGGCAGATGGAAGAGGGCACCCCGCGCTACGAGACCGTCCCGAACGACTGATCTCCCGCGGGCGTACACGCACCTACGGCAGGGCCCCGTTCCGGAACCGGAGCGGGGCCCTGCCGTAGGTGCGCGGGGTGCTGGACTAGCTCTGGGCGGAGCCCCAGCCGCTGTCGGCGGGAGCGGAGTCCCCCGCGGTGTCGGCGGGAGCGGAGCCCCAGCCGCTGTCGGCCGGTGCGGCGCCCCAGCCGCTGTCCGCGGAGGCGGTCGCGGTCACGCTGCCGGCGAGCAGGACGGCGAACGCGGCGGCGGTGAGGATGCGGGCGGTACGGGACATTGTGGCCCCCCTGGGCTGTGGTGAGCGGCGCGCGGCCGGGCGCTGTGCGGCGCGGCCAGGCCGGGCATCATCACCGTACGACACCGGTTGACTACGTACCGGGCTGGTTTGGGCCAAAGGTTCTCTGCTTCTCGGCCAGGGCGCACCTGACCGGTGCACCCGGGCGGGCCGGTCAGGCCGCGGCCTGCGGGCCCCGGAAGGTGCGCCTGAACGAGTTCGGTGTGGTGCCGAGCGTCCGCAGGAAATGGTGCCGCAGGGCGGCCGCGTTGCCGAAGCCGCAGCGGCCCGCGATCGCGTCGACGGTCTCGTCGGTGGACTCCAGCAACTCCTGGGCCAGCAGGACCCGCTGGCGGAGCACCCATTGGTACGGGGTGGTGCCGGTCTCCTGGAGGAAGCGGCGGGCGAAGGTCCGCGGCGACATGTGCGCGCGCTCCGCGAGCTGCTCGACGGTGATCTCGTCGTCCAGGTGGCGGGCCATCCACCCGATCACCTCGCCCACCGTGTCGCACGCCGTGCGGGGGAGCGGGCGCCGGATGAACTGGGCCTGCCCGCCGTCCCGGTGCGGCGGTACGACCATCCGTCTCGCGATGGTGTTGGCCACCTCGGCGCCCTGCTCCTGCCGGACCACGTGCAGGCAGGCGTCGATCCCGGAGGCGGTGCCCGCCGAAGTGATCACCTGGCCCTCGTCCACGTACAGCACGTCGGGGTCGACCAGGGCACGCGGGTAGCGGCGCGTCAGGGTCGGGGCGTGCATCCAGTGGGTGGTGCAGCGGCGGCCGTCGAGCAGGCCGGCCGCGCCCAGCAGGAAGGCTCCGCTGCACACGCTCAGCACCCGCGCCCCCCGGTCCACGGCCCGGCGCAGGGCCGCCAGCAGCGGCTCGGGGTACTCGCGTGTCGTGGCCGTGCGATCGGCCGGCACGCAGATCAGGTCCGCGCTCTCCAGCCGCTCCAGTCCGTACGGGACGACGATCTCGAAATGCCCGTCGCCGGTCGGGGAGCGCCGGTCCTCCGCCGCGCACACGGCGAAGTCGTACACCGGTAGTCCCATGTCGCTGCGGTCGATTCCGAAGACCTCGCAGAAGATCCCCAGCTCGAACGGGGCGACACCGTTGACGAGGGCCACGGCCACATTGGTCAGCATGACTCCAGTGTGGCAGTAATTCGATCTTCGGTGACAGTCCTGCCACTGTTCGATCATGGCCGATCAGGCGGACAGTGGAGGTATGAGCACCTTCGTGAACTACCTCGCCGTCCTGGCCATCGCCGCCGTCCTGCTCGGGCCCAGCCTGTACGGGGCCCGGCGCGACCGACGGGTCGACCGACAGCTGCGGGCCGCCGCGACCCGGCGGGTGTGGCTGCCCCGCCAGCGGGCGGGCGGTCTCCCGCCCACCTACCGCCGGCGCGGCATCCGGTTCGGCACCTGGCGCCGGGGACGGATGGCTCACTGAGCCCCTGCCCCCGGCGCACACGCGGACGGGCTTAGAAGTCCTCGTCCAGGTCGACCGTGCCCTCGACCGCGACCTGGTAGGCCGACGGACGACGCTCGAAGAAGTTCGTCAGCTCCTGGACGCCCTGCAGCTCCATGAAGGAGAACGGGTTCTGCGAGCCGTACACCGGCGGGAAGCCGAGGCGGACCAGGCGCTGGTCCGCGACGCACTCCAGGTACTCGCGCATCGACTCGGTGTTCATGCCCGGCAGGCCGTCGCCGCAGAGGTCGCGGCCGAACTGCAGCTCCGCCTCCACGGCCTCCTTCAGCATGTCGGTGACCTGCTGCTGGAGTGCGTCGTCGAAGAGCTCCGGCTCCTCCTTGCGGACCGTGTCCACGACCTCGAAGGCGAAGTTCATGTGCATGGTCTCGTCGCGGAACACCCAGTTGGTGCCCGTGGCCAGGCCGTGCAGCAGGCCGCGGCTGCGGAACCAGTACACGTACGCGAAGGCGCCGTAGAAGAACAGGCCCTCGATGCACGCCGCGAAGCAGATCAGGTTCAGCAGGAAGCGGCGGCGGTCGGCGGCCGTCTCCAGCCGCTCGATCTTCTCGACCGAGTCCATCCACCGGAAGCAGAACTGCGCCTTCTCGCGGATGGAGGGGATCTCCTCGACCGCGTCGAACGCCGCCGCGCGGTCGTCCGGGTCGGGCAGGTAGGTGTCGAGCAGCGTCAGATAGAACTGGACGTGCACGGCCTCCTCGAACAGCTGGCGCGACAGGTACAGGCGCGCCTCCGGGGAGTTGATGTGCTTGTAGAGCGTCAGCACCAGGTTGTTCGAGACGATCGAGTCGCCCGTCGCGAAGAACGCGACCAGACGGCCGATCATGTGCTGCTCGGAGGGGGTCAGCTTCGCCAGGTCGGCGACGTCCGAGTGGAGGTCGACCTCCTCGACGGTCCAGGTGTTCTTGATCGCGTCCCGGTAGCGCTCGTAGAAGTCCGGGTAGCGCATGGGGCGGAGCGTGAGCTCGAAGCCCGGGTCCAGGAGGTTCTTGGTTTCGTTGGAGCTCATTACTGGCAGGCCTCGCAGGACTCGGGGTTCTCAAGGGAGCAGGCCAGGGCGTCGGCGTCGACGGCCTGCGGAAGGGGCGTGGCGGCGGCCGGGACGGCGGAGCCGGACGCGGCGCGGGCGATCTTCGTCGCCGGGCGCGAGCGCAGGTAGTACGTGGTCTTCAGGCCCTGCTTCCAGGCGTACGCGTACATCGAGCTGAGCTTGCCGATGGTGGGCGTCTCCAGGAACAGGTTCAGCGACTGGGACTGGTCGAGGAACGGGGTACGGGCCGCCGCCATGTCGATCAGGCCGCGCTGCGGGATCTCCCACGCCGTGCGGTACAGCTCGCGCACCTCGGCCGGGATCCAGCCGAAGCCCTGCACCGAGCCGCTGGACTCGCGCAGCGCCTCGCGGGTCTGCGCGTCCCACACGCCGAGCTGCTTCAGCTCGTCCACCAGGTACGCGTTGACCTGGAGGAACTCCCCGCTCAGCGTCTCGCGCTTGAACAGGTTGGAGACCTGCGGCTCGATGCACTCGTACACGCCCGCGATCGAGGCGATCGTCGCCGTCGGGGCGATGGCCAGGAGCAGCGAGTTGCGCATGCCGCCCTTGGCGACGCGGGCGCGCAGCGCGTCCCAGCGCTCCGGCCAGTTCAGCTCGACGTCGTAGTGGTCCGGGTGCAGGACACCGCGGGCCGTGCGGGTCTGCTCCCAGGCGGGCAGCGGGCCGCTGCGCTCGGCGAGGTCGCAGGAGGCCTCGTACGCGGCCAGCATGATGCGCTCGGAGAGCTTGGTGGACAGGGCCTTCGCCTCGGGGGAGTCGAAGGGCATCCGCAGCTTGAAGAAGACGTCCTGGAGGCCCATGGCGCCCAGACCCACCGGGCGCCAGCGGGCGTTGGAGCGGCCGGCCTGCTCGGTCGGGTAGAAGTTGATGTCCACCACGCGGTCGAGGAAGGTCACGGCGGTGCGGACGGTCTCGTCCAGGCGCTCCCAGTCGATCTCCCCGTCCACCACGAAGGCGCCCATGTTGACCGAGCCGAGGTTGCAGACGGCCGTCTCGCCGTCGTTGGTGACCTCGATGATCTCGGTGCACAGGTTAGAGGAGTGGACGACGGAGCCCGGCTCGGCGGTCTGGTTCGCCGTGCGGTTGGAGGCGTCCTTGAAGGTCATCCAGCCCTGGCCGGTCTGCGCGAGGGTGCGCATCATCCGGCCGTACAGGTCGCGGGCGGGCATGGTCTTGCGGGCCAGTCCCGACTCCTCGGCCTTGCGGTAGGCGGCGTCGAACTCGTCGCCCCACAGGTCGACCAGCTCGGGCACGTCGGCCGGGGAGAACAGCGACCAGTCGGCGTCGGCGTTCACGCGGCGCATGAACTCGTCCGGCACCCAGTGGGCGAGGTTCAGGTTGTGTGTACGGCGCTGGTCCTCACCGGTGTTGTCGCGGAGCTCCAGGAACTCCTCGATGTCCGCGTGCCAGGTCTCCAGGTAGACGGCGGCGGCGCCCTTGCGGCGGCCGCCCTGGTTCACGGCGGCGACGGAGGCGTCGAGGGTCTTCAGGAACGGCACGATGCCGTTGGAGTGGCCGTTGGTGCCGCGGATCAGCGAACCGCGGGCGCGGATGCGGGAGTACGACAGACCGATGCCGCCGGCGTGCTTGGAGAGGCGGGCGACCTGGTGGTAGCGGTCGTAGATCGAGTCGAGCTCGTCCAGCGGGGAGTCCAGCAGGTAGCAGGAGGACATCTGCGGGTGCCGGGTGCCGGAGTTGAAGAGCGTGGGGGAGGACGGCAGGTAGTCGAGGCGGCTCATCAGCCGGTACAGCGAGGCCACTTCCTCGACCGCGCGCATGCTCTCGTCCTCCGCGAGGCCGCAGGCCACGCGCAGCATGAAGAACTGCGGGGTCTCCACGACCTGGCGGGTGATCGGGTGGCGCAGCAGGTAGCGGCTGTGCAGGGTGCGCAGGCCGAAGAAGCCGAAGCGGTCGTCGGCGCCCTCGGTGAGGGCGTGCTCCACCAGCGCGTCCAGGCGGCTCGCGTGGATGCGGACGAACTCGGCGGTGCGGTCGGCGATGAGCCCCTCGCGGTGCCCGACCGCGACGGACGCGGAGAAGGAGGTGGCGCCCTGGCCGGCGGCCTCGTCACGGACGGCGAGGGTCAGCAGCCGCGCGGCGAGGCGGGAGTACGCGGGGTCCTCGGAGATGAGCCCCGCGGCGGCCTCGGTGGCCAGCCCGCGCAGTTCGGCCTCGTCGGCGGCGGAGCTGCGGCCGCGCAGCGCGGCGGCGGCGACCCGGCCGGGGTCGGTGTCGGGGAGGTCCGCCGTCAGTTCGGTGAGGGTACGCAGCAGCGTGGCCCCCGGGCCCTCGGTGTTGTCGCCAGAAACGGACTCGGCGCGCGGTGCGGAAGGCGCGATGGTCACGGCGGGAGCTCTCCCTCGCTCGGCCCGGTCATCGGCGGGGCGGGGCGCGAGCGGGCGCATGCGGGCGTGGCAGGAACGCGTACACCCCATGGCGTCCACCGGCCCAACCGCGAGGCCCGGACGTATCGGCACCCGGTTCGGTCGAGCCGGGCGCGCTGTCGGCAGGTCCTCGGACTTGGTGTCCGGTAGGCGGACACTTCATACCGTTGCGGGACAGTTCCGGATTCGCACCGGATTCCCCTGCGGCGACAGCAGGCATGAGCATACATGTGGGGGCGACCGGATGCGGCAGCCCCCACATGTTGTGTCGGCGTGGCTACAGCTTCAACTGATAGGTGAGCAGCGTCAGGCCCTCGATGGGCGCCCAGTCCCGCTCGGGAGTGCGTACGAAGCCCAGTCGCGTGTAGATCCGGTGGGCGCCGGCCATGGTGCGCTGGGTGGACAGCACCAGCCCCGTCACGCCCTCGACGGCCCGGGCCCGCTCGACGCACGCCCGCACCAGCGCCTCGCCGGCGCCCCGGCCGCGCGCCTCGTGGGCCACGGCGAGCATCCGGAACTCGGCCTCGTGCGGGCCGGCGATGTCGGCCAGCGGGCTGCCGGGCGCGGCGAAGGTCACTCCGCCCAGGAGCCGGCCGTCCTGTTCGGCGACGAGCACCTCGGCCCGGGCGGCCCGGCCGGCCACGTCGCGCAGCACGTGCAGGTACCCGTCGTCCTCGTTGAAGTCCAGGTGCCCGTCGGCGAGGTAGGCCTGGGCGGTGATCTCGCCCAGTTCCGCGTAGTCGGCGGGCCGCACCGGCCTGATCGTGATGTCCATGCCGTCGAGTGTGCCGGAGGCAGGCCGAAGGGCCCCACCCGTTCGGGGCGGGGCCCTTCGGCTGTCCCTCAGCAGCAGCGGAAGCCCTCGCGGGGGTCCGCCTCGCGCGCGTCCGTGCGGGCCCGCTCGAACTCCCGGCGGGTCGGGACCCGCGCGTCCGGGTCGTGGGAGCGGGCGTGGGCCACGTACCGGTCGTACGCCGCTTCGCCCGAGAACTCCCGTACGTAGAACCGGACCCGGGCCAGCGCGCCGCGCAGGCTCGTGCGGCCGCTGATGAGGCTGCTCACGAGCCCGCTCATGAGGACAGCGGCTCCTTGACCCGGCCGCCGCCCGAGTCGAGGCCGGCCGCGACGAGCTCGGCCCGCTCCTCGGCGGTCGGGATCAGTCCAGCCGGAGCGACGATCTTCGACTCGGTCCACGGGACCTCGGAGAGCTTCACGGACTCCGGGCTGCTGATCGCCTTGAAGCAGGTCCGGGCCGCGTCCGCCAGCACGATGATGATCAGGATCGCGAACAGCGCCGACAGCGCGCCGTCCACCGTGGCGTTGGTGACCACGGTGTGCATGTCGTCCATGTTCTTGGCGGGCGGCAGGACCTTGCCCGCGTCGATGCCGGTCTGGTACTTGTCGCGCTGCGCGAAGAAGCCGACCTTCACGTCGTCCGAGAAGATCTTCTGGTAGCTCGCGGTGAGCGTGACGGCGACGTCCCACGCCAGCGGAACACCCGTCACCCAGGCCCACTTCAGCCGGCCGGACTTGACCAGCAGTGTGGTGCAGACGGCCAGGGCGACCGCCGCGAGCAGCTGGTTCGCGATGCCGAACAGCGGGAAGAGCTGGTTGATGCCGCCCAGCGGGTCCTTGATGCCGACCCAGAGGAAGTAGCCCCAGCCGAGGACGACGACGGCGCTCGCCAGCCAGACGCCCGGCTTCCAGCTGACGTCCTTGAAGGACTTGTGCACGTTGCCGAGGGTGTCCTGGAGCATGAACCGGCCGACGCGGGTGCCCGCGTCGAGCGTCGTCAGGATGAACAGCGCCTCGAACATGATGGCGAAGTGGTACCAGAAGGCCTTCATCCCGGCGCCGCCGAGGACGGCCGAGAAGATCTCCGACATTCCGAGTGCGAAGGTCGGCGCGCCGCCCGTACGGGACAGCAGGGTGGCCTCCTCGACGTCCTTCGCGGCCTGGGCGAGGGCGTCCGGGGTGATGGCGAAGCCGAAGTTGGTCACCGCCGCCGAGGCGGTCTCGACCGTGGTGCCGATGACTCCGCCGGGGGAGTTCACGGCGAAGAACAGTCCGGGCTCGATGATGCAGGCCGCGATGATCGCCATGACCGCGACGAACGACTCGGTGAGCATCGCCCCGTAGCCGATGACCCGGACCTGGGTCTCCTTCTGGATCATCTTCGGTGTGGTGCCCGAGGCGACCAGGGAGTGGAAGCCGGACAGGGCCCCGCACGCGATGGTGATGAAGACGAAGGGGAACATCGAGCCGGCGAAGACCGGGCCGTCGCCGCGGGCAGCGAAGTCGGTGACCGCGGGCATCTTCAGCGTCGGCATCGCGATGACCACGCCCAGCGCGAGCAGCGCGATCGTGCCGATCTTCATGAAGGTGGAGAGGTAGTCGCGGGGCGCGAGGAGCATCCACACCGGCAGCACCGACGCGACGAAGCCGTACACGACCATCCAGATGACCAGCGTCTCCTTCTCCAGCGTGAAGGTGGAGGCGAAGGAGGACTCGGCGACCCAGCCGCCCGCGACGATGGCGAGCAGCAGCAGCGCGACGCCTATGACGGAGATCTCGGTGACCCGGCCGG
The DNA here is from genome assembly GCF_043201995.1 of Streptomyces sp. NPDC048258. NCBI lineage: Bacteria > Bacillati > Actinomycetota > Actinomycetes > Kitasatosporales > Streptomycetaceae > Streptomyces > Streptomyces sp. NPDC048258. The sequence goes on from NZ_JBICZH010000002.1 coordinate 194,431, forward strand.
GGCGCAGCACACGCAGGTAGAAGCCCATGAACAGGGCGATCGGGATGGTCATGCCGATGGAGAAGACGCCCCACGGGGAGTGCGCCAGCGCGTTCACGATGACGAGTGCGAGCACGGCCAGCAGGATGATCATGATCGCGAACACGGCGACCAGGGCGGCGGCTCCGCCCACGGGGCCGATCTCGTCCCGGGCCATCTGGCCGAGCGAACGGCCGTCGCGGCGGGTGGAGAAGAACAGCGTGACCATGTCCTGGACGGCGCCCGCGAAGATGACGCCCGCGACGATCCAGATGGTGCCCGGCAGGTAGCCCATCTGGGCGGCGAGCACGGGTCCGACGAGCGGTCCGGCGCCGGCGACGGCCGCGAAGTGGTGGCCGAAGAGCACGCGCCGGTCGGTGGGGTGGAAGTCGACACCGTTGTCGAGGCGTTCGGCGGGGGTGGCCCGCGTCTTGTCCACCTTCAGTACGCGGTGCGCGATGAACCGGGAGTAGAAGCGGTAGCCGATCGCGTACGAGCCCAGCGCGGCGGCGAGCAGCCAGGCGGCCGAGATCTCCTCGCCGCGCGAGAGGGCGAGCACGGCCCAGCCGAGGGCGCCGACGAGACCGACGAGCACCCACACGGCGATGGACCTCGGCGAAGGCGAGCCCGGCGTGCCGCCCGGACTCGCCACGTCCCGTTCTGTACCAGTAGCTTGTGGTTCCGGCATGGCTCTCGTCCCCTCGTCGATCACTGCGTGAGCGCAGGGAATCTACGGGGGATTGCCCGGTGAACGTAAGACCCCGTCCGTATTCCGGTATAGGGGCGCGAGTGCTAGACCGCAGGTCGCTTGAGCCTGGCCACGAACTTGTACCGGTCGCCCCGGTACACCGACCGCACCCATTCCACCGGCTCGCCGTCCGCGTCCAGGGAGTGCCGCGAGAGCATCAGCATCGGCAGCCCGACGTCGGTGCCGAGCAGGCCGGCCTCGCGCGGGGTGGCCAGTGAGGTCTCGATCGTCTCCTCGGCCTCGGCGAGATGGACGTCGTAGACCTCGGCGAGAGCGGTGTAGAGGGAGGTGTACTTGACGAGCGAGCGGCGCAGGGCGGGGAAGCGCTTGGCCGAGAGGTGGGTGGTCTCGATGGCCATCGGCTCACCGCTGGCCAGCCGCAGGCGCTCGATGCGCAGGACCCGCCCACCGGTGTTGATCTTGAGCAGTCCGGCGAGGGTGTCGTCGGCGGTCACGTAGCCGATGTCGAGGAGCTGGGAGGTCGGTTCCAGTCCCTGGGCGCGCATGTCCTCGGTGTACGAGGTGAGTTGGAGCGCCTGCGAGACCTTGGGCTTGGCGACGAAGGTCCCCTTGCCCTGGATGCGCTCCAGCCGCCCCTCGACGACGAGCTCCTGGAGGGCCTGGCGGACGGTGGTCCGCGAGGTGTCGAATTCGGCCGCCAGCGTGCGCTCCGGCGGTACCGGCGTGCCGGGTGGCAGCGTTTCGGTCATGTCGAGCAAGTGCCGCTTGAGTCGGTAGTACTTGGGTACACGCGCCGTGCGGGTGGCCGCCCCGCCTTCCGGCTCCGTGATCGCCCCTTCGGTGGCCATCGCCGCCCGCCTTCCCGACTCCAGTTTCGCTGCCGTCACCGGCTCCTCCGATATGTGCGGTCACATCGTGACACGTGTGGGGGGACAGGCCTTCTCTCTCCCCAGGTGTCGGTCCGATAACGGACCGAGCACCCGCTCATTAGACCCTTGACACCCCTAAAGGTCTAGGCCAAGCTCCAGCTACTGGTCTAAACCAATGTGGATCAGATCCCGGCCCCACGGCAGTACTTGATACGTACGTCACCGCGGCGGGCGAGGGAAGTTGCAGGCAGCATCCCTGAGGAGGGTGGCGTGAAGCGCAAGCTCATCGCGGCGGTCAGTGTCGCGGGCATGATGGTCGGAGTCGCGGCGTGCGGCAACGGCGGCGACGACAAGGGCAAGGCCGACGCGGGTGGCGCCAAGGAGATCACCGTCTGGGTCATGGACGGCTCCGCGCCGAAGGCCTGGATCGACGAGGTCAACAAGGAGTTCTCGGCCAAGCACCCCGGTGTCACGGTCAAGGTCGAGGAGCAGAAGTGGACCGGCATTCAGGAGAAGGTCACCACCGCCCTCTCCGAGAACACCCCTCCGGACGTCCTTGAGCTCGGCAACACCCAGACCGCCGGCTACGCGGTCACCGGCGGCCTCGCCGACCTGACGAAGGACAAGGCCGAGCTCGGCGCCGACGCCTGGCAGAAGAGCATGCTCGCCTCGGCCGAGGTCGACGGCAAGCTCTACTCCGCCCCGTGGTACGCCGCCAACCGCGTCGTCATCTACGACAAGAAGGCCTTCGAGAAGGCCGGCGTCACCCCGCCGAAGACCCGCGACGAGTGGATCGCCGGCCTCGAGAAGCTGAAGGCGGCCGACCCGGCCTCGCAGCCGATCTACCTGCCCGGCCAGAGCTGGTACGTCCTCGCGGGCCTCATCTGGGACGAGGGCGGCGACCTGGCCGTCAAGGACGGCGACAAGTGGAAGGGCGGGCTCGGCACTCCGCAGGCCGCCTCCGCGATGGAGTTCTACAAGAAGCTCCAGTCCTTCTCCACCGCCCCCAAGGACAAGGACGAGGCCAACCCGCAGCAGTCCACCGACATCGTTCCCAAGGGCGGCGTCTCGTCCTGGATCGGTCTCGGCTGGGAGGCCGGCGGCGCCGAGAAGGCCCTGAAGGAGGCGGGCAAGGAGGCCGACTTCGGCTACTTCCCGATCCCGGGCAAGACCGCTGACAAGACCAGCACCGTCTTCCTCGGCGGCTCGAACCTCGCCGTCGCCGAGCGCTCCAAGAACAAGGAGCTCGCCAAGGAGTGGCTGGCCCTCGCCGCCGGCAAGGACCAGATGACCAAGTACGCCGCCGAGACCAAGGGCGCGCTGCTCCCGAACCAGGCCGGCGCGAACTTCACCCCCGCCGCGGGCTCCTTCGCCGAGGCCATGGGCAAGGCCGGCGTCAACGGCAAGATCACCCCGGTCACCCCGGGCTGGGCGAACGTCGAGACCGAGCCGAACCCCATCAAGGAGTTCATGACCAAGGTCCTGAAGGGTGAGGACGCCGCCAAGGCGGGCGCTGACGCGGACAAGGAAATCGCGAGCCGCATCAACAAGTAGTCCCACCCCGCAGCACCCGCACGACCCAGCAGTGTGAACGCACCGGGGGGTGCGGCAGGCGCCCAGCCGCCTGCCGCGCCCCCGGTCGCGCATTTGACTCCACAGTCAACCGCGAGGAAGCCAGACATGACCGTGCATTCCCAGGGAGCGATGACCAGCGCTCCAGAGGACGCACCACTGAAGTCCGCCGGGCGGCCCGAGGGGCCCACGATCGCAACCGGCCCCAGTCGTACGTCTCCTCGCGGGGGCAGAAAAACGCTCCCCTCGGGGTGGCTGCCCTACCTGCTGGTCGGGCCCGCCGTGCTCGCCCTCGCGACGCTCCTGCTGTACCCGCTGATCAAGAACGTGATCCTGTCCTTCCAGGACATCAACAAGATCGAGTTCATCCAGCGGAAGTACCCGTTCACGGGGCTCGACAACTACACCGAGCTCCTCGGTGACGCGAACTTCTGGACCGTCGTCGTACGGAGCTTCGCCTTCACCCTGGCCAACGTCGCGCTGATCATGACGCTCGGCAGCCTCATCGGCATCCTGCTGAACAGGCTCGGGAAGAAGACGCGCCTGGTCCTGTCGATGGCGCTGGTGATGGCCTGGGCCATGCCGATCGTCGCCTCCGTGCAGGTCTTCAAGTGGCTGTTCGACGAGCAGTTCGGCGTCATGAACTGGGTCATGCGCACCGCCGGCTTCGCCGGCTACGACCAGCACAACTGGATGGAGACCGGACTCTCCACCCTCGTGATCGTCACGATCCTGGTGGTCTGGGGCTCCATCCCCTTCGTCGCCCTCAACATGTACGCCGGCCTGACCACGGTCAGCGCCGAGTTGTACGAAGCCGCCCGGATGGACGGGGCCAACGGCTGGCAGACCTTCTGGAAGATCGTCTTCCCGAACCTCAAGCCCTTCTTCCTCATCACCACGTTCCTTGAGGTGATCTGGGTCTTCAAGGCCTTCACCCAGGTCTACGCGATGAACAAGGGCGGCCCCGACCGCGCCTCCGAGATCCTGCCGGTCTTCGCCTACGTCGAGGGCCAGAGCCAGGCCCACTACGGCCTCGCCGCCGCGATCTCCGTCCTGACGATCCTGATCCTCGTGATCGTCATGTCCTTCTACTTCCGCCTGATCCTGAAGCAGGAGGAGGAGCAGTGAGCACGACCACCGCCCCGAAGGCCGCCGCCCCGAAGCCCGGGCAGAAGCCCGAGCAGAAGCTCCGCACGCGCCGTCCGGTCCGCCCCGGAGCCGTCGCCAAGAACCTCGGCGCGCTCCTGCTGGCCCTCGTCTTCGTCTTCCCCGTGTACTGGATGTTCTCCTCGGCGCTCAAGCCGTCCAGCGAGATCCTCACCAAGGACCCGGTCTTCGTCTTCACCCCGACGCTGGACAACTTCACCAAGGCCACCGGGGTCGCCAACTTCTGGACGTACGTCACCAACAGCGTCCTGGTCACCGTCGGCGCCGTCCTGCTGGCCCTGCTCGTCGCCCTCGCCGCGAGCTTCGCCATCGCCCGTATGAAGTTCAAGGGCCGCAAGGGCCTCGTCCTCGCCGTGATGATGGCCCAGATGGCCCCCTGGGAGGTCATGGTCATCGCGATGTACATGATCGCCCGCGACGCCGAGGTCCTGAACAGCCTCCCGCTGCTCACCGCGATCTACTTCGTGATGGTCCTCCCCTTCACCATCTGGACCCTCCGCGGCTTCATCGCCGCCGTCCCGGTGACCTTGGAGGAGGCCGCCCAGATCGACGGCTGCACCCGCGGCCAGGCCTTCCGCAAGGTGATCTTCCCCCTGCTGGCCCCCGGCCTGATGTCCACCTCGCTCTTCGGCTTCATCACCGCCTGGAACGAGTTCGCGATGGTCCTGATCCTGAACAAGGACAAGACCGCGCAGACCCTGCCGCTCTGGCTGACCGAGTTCCAGAGCGCCTTCGGCAACGACTGGGGCGCCACCATGGCCGCGTCCTCGCTGTTCGCGGTCCCGGTCCTGCTGATCTTCGTCTTCCTCCAGCGCAAGGCCGTCGGCGGCATGACCGCCGGGGCCGTGAAGGGATAACGGCCCCATGACTGTCCTTGCGCACCGCTCCCCTGCGTCCGATGCGAACGATGCCGTGACGAGGGACGCCCTCGCGGTCCTCCAGCCCGGCTTCGAAGGCACCACCGCCCCCGCCTGGCTGCTGCGCCAGGTCGGCGAAGGCCTCACCGCCGTCGGCCTGTTCGGCCGCAACATCGCCTCGCCCGAGCAGCTCGCCGCGCTGACCGCGCAGCTGCGTACCGAGCGCGACGACGTCCTGGTCGCCATCGACGAGGAGGGCGGCGACGTCACCCGCCTGGAGGTCCGGGGCGGCTCGTCCTTCCCCGGCAACCTGGCGCTCGGCGCCGTCGACGACACCGCCCTGACCCGGGAGGTCGCGCTCGAACTGGGCCGGCGCCTCGCCGAGTGCGGGGTCAACCTCAACTGGGCCCCGTCCGCGGACGTCAACTCCAACCCGGACAACCCGGTGATCGGCGTACGGTCCTTCGGCGCCGACACCGAGCTGACGGCCCGGCACACCGCCGCCTACGTGGAAGGCCTCCAGGCCGCCGGCGTCGCCGCGTGCACCAAGCACTTCCCCGGCCACGGCGACACCAACGTCGACTCGCACCACGCGCTGCCGCGCATCGACGTGGACCTGGACACCCTCCAGGCCCGCGAGCTCGTCCCCTTCAGGGCGGCCATCGAGGCGGGCACCAAGGCCGTGATGAGCGCGCACATCCTGGTGCCCGCCCTCGACCCGACCCGCCCGGCCACCCTCAGCCCGCAGATCCTGACCGGTCTGCTGCGCAAGGAACTCGGCTACGAGGGCCTCATCGTCACCGACGGCATGGAGATGAACGCCATCGCCGGGACGTACGGGATCGAGCGCGGCTCCGTCCTGGCCATCGCGGCCGGCGCCGACGCGATCTGCGTCGGCGGGGGACTCGCCGACGAGGCGACCGTGCTGCGGCTGCGCGACGCGCTCGTCGAGGCCGTACGCGAGGGCTCGCTCCCGGAGGAGCGGCTCGCCGAGGCCGCCGCCCGGGTCCGCGCGCTGGCCGCGTGGACCCGCGGGGCCCGGCCGGACGCGCGGCCGGAGGGGAGCCGCGCGTCCGGCATCGGCCTGGCGGCCGCGCGCCGGGCGCTGGTGATCACCGGCTCGGTCACCCCGCTGTCCGCGCCGTACGTGGCCACCCTCGCGCCCGTCGCGAACATCGCGGTGGGCGACGAGACCCCGTGGGGCGTGGCCGGGGCACTGGCCTCGCTGCTCCCGGGCACGGAGGCGGATGTCTACCCGGAGGGCGCCCCGGCCGCGGACATCCTGGCGGCGGCGGGGAATCGCACCGTGGTCGCGGTGGTCCGCGACGCGCACCGGCACCCGTGGATGGCGGCGGCCCTGGACGCGCTGGTCGCTGCGCGACCGGACACGGTCGTGGTCGAGATGGGCCTCCCGCGGGCGGCGCCGCGCGGCGCCCTGCACATCGCGACGCACGGCGCGTCCCCCGTCTGCGGCCGCGCCGCGGCGGAAATCCTGGCGGGCGCGTAGCCCCGCGGCCCCGTTGCCGGGGGCTCCGCCCCCGGACCCCCGCGCCTCAATCTCCCCCGGCTACCGCTGGGAGGGGCCCCCAGGCGGGGCTGGATTGCCCGGAGGGCAATTCCAGCCCGCCCGGCGTTTGAGGGCACCCGCGCCGCAGGCGCTGGGTCCGCGCCGCGGCCGGACCGTCCAGCCCCGCCGGCGATTGAGGCGCGGGGTGCGGGGCGGAGCCCCGGATCTTTGAGCCGCGCCGGCGATTGAGGCGCGGGTCCGGGCAGCGCCCGGGGAGCGAACGAAGGCCGGGCCCCCTTGGCGGGGCCCGGCCTTCGCGCCGTGCGGACTACAGACCCTGCCAGGCAGGCTTGTTGGCGTACGCGTGCCGGAAATAGTCGGCGAGCTTCAGCTTCGACGCGGCCGCCTCGTCCACGACGACAGTGGCATGGCGGTGCAGCTGCAGCGCGGAGGCCGGGACCAGCGCCGACAGCGGGCCCTCGACCGTCTGCGCGACGGCCTCGGCCTTGCCCTCGCCCGTGGCCAGCAGGACCAGGTGGCGGGCGTCGAGGATGGTGCCGATGCCCTGGGTGATGACGTGGTGCGGCACCTGGTCTATGTCGTTGTCGAAGAACCGCGCGTTGTCCACGCGGGTCTGCTCCGTCAGCGTCTTGATCCGGGTACGGGAGGCCAGCGAGGAGCAGGGCTCGTTGAAGCCGATGTGGCCGTCCGTGCCGATGCCCAGCAGCTGGAGGTCGACGCCGCCGGCCGCGGCCAGGGCCTGGTCGTAGGCCGCGCACGCGGCGACGATGTCCGCCGCCGAGCCGTCGGGGCCCATGAACGAGGCCTCGGACAGGCCGAGCGGTTCGACGACCTCGCGCAGTACGACGGCCCGGTAGGACTCCGGGTGCCCGGCCGGCAGGCCCACGTACTCGTCGAGCTGGCAGATCCGCGCCTTGGAGGCGTCGACCTGCCCCGCCTTCACCTTGGCGGCGAGGGCCTCGTAGATGGGCAGCGGGGTAGAGCCGGTCGCCACGCCGAGCAGGGCGTCGGGCTTGCGGCGGACCAGGGCGGCCATGGCCTCCGCGATGAGCTCGCCGCCTGCCTTGGCGTCCGGGACGATGACAACTTCCACGCGGGGCCTGCCGATCTGGAGTGGTGGTGTGGTATAGACCAATCTAGCAGAGCTGGCCGCCTGTGGCGGGGGTCCCGCCGTTATCCATGGTGATCCGGATCCCGGCGCCCGGCCTCTCGGGCACCAGGGCCCCCAGGGGTGTCGACCGTCCCCACCGCCGCCCCGCCGAAAGGCCCTGAACAGCTAGATCAGCGCGAGCTGGAGGCCCCCCGTGGCGTCCAGGTGCTGGCCCGTCATCCAGCGGGAGTCCGGCGAGGCCAGGAAGGCCACCACGTCCGCGACCTCCTCCGCCGTGCCGACCCGGTGGAACACCGAGCGGGCGGCCAGGTGGGCCCGGGTGCCGGGGTCCGAGAGCAGATCCGCGTTCAGGTCGGTCTCGATGATGCCGGGGCCCACCGAGTTCACCGTGATCCCGCGCGGGGCCAGCTCGGCGGCCAGCGACCGGGTCAGCGCGTTCGCCGCGCCCTTCGCCATGACCGTGGCCAGGATCGCCGGCAGGGCGAGGTCCGGGGTGCCGGTCACGTTCACGATCCTGCCCCCGTCCCGCAGCCGGGCCAGCCCCTGCTGGATCACGAAGAACGGTGCCTTGGCGTTGAGCGCGTGCACCCGGTCGTACGTCTCCTCGTCTGTGTCGGAGATCCCGGCGAAGGCCGCGCCCCCCGCGTTGTTGACCAGGATGTCCACGCCGTCGGTGTGCGCCGGGTGGGCCCCGTACGCCGACCACAGGGCCTGCGCGTCGCCCGGGACCCCGAGCTCGGCCCCGATGGCGAAGGCCCGTCCGCCGGCCGCCTCGATCGCGGCCACGGTCTCCTTCGCCGCGGCCTCGTTGCGTCCGTAGTGCACCGCGACCAGCGCCCCGTCCCGCGCCAGCCGCTCCGCCACGGCCCGGCCGATGCCCCGGCTGCCGCCCGTGACCAGTGCCGTCTTCCCCTTGAGCACGCCCATGACGCGCCCCCCTTCAGTATTTGCTAGTGGTCGCTACAGAAAGGAACGTACCAGATTCCATAGCGACCGCTATAGAATCTGGGCATGGTGACCGGACAGCGTGGCAGACCCCGCTCCTTCGACCGCGACGCCGCCCTGGACAAGGCCATGCTCGCCTTCTGGGAGCGCGGCTACGAGGCGACCTCCATCGCCGACCTGACCGCCTCGCTCGGGATCGGCGCGCCCAGCCTCTACGCGGCCTTCGGGGACAAGCGCAAGCTCTTCGACGAGGTCGTCGTGGTGTACGGGGGCCGCTACGCGGACTTCGCGAGCGTGGCGCTGGCCGAGGAGCCCACCGCCCGGGCAGCCGTGGGCCGCATCCTGCGCGAAGCCGCCGAGGTCTACACCGACCCGGCCCACCCGCGCGGCTGCCTGGTGATCAGCGCGGCGGTCAACACCACGTCGGACGAGGTGGCCGAGGCCCTGCGCGAGCGGCGCAACGCGAATCTGGAGCTGTTCGAGAGCCGGATCCGGGCCGACATGGCGACCGGGGTGCTCCCCGCCGACACGGACGCGCGGGCACTCGCCCGGTACGCCGGAGCCGTGCTTCAGGGGATGTCCCAGCAGTCGCGCGACGGGGCGAGCCGGGAGGAGCTGGAGGCGGTCGCGGCACGGGCCCTGCTGGCCTGGCCCGAATAGATCCGCCGGTGAAAACGGCCTGGGGGACGCGCCCGGAAAAACGAAAAGGCCCCGGAAATTCCTCTGGGCCACGGTGCAGGACGGGACCCTCAACCCGTCCGGCACCGTAGCCCGGAGTACTTACGGCCGACGGGTGTGCGGTTCCCGCGGCCGGTGGGAGGCGCCGGCGCAGTCAGGGCAGAGTGCGCGGCCACCTCGATCCGTCCTCCTGTGCGGGGAGGGCGGAAGTTTCAGTCAATTGTGGACTAGACCATTCTGTTCTGTCCATCCAATGACAGGCCTTGGAATCCCGTCACTTCCTCCAACAGTACGCGGCCTTCGGGCCTCCTGGATACTCCTGGGTATTCCCGTGGGGAAAGTCATGTCGCGTACCCGGGGTACGCTCGCCACGTGCCCTCCATGAACGACCTCGTACGCCAGCACACCGCTCTCAGTGAAACCGAACTGGAGTGGCTCCACCTGCTGGTCTCGGAGTGGCAGCTGCTCTCCGACCTGTCCTTCGCCGACCTGGTGCTGTGGGTGCCCACCCTCGACGGCACCCGGTACGTCTCGGTCGCCCAGATGCGCCCGAACACCGGCCCCACCTCGTACCAGGACGACATGGTCGGCCACCTGGTCCCGCGCGGCCGCCGCCCGCTGCTCGACGCCGCGCTCGACGAGGGCCGGATCGTGCGCGAGGGCGACCCGGAGTGGCGCGAGGAGGTGCCGGTGCGTGTCGAGTCGATCCCCGTGCGCCGCGAGGGCCGGGTGCTGGGCGTGATCGCCCGCAACACCAATCTGCTCACTGTGCGTACACCCAGCCGGCTGGAGCTCACCTACCTCCAGTCCGCCTCCGACCTCGCCCAGATGATCGCGGCGGGCTCCTTCCCCTTCCCCGGCCAGCAGGTCGACATGGACGCCTCCCCGCGCGTCGGGGACGGTCTGATCCGGCTCGACGCCGACGGCGTGGTCACGTACGCCTCCCCGAACGCGCTCTCCGCGTACCACCGGCTCGGCCTGGCCTCCGACCTGGTCGGCCAGGACCTGGGCACCACCACCGCCGAACTCGCCCCCTCCCGCGGTCCGGTGGACGAGGCCCTGGTCAAGCTCGCCAGCGGCTGGGCCCCGAGGGAGACCGAGGTCGAGGGCAACGGCGGAGTCATCCAGCTGCGCGCCATCCCGCTCAAGCCGAAGGGGATCCGGATCGGCTCCCTGGTGCTCTGCCGCGACGTCACCGAACTGCGCCGTCGCGAACGTGAACTGATCACCAAGGACGCCACCATCCGGGAGATCCACCACCGGGTGAAGAACAACCTCCAGACCGTGGCCGCGCTGCTCAGGCTCCAGGCCCGCCGGATGGATTCCGAGACCGGCCGCGAGGCGCTCAACGAGGCCGTGCGCCGGGTCGGTTCGATCGCGATCGTGCACGAGACGCTGTCTCAGAACCTTGACGAGCGCGTCGAGTTCGACGAGATCGCCGACCGGGTGATCGCGATGGTCTCGGAGATCTCGCCGGGCAAGGTCGCCTGCCGGCGCACCGGCCGGTTCGGGATCCTGGACGCCGAGGTCGCCACCCCGCTGTCGATGGTGCTGACCGAGATCCTGCAGAACGCCCTGGAGCACGCCTTCACCCAGGGAGAGCGGGGCACGGTGGAGGTGTCCGCGACCCGCACCGGAACCGGCCGCACCGACGGACGGCTGCTGATCACCGTGCTCGACGACGGCAGCGGTCTGCCCGAGGGGTTCGATCCCCAGCGGGCCGGAAATCTCGGACTGCAGATCGTACGGACCCTCGTGGAGGGGGAGCTCGGCGGCACGTTCGACATGCTCCGGGCGCAGCCGCGCGGGACCAAGGTCGTCCTCGACATTCCTTCCAGCCCGCAGAAGTAGCGGCGGGGGCGTCACGCAGCGTGACGCCACCGACCCCGCCCGCACCCCGGACAGCACTGAGCCCCGGACCGAAAGGTTCTCGGTCCGGGGCTCAAGAGCACGTTGCTGAGCGCTTATACGGTTCTACGCGCTGCGCGTCGAGGCTCGAAAGTCGTTGTCAGGCGCTGGCGTTGCGCGCCCGGTTGCGAGCGGCGCGGCGCTTCATCGCGCGGCGCTCGTCCTCGCTGAGACCGCCCCAGACGCCGGAGTCCTGACCGGACTCGAGCGCCCACTGCAGGCACTGCTCCATGACGGGGCAGCGGCGGCAGACGGCCTTGGCTTCCTCGATCTGCAGCAGCGCAGGACCGGTGTTGCCGATGGGGAAGAACAGCTCGGGGTCTTCCTCACGACAAACGGCGTTGTGACGCCAGTCCATGGCTGCTACCTCTCTTGTGTGACATGCACGTTGCTTGTGAATGTGAACGCTTTCACGAATCCCCCCGTGGAGGAAGGGCCGACGCCCAGTCGCCTGGTGCGGTCCAGAGATTCGTTGGGGGGTTCTGGCGGTCTGTGTGGGTGCCGGTTCTGCGGGCTGTCCCGATCGCCATGTAGAGATTCGCAAACCTCGGACGGGGATACAACCCCTTCCGGAAAGTTTTTTTTGATTCGTCGGTGTCTACTAGGTCACAGCCCTACATCGTGGGGGTGGACCAGCGTGTAAACGTTCGAGTGAAAGGACTTCGGGCCCTTCCACTCACACAATCACACGCAGTGCACGGCGTACGCCTGTGAACCGAACGCTGGTGCGCAGGCCGAGGTGGTCTCCGTCCATCTGGAACGGAAGCGGCACCTTCGAATGCAAGGTGAAGTCCGTCAGATCGTGCAGAGACACCGCGTGCTTGCCGTGCGGACCCCGCTCAGGAGTCGAGGTCAGGAGCTGTGTCGCGTAGCGCGCGACCGCCGGAGTTGACAAACGGTTGAGAGCCAATACGTCAAGTGCGGTATCGAACGACGCCTCCGGAGAGGCGTAAAGCGGGCGATTCCCCAGATACGTCCAGGGGGAGGTGTTGCAGACTATCGACAGCACCAGGTCCGTCACCGGATCCGCGCCGGGGCGCTCCAGCGTGACCGTCCCGTGCCGGCGGTTCGGTTCCTCCAGGAACTGCCGCATCAGCTGTCGTACATACAGGGCGTGCGTCGAACGCTTGCCGCGCTCCCGCTGCTGCTCGACCCGCCCCACCACGCCCGCGTCGAAACCGAAGCCCGCGCAGAAGGTGAACCAGCGCGCCGGGACCGACTCGTCCTCCGTGCCCGGGGTGCCGGCCGCCAGGCCCAGGCCCACCGTCCGCTCGCGCCGCTCCCGCAGCGCGTCGAGCAGGGCACCGGTCGCCTCGACCGCGTCGTTGGGCAGACCGAGGGCGCGGGCGAACACATTGGTGGAACCGCCGGGCACGACCGCCAGCCGGGGCAGCCGTTCGGGATCGGGCCCGTCGTGCAGCAGCCCGTTGACCACCTCGTTGACCGTGCCGTCGCCGCCCAGAGCCACGACCAGGTCGAGCCCCTCGTGCGCTGCCCTGCGTCCCAGGTCCCGGGCGTGGCCGCGGTACTCGGTGGTGACCGCCTCCAGCTTCATCTCGCTGGCCAGGGCGTGGGTCAGGACGTCACGCGTGCGCGCACTGGTGGTCGTCGCTGCTGGGTTGGCCACGAGAAGTGCACGCATGAGCGCCAGCCTACCCACCCGCTCGAATGCGGACCCTACTGCCCGTCCCCTCCGGCCTCCGGGGCCCGCGGCTACCCTGCTGGGGTGAGCAAGAAGCAGCCCCCGAAAGCCGCCGCCCCCACCGCCCCCGTCGAAGCCAGCGCCGCCACCGGGCGCGCCGCGCTGCCCCGCCGGCTGACCGCCGCCGCCGTGCTGACGGCCCTGGAAGGTCTGGCGCTGGCCGGACTCGGCGTCTACATGCTGTTCGTGGGCATCGCCGGCGACCCCGACTCCCCGCAGCAGGCCGAGACGGGCGGCATCACGCTGCTCGCGCTCGCCGCGCTGCCGCTGATCGCGGCCCGCGGGCTGCGCCTGGGCCGCCGCTGGAGCCGCGGCCCGGCCCTGATCACCCAGCTGATGGCGCTGCCGGTGGCCTGGACCCTGTACTCCACGGGCGGCGCGATGATCGCCGCCGCCGTGGCCCTGGCCGTGGCCGCGGTGGCCGTGGTGGCCCTGCTGGTGAACCCGACGGCGACCGAGGCGCTCGGAATCGGGCCTCGCGAAGAGGCCCGATAACCGCTGCGGCTGTTACTCCTCGACCCGACTACTCCTCGACGAGGAGCTTCTCGCGGAGCTGGGCCAGGGTGCGGGCCAGCAGCCGGGAGACGTGCATCTGGGAGATGCCGACCTCCTGCGCGATCTGCGACTGGGTCATGTTGCCGAAGAACCGGAGCAGCAGGATCCGCTTCTCCCTGGGCGGCAGCCCCTCCAGCAGCGGCTTGAGGGACTCGCGGTACTCGACGCCCTCCAGGGCCTCGTCCTCCGCGCCCAGGGTGTCCGCGACCGCCGGCGACTCGTCGTCGGTGTCCGGGACGTCCAGCGAGAGCGTGCTGTAGGCATTGGCTGATTCCAGCCCCTCCAGCACCTCCTCCTCGGAGATTCCGAGCCGCTCCGCCAGCTCGTGCACCGTGGGGGAGCGGCCGTGCTGCTGGGACAGCTCGGCCGTGGCCGTCGTCAGCGAGAGCCGCAGCTCCTGCAGGCGCCGGGGTACGCGGACCGCCCAGCCCTTGTCGCGGAAGTGGCGCTTGATCTCGCCGACCACCGTGGGCGTGGCGTACGTGGAGAACTCGACCCCGCGGTCCGGGTCGAACCGGTCCACCGACTTGATCAGGCCGATCGTCGCGACCTGCGTCAGGTCGTCGAGCGGTTCGCCGCGGTTGCGGAAGCGCCGCGCCAGGTGCTCGACCAGCGGCAGGTGCATCCGTACGAGCCGGTTGCGCAGCTCCGCCTTCTCGGGCGAGCCGTCGGGCAGCGCCCGCAGCTCGATGAACAGGGCCCGCGCGCCACTGCGGTCGCGCGGATCCGGCAGCGCCGGCGTCACCGGGAACACCGGGACCGGAGCCACCAGGGGCTCCGCCGGTGCCACCGGAACCGCCGGGGCCTCCGGTGGCTGTGGTTGGTCGTGCTGGTTCTCGCTCATAGGGCCCGCCCGTCGCTCCGCCGAGTCCAAAAAGCCGTCTTCCGCATCCGCGTCAGCCGGGTGCGGCCGGGCGTGCTGCTGCTCCGGGATGCCGCCGTCGACCTCGTGCCGTACCCGGGGCCGATCCCCGCCCCGCACCGGGATCTCCCCGCCGCTCACGCCGGGCCTGGTCCCGCGCCGCGCTGTTTGTAGAGACTGATGCTCACCGTCCGGTCCTCCTCGACCGTCGACTCGACCTTGCCGGCCAGCGCCGACAGTACGGTCCAGGCGAACGTGTCGCGCTCCGGCGCACGTCCGTCCGTGGTCGGCGCCGAGACGGTCACCTCCAGCGAATCGTCCACCAGCCGGAAGACGCAGCTGAGGACGGAGCCCGGCACGGCCTGCTGGAGCAGGATCGCGCAGGCCTCGTCCACCGCGATGCGGAGGTCCTCGATCTCGTCGAGCGTGAAGTCCAAACGTGCCGCGAGGCCGGCCGTGGCCGTCCGCAGCACCGACAGGTAGGCACCCGCAGCGGGCAGCCGGACTTCCACGAAGTCCTGGGTCCCGGGCTCGCCTGCGATCTGGGACACCCTCACCTCCAAGGTGGTACGAGCTGTGTTCGCCGGTGACGCTATCGCGATCCGGGCGATCGTGTCGCGGCACCCCTCGTGGCGCCCGCTGGGGGCACCCCTTCCCACGGCCAGTGACTGATGGTAAGCTCATGGGTACGCACAGTGGCTAGGGGTCTGCGGGCCCAAATCTGGGGAACCGGCGGAGGGTTGACCTACCCCGCCTCAGACGATCGAACCGTCGACAAAACACCACCGCCAGATCTCGCCCGGTTCGAAGCTCCGCATCACGGGATGGCCGGTCTGCTCATGGTGCGCCGTGGCGTGCCGGTAGGGCGAGGAGTCGCAGCAGGCCACGTACCCGCACTCCAGGCACATCCGCAGTTGAACGGGGTGGCTGCCGAGCGCCAGACATTCGGGGCAGGTCTGGTCAGACGGGACCGGCTCGGGGCGCGGCAGTTCGGCAACGTGGGTGCACTCGCTCATGATGGCCAGCGTACGGCCAGGGTGCGGGTGCGCGATGGCTCCGACGAACACGGATGGGATCTTCGATGGAGGTCTTGCCGCTGGTGGCGCTGGTCGCGGCGAGCGCGGTCGTGGCGGGGGTGGCCCGCCGGACCCCGGTGCCGGCGCCGCTGATGCTGGTCGCCGCCGGGCTCCTGGCCGCGTACCTGCCGGGGGTGCCCGCCTACACCCTCGACCCGCACATCGTCCTGCCGCTGCTGCTCCCGCCGCTGCTGTACACGGCCGCGGTGGAGAGCTCGTACCTGGACCTGCGGGCGAACATCCGGCCCATCGCGCTGCTGTCGGTGGGCTACGTGCTCTTCGCGACGATCGCCGTGGGGTACGTGGCGTACCTGGTGGTGCCCGGGCTGTCGCTGCCGGTCGCGCTGGTGCTGGGCGCGGTGATCGCGCCGCCGGACGCGGTCGCCGCCACCGCGATCGCCCGCAAGCTCCGGCTGCCGAACCGGATCACGACGATCCTGCAGGGCGAGTCCCTGGTGAACGACGCCACCGCCATCACCGCGTACAAGGTGGCCCTGGCGGCGGCCGTCGGGGTGAGCGCCGGCTGGGCGGGCGGCATCGCGGAGTTCCTGCTGGCCTCGGTGGGCGGGATCGGCGTGGGCCTGCTGCTGATGGTCCCCATCCACCAGCTGCGCAAGCGGCTGAAGGAGCCGCTGCTCCAGAACACCCTCTCGCTGCTGATCCCCTTCGTGGCGTACGCGGCGGCCGAGCGGGTGCACGCCTCCGGGGTGCTCGCCGTGGTCGTGGTGGCGCTGTACCTCGGACACCGCAACTGGCAGGTCGACTTCGCCACGCGGCTCCAGGAGGGCGCGGTGTGGAAGATGGTCGCGTTCGTGCTGGAGTCGGTGGTCTTCGCGCTGATCGGGCTCCAGCTGCCGGTGGTCCTCAAGGGGCTCGGGGAGTACGAGGGCCTGCACGCGGCCTGGTACGCGGTCGTGGTGTTCCTCGCGGTGGTGGTGGCCCGGTTCCTGTGGGTGTTCCCGGCGACCTTCATGCCGCGGTGGGCGTCGGAGCGGATCCGGGAGCGGGAGCCGGAGACCAACTGGAAGGCGCCGGTGATCGTGGGGTGGGCCGGGATGCGGGGGGTGGTCTCGCTGGCCATCGCCTTCTCCGTGCCGATGTCGGTGCCGCACCGGAACCTGATCCTGTTCCTCACGTTCACGACGGTCATCGGGACGCTGGTGGTGCAGGGGCTGACGCTGCCGCCGCTGATCAGGCTGTTGAAGCTGCCGCCGCGCGATGCGCAGGCCGAGACGCTGGCGGAGGCGCAGGCGCAGAGCGAGGCATCGCGGGCGGCGGAGGAACGCCTGGCGGAGCTGCTGGAGGAACCGGAGAACAGCACGCTGCCGCCGCCGCTGGCGGACCGGCTGCGGACGGTGCTGGAGCGGCGGCGCAACGCGGTGTGGGAGCGGCTGGGCGAGGTCAACCCGCTGACGGGGGAGTCGGCGGACGACATCTACCGGCGGCTGGCGCGGGAGATGATCGAGGCGGAGCGGGAGGTCTTCGTGTCCCTGCGGGACCGCCGCCGGATCGACGACGAGATGCTGCGGGCACTGCTGCGCCGCCTGGACCTGGAGGAGGCGGCGGCGTACCGGGAGGAGAGGGGCTGACCCCCGGCTGCTGGGGCTGGGACACCTGGTGCCTGCCCGGATCGGGCGCCGTCACCCTCCCGCCCGGGGACCTCGGGTCCCGGGAAGACGTGCTCGTGGTGGCGTGGATCGGGTACGCGGCGTTCTCGGGGCACGGGGTGGCCCCGCTCGCGGCGACGCGGTCCTACCGGCTGCGGACGCGGCGTGTCACGGCCGGCCCGTGACCACGGCGGCCAGGGTGGTGCCGGGCGGGAAGGCGCCGGAGGCGGTGAGATCGGCCAGGGCCCAGAGCAGTTTGGCCACGTAGATGCGCTCGACCGGGAGGCCGTGGCGGGACTCGAAGTCGGCGGCGAAGTCGTCCAGCGCGGCCGGGACGCGGGCGTAGCCGCCGTGGTGGAATCCCTCGGCCAGGGTCCAGTCGCCGGCCGGTCCGCCGAAGGCCCGGTGCTGGAGGGAACGTATCTCCGCGTCCAGGAACCCGCCCGCCAGGACGGGCACGCCGAGCGCCCGCTGCCCGGGGTCCAGCCCGGCGGCCAGGCCCGCCAGGGTGCCGCCGGTGCCGCAGGCCACCGCGACCGCATCGGCCCGTCCGCGCAGTTCCCGGCCCAGTTCGGCGCAGCCCGCCAGGGCGAGGGCGTTGCTGCCGCCTTCCGGGACGATGTACGCCCCCCGCGCACCGGCCCCGTCCAGCAGGCGGGCCAGCGTCCGCGGCTCGGCCTTGCGGCGGTAGTCGGCCCGGGACGCGAAGTGCAGCCGCATGCCGTCCGCGACGCACCGGGCGAGGGAGTCGTTGAGCGGCCGCCCGGCCAGCTCGTCGCCGCGTACGACACCGACCGTCCGCAGCCCGAGCAGCCGCCCGGCGGCCGCCGTGGCCCGCAGGTGGTTGGAGTAGGCCCCGCCGAAGGTGACCAGCGTGTCGTGCCCGGCCGCCACGGCGGCCCGCAGGTTCGGCGCGAGCTTGCGCCACTTGTTCCCGGGCAGCTCCGGGTGCACCAGGTCGTCCCGCTTGAGCAGCAGCCGGACGCCGTGCCGGTCGAACCTGTCGTCGAGGATCTCCTGCAACGGGGACGGCGGGCGTGGCTGCAAGAGCACGTCAAGGTTCGCGGGGCGGTTCACCCGTCCATTGTGGAGCGCTCCTGCCATTGCCGTCGCACGTCAGAGCCCCGCCCACACCGTTCGGCTGGTGTGGCCAGCGCGCCGGCCGAAGCCGGCACGCTGGACTGTCCTGATCGCCGTCGCCCAGCGGGCCGGGGCCTATGCCTCGCGGGTGACGCGCCCGTGATCCGTGAAGACCCGCCTGAACAGCTCGTGCCCCGTCCGCCCGGCGTGCCGGAGCGCCCAGTCCTGCGCGTCCGCCTGCTCGTCGTGAGCGCCGGACTCGGCCCCACAGCCCTCGGCGACGCAGAACGCCTCGTACGTCACCCCGCCCTCGGGGGCGTGCCGGATCGTGTGGGGGACGTAGCGGAGCACGGCGCGGGTCATCGACTCACCTCTGAGTGCGGGTGCTGGCGGATCTCTAC
Source organism: Streptomyces sp. NPDC048258 (assembly GCF_043201995.1). NCBI lineage: Bacteria > Bacillati > Actinomycetota > Actinomycetes > Kitasatosporales > Streptomycetaceae > Streptomyces > Streptomyces sp. NPDC048258. The sequence goes on from NZ_JBICZH010000002.1 coordinate 213,076, forward strand.
GTTGCAGTCCACGACCCCCGAGAGGTCCCGGCGCCGGTAGCACTCAGCGCGCTGAGCGACCAGCGCCCCGCACACGTCGCAGTCCGGGTCCGCCGGATCGGGGTCGGGTACTGGGAACGGATCACGCTGTTCGACCTGTTGCCACAGTCCCCGCACCATTTCGAAACCCCTTCACCGTCCGCTGGTGTCGAGATCGTCGCGCTGGTGATCAGGACGGGGGAACCTCGTACGTTCGGCACTTCGGGACGTCCCGCAGCCTGTAGAACGTCCCCATGCAGAACGAGCGGTTAAGGGCTGTCATGGCATCCGGCGGCTGGACTCATGCCTCATTGGCCAGCGTGACCGGCGTGGACCCGAAGAGCGTGGAACGCTGGGTCAACCTCGGGCGCACCCCACGGCGGGCAACTGCACTCAAGGCGGCCGAGACGTTGGGCGAGGACATCCACGCCCTGTGGCCGGCGCTCCGGCAAGCACGGGCAGCACGGGCCGTCAGTTCGGAACTGGTCGCTCTGTACGACCAGCGGGCAGACCTTCCCGTATCTGTGTTCGTGGATCTCCTCACGGCAGGGCGCGAGCGGATCGATGTCCTGGTCTACGCGGCGGTGTTCCTGCACGAGGCGTATCCCCGGCTGAACGATCTCCTGCGGGAGCGTGCTGCCGACGGGTGCGCGGTCCGTATCGCCGTCGGTGACGCGGACAGCGAGAACGTTCAGCAGCGAGGGCGGGAAGAGAAGTTCGGGCACGGCATCGAGTCCCGCTGCCGCCTCGCTCTCCTGCACTACCGGCCGTTGGCGAGCGTGCCGGGCATCAAGCTTCGGACGCACGGCACGACGCTCTACAACAGCTTGTACCGGGCTGATGATCAGGTGTTGGTCAATGCCCACGTCTGGGGTGTGAACGCGTACGGTGCGCCCGTGTGGCACCTTCGCCGCCACGACTCTGGCGGCATGTTCGACACCTACGCGGACAGTTTCGATGCCGTGTGGGAGACAGCGCGCCCTGTGGAGGCATGACCCGATGGCCCGGACCGAGTACTACGACGATCCCCAGGCGCCCGAGCCGAACAGCATGGTCGTGGCCGCATCGGCAGTGGTCACCGACAGCGAGGGCCGCATCCTGCTGCAACGGCGCCGGGACAACGATCTATGGGCGCTGCCCGGCGGAGGGATGGACCTGGGTGACTCCCTGCCCGGCACGGCCGTCCGTGAGGTCAAGGAGGAGACCGGGCTCGATGTGGAGATCACGGGGTTGGTCGGCACGTACACGGACCCCCGGCACATCATCGAGTACAGCGATGGCGAGGTACGCAGGCAGTTCAACGTCTGCTTCACGGCGCGCATAACCGGCGGAGAACTGTCCCTCTCCGACGAGAGCACGGAACTACGGTTCGTGGCACTGGCGGACCTAGACGCGCTGCCCATGCACCACACCCAACGCCTGCGTCTCCAACACTTCTTGGAGCACCGATCCGCGCCGTACCTCGGCTAACCATGCGCAGAGCACGTTCGGTGAACAGTCTGAGGACACCACCCTGTGAACTCGAACCCGACTCTGGTCGGTGTTAAAATTAGAAGATCATTCGGGAGCTGGCTATGGATTGTCGGGCATGCCGGGGGCTGGGTTCTGACGACCCTCTGAAAACCCGCGAAACGACTCTTGTCGAGCAGACAGCGTTCGAAACCGGGAGGAGCGGGAATGGCCGACTCCGGGAACTACGCGGCTCGGGCTACGGCACTCCGTGAGACGGTGAAATGGGTAGCGGCCGTCTTCGTGGGTGCTGGTGCGATCCTCTTCTCTGGTCTGTCGTTCACGAACATCGAAAAGACTGCCGCTTCCGAAAAATGGCTCATGCCCGTGCTCTTGGCCGTGATTCCCGTTCTGGCGGCAGCCTTTGCAGTCCAGGCCGCTGCGCAAGTGATCAGCCGAGGCTCCCCGGATGCGGGGTGGCTGCTTCCGCGTCTCGTCGGTAGAGAGAGCCTTAGCGAACCAGCCGCATCGCTAAGGGAGAAAGTGGAAGCGCTCGCGCCAGCCACAGTAGTGACCTTCGGGGACATCGGGACGTTCGAAGCTCGGCTTGCAGATATGCAAGATCGGGTGAGGGTGGCACGAGCAGTGTATGAGACACGGAAGTCTCCAGAAAATCGCCGTGAGTTGGATGCTGCCTACGAGAATCTCGCAAACCTGCAAGAAGGAGTCAGGGACCTCCTCCTGTGTGCCGATTTCGTCCAGGTCGACCAAAGCTACCGGAGCGCGCGCTGGAAACTGCTTGTGGCCGCCCTCATCGGGATTCTTGCGGCGGCGGGATCCGGAGTCGCATCGGCACGCCTGACTCCGACCGAGAAGATCCAACCAGCAGCCGTCACTCATCCTCTTGATGTCCGCGTCTACTTCGAGCACGGTCTGAGCAACGTGCCGTGCCGGGTCGAGCAAGGACAGAGGGCAACCGCCATCGGCGGCTCGCTGACTCGGCCCCTGCTGCTCATGCCCGCGGCTCCAGCCAACAGCCAGGCGTCGGCGGCGTGCCACAGGCCATGGCGCTGGGAGCCTCTGGACGCGGTTGTGATCGTCCCGCAGAGCGACGACGGGGGAGCCGGATGAGAAGTCAAGACATGATCGATGACGCCAAGGCGGCTTACGGGTTGCGGGACTTCCCGTACCTCGGACGGGAACTGAATCCCGTCCAGGACTGCCAGGACCTCAACCTGTTGTGCAAGGTGGGTGGATGGCGGCTCGCCGAGTCATTGGGCGACTTCGTGGCGCAGCGTGCCGCAGCGAAGAAGCCGGCGCTGGTTGTCACCGCAGGCGGCAGCGGGACTGGGCGCACGTCGTTCGCAAACTATCTGATCCACAGGTGGGCGACCGGCCGACAAGATGCGCCCTTCGCTCCCGGCAAGCTGATCGTGGCACGCGGCAAAATGACCGATTTTGATGCCGAGGAGCAGCTGTGGAAATGGGTCCTCGACCTGTACCCGCAAGCGCAGGACCATGACTACGAACCCACAGAGACCCTGGAACGGACGTTCGAGGCGTTGGCGGCGCAGAAGCCCGCCGCGATGGAGGCGTCGCTGGGGTCAGCGTTGCGGAAGCTCACGGGTGCGCTGACCGCTGGCGGCTGGGCCCTGGCAGGCGTCATCGAAGACGTCAGGCAACGGAGTCTCCTGACGCTTGCCGAAAAGAGCTTCCACTTCGTCGATTCTCTTCTTGTCGCCACAGTCGAGGACACTGCAGGTAATTTCGATGCAGTCCTCGACAACGTTGAAGCCGCCCTGGATTGGGAGATCTCGCGTGTTGCGACACTCGGCAAGCTTAACGGAATAGAGGCCTGTCAGGTCGTATTCAAGCGCTGGCAAACCTGCACCGAGAACGACCCGCCGTTCCTGGAAGGGGAAGTGGAGAACGCCTTTGTCGGGAGGGCGCGCCCCATTGCGCGGATCCTCAAGCTCATGGAAGTGCTCCTGGTGAACAAGGTGAGTAATGGACCCGGGGTGAGATGGCCGGACGAGAGTCTGAAATTCCGTGAGGGAGATATGGTTAAGCAGATCAAATATCTCGAAGAAATCCTGCTCACGGGTAGGTGATCCCCATGTTTCCGGATCGAAATCCCTTCCCGGCCCAGGCCACCATGACGCTCGATGCCATGGCCACGTACGGACTTGAGGGCACCCCGACCGCGATGTCCCGAATACCACTTCAACGTCTCGAGTCGATCCAGCGCCGCTATCTCGACGATCCGGTGGCCGGTCGAGCCGCGGCTCTTCACGGGCCACACGGAAGCGGAAAAACGCACACCCTGCTAGTTGCCATGGACCGGGCCAGCAGAGACAAGACATCGGCGAGACCGCGTGTTGTGCTCTACGTCCGTGCCGACGGCCCAGACCCCCTCCTGCTGTACCGCAAACTCATGTCTCGCTGGACGGCGACCGAACTCAGTGAACTCGCCGAACAGGCCTTCGCCGGTTACGCGATGGACGAGTTCATCGCCAGCCGCGACAGCGTTACCGGCGAGACGCAGGACACCCGACGCCTCCGCGAAAACCCGGACCTCGTAAAACAGGCAATCGACGACAACGAACTGTCACACACGGCAGTTGTGAACCGACTGGACGACGACATAAGGAGAATTCAGGGGCGCTACGGAAACTTCGAACGCGTGCTACGCAGCCTGTCCAACCCGGCGCTGTGCCCCGTGGCGCACCGGTGGCTGCTGGCGGAGGACGTGCACGCCGAGGAACTGGTCCGGCTGGGCGTCTCCGGTGTCATCGGTCACCCTGCGGAGATCCGCACCGCGATCCATGTCCTCGCGGCCCTCGCCCGACGGGCGGGACGACCACTGACGCTCGCCATGGACCAGGTCGAGGCCTTCCTGAGGACCAGCGACGGAACCATCGACGTCGCCAACGCCGGACTCCTTCGCGGGGTGATCGAGGATCTGGTCGGGGAGAACGCCTTCGTCGTCTGTGCCATCGCGGAACAGGTGTGGCGGGACATGCCGCCGGATGTGCGTCAGCGCTTCGGGCCGTCCGAGATACAGACGCCGGACCTGTCCGAAGACGAGGCCAACGACGTACTAGCGTCCTATCTGGCTCCCTGGAAACCTGAACCGGGGCAGCCGCGGACCTTCCCGTTCCTGACCGACGCGGTACGGCAGTTGCTGGTCGAGAGCGGTGGCAATCTCCGGCGCTTCATTCAGGCGAGCCATGTGGTGATCGACAAGTGGACACAGGTCACCACCGGCATCGACGAGGAGGGAGTAAGGTGCCGGCTGGCCTCCGCCGGTGGCGAGTGGGCCCCCACCGAGGCCGACGTCCGGCGCGCCGTCGAGAAGGCACTGCAGAACGCCGGCCGTCACTTCACCGTCGACTACGAAATCGACGGACAACGGGTCGACTACGTCGTGCTGCGTGGTACGCGCATCATGCTTGCCGTCGAGATCAGCGAAGCTGTGTTTGGACAGGACGAGGCCGTCCAAGCTGTACGGCAAATGGAGAAGATTCAGGCATTGCGACGGCACCAGTCATCTGTGGTCCTGGTCGTCGTGGGGTACTCCTCTCCCGATGTGCGGGACAGGCTTCAGGAGGCCTTCGGCCGAGTCGTCATCGCGAGCAGCCCTGACTTCGTCGCGGAGTTGGAGAGGACGTTGCGAACTGGCGTCCCCGAGGAGGACCTGCCCAACACGGCACTGGATCAACGCTTGGAGCGCCTTCGCGAGGAACTGGTCACGCTGATCGAGCAGCGAGGCGAGGAGGAGCGACTGGTGTCCGCCCGTCTCCAGCAGGTCACCGGGGAACGCTCCTCCGAGGAGTGGAAGGAGCAGCTTAGGCACTCCCGGCTGCGATGGCTGCAGGAGCAGGTGGACATCGAGCGAGAGTTCGACCATTGGCGTTCACGGCGACGCCTGGACGAAGTAGGGGAGATCGTTCAGCTCCACGACGAGTACGTGATGAGACGGGCAGACAGGTTCCGTACCCGCCGCGAACGGCAAGTAGTGGCGACATGCACCGCGCTTGTGGCAATCGTGTTCGGGGTGCTCACAGCCCAGGCCATCACCTTCTCTTCCATCACCTCCTTGTACCTACTCATCGTTGCCGCCGCGGCAATCGTGGTCCTGGTGCTCGCTTCCGTGATCACGATGCGGCAGCGGCGCCCGAGCATGCCGGCCCCGATCAAGGTGCGAGATCTCGACGATCTCAACCGGCTCGCTCGCCATGAGGTCGTTCCCCATCTGCACAGCGTCGACCCGCTTGAGCGCTATGCCGCGGTGGTCGGGCAATTCCACGCCGAGGAAGGGCCGAGGACCCTCAGCCAGATGGCGCTCAAGGAGCGGTCCACGCTCATCCGCCGCTCGCTACTGACCGAGGCGGCAGCGCTCGACCCGGCGACAGTCGACGGGTCACTGAGAGCAGGCCTGGACCAGGCGGACCTGAGTGGCGGAGTCGAGGCCTGTGCCGACATTCCCCCCTCGTGGGAACACCTGCCTGGCCGACTCCGTATTGTCGCCCTCTTGCGCCCCGGCATCACCAGAGGCGACGGCCAGCCGCCGCCCTTCGCTCCCCGCAGTTGGCTCGAGCAGTTCGTCTGCGCCGCCACGGAGGCGATTCCTGTTTCCCCCTCCGTGCAACGGCTGGCATATGCCTATGCCCAGGACGATGACGAGCTGCTCGCCGACGCTCTCCGCGACGTCTCCGAGCGGGACCTCCGGCAAGCGGTCGGCATGCTCTCCCCCGTGGGCGAGGACGGGATCGGCGGCTACTACTGGCTGAATACAGGTGACGTGATTCGCGAGACCTATCTGTTCATGCGAAAGGCCCTCTATTTCCTGGCTACAGGAATCGAGGGCCCTTCGCACCGTCGGGGCGACAGAATTTGAATCTGCGCCCCTTGACCCCAGGCGCTGACACCAAGGTCAGGACAGCGCGCACTCCCGCAAACGTCCAGGACGGTCAGGGCGGGGGCGGAGTGAGGGGGCTACTTGAGGCGTTCGCTCACGCGTTCGCGCAGGGAGTCCATCGTGAAGCCCTTGGGGTCGATCTTGCCCGGCTGCCATTCGAGGTGGCCGATCACCGAGCGGGCGTTCCAGGCGTGGACCCGGCAGACGGCCGCCGCCGCGCGGGTGATCGCGTCGAGCTGGACCGCCGGCCAGGGGTCCTTGCCGTCGCCGAGGTTCTCGCACTCGAAGCCGTAGAAGTGGCGGTTGCCGTCGGTGGTGGCCTCGTTGTCGGGCGGGAGCCGCTTCTCCGCGATCACCGCGGCCAGGACGTCGGAGTCCCCGGCGCCCGCGTGGTTGGCACGGCCGTAGCCGACCAGGTGGACGCGGCCATCCTTGGCGATCACGCCGTGGCAGAGCGGGCCGGGCAGGGCGGAGTGGCCGTCGCGGCAGAGCTGGACGGTGCGCGCCGTGCCGTGCGTGACGGTGTGGTGGATCATCACCCCGTGCACCGGCCCCCAGGGGCCCTTGTGGTTGCGGTTGTGGGTGCGCCAGGCGCCGACTTCGACGACGGTCAGACCCTCGTGCCGCAATGCGTTGACGAACCGGTCCGCGGACATGGGTGCGGCCATGGCCGCCTCCTTTACGGTGCGCGACGGACACGCTGTGTGCGTATCTCGTTACACACCGGTTTAGCGGAGGCGACGCTTCCGGGGCTAGGGCGTGATCCGGCCAGCCGTCATGCCGAGGCCAGCCAGAGGTCCGGGCCGAACACCTCGTAGTGGATGTCGCGGGCGGGCAGGCCCTTGGCGATCAGCTGCTCGCGCACGGACCGCATGAAGGGGAGCGGCCCGCACAGGTAGGCCTGGGTGCCGGGGGCGACCGGGACCGCCGAGAGGTCGATCAGGCCCTCGCCGTCGCCCGGCTCCGCCGCTTCCTCGTACCAGAACCGCGCCGAGGCGTCGGTCAGCTTGTGCGTCAGGGCCCGGTGGTCGGCCCGGAGCGGGTGGTCGGCCGGGGAGCGGTCGGCGTGCAGGACGGTCACCGGGGCGGTGTGCCCGGTGTCGGCCAGGTGCTCCAGCATCGAGACCATCGGGGTGCAGCCGATGCCGGCGGAGGCGAGCAGCACGGGGGTCGTGGAGTCCCGCAGGACCAGGTCGCCGTACGGGGCCGAGACCCGCAGGGTGTCGCCGACGTGGACGCGGGCGTGCAGGTGGTGGGAGACCTCGCCGTCCGGCCCGGCCGCGGCCTCGCCTCGATCAGGCCGAGATGCTGCAACGTCTCTGGTCAGCTGAGTGACCCCGAGCCGGACTGAGTGTCTGGTTCGAGGATAGGTTCCCACCGTGGGGGAGAAGCGTGGGCGTGGCGGTGGAATCCCGCGCCCAGTGCTGCCCCTCGTGGCCGGTGTCGGCTGGTGGGTGTGCTGATCGTGTGAGCGCCCTGGTGCCGGTTGGCTGCGCGGGGCAGCCGGGTCCGGTCCGTGTGAGCGTGTCCCTCCGGACGCTGGCCAGCAGGGCCGGTAGGCCGTGCTGGGGAGGGTGCCCTGCGTCGCCTGGGCGCGGGGCGTGTGGTGCGGTGCCGAGTGGGTCCGGTCTTGGACCGGTCCCGGCTGGTCGTCGACGCGGTGGGTGTGATGATCGCGCGGGCTTCGAGCTGGTCGACGGTTGCGCGGATGACCATGGTGGCGGTGGTGCGGTCCACCACGGTTTTGGTCTGGTGGGTGAGGCCTCGTGCGGCGATACGCCGCCATGCGCCCTGGTCGCGGTCGCCCTGCCAGCCGCACCCGGGACAGAGCGCCCATTTCCAGCCGGGGGTGGTGGGCCGGTCGGGGGCTTTGCGGTGACGGAGTGGGGTGACGCAGCTCGGGCAGCGACTGGAGGTACCTCGGGCAGGGACGGTGACGACCGCGATACCGGTCTCGCCTGCGAGGTGCCTGATGTGTTCGGTGATCTGTCCGCGCACGGTCTGGGAGAGGCGGGTGTTCATGGTGCGGCCCATGCCGCGGGCTTCCATCGACCGCAGGTCTTCGAGGTAGATGACCGTGGCCCCGGCTGCGATGGCCTGGTCGACGGTCCAGCGGGCGGCAGCCCAGGCGAGGGCGTCGCCCAGGTTTGTGCGGCGGGCGGACACGTGCCGGATCTCGCCCTGGATGAGCGACTGCCTGCGTTCCAGCGGGACGTTCGGCGTGAGGTCCCGCTGCCCGCGGGCGTCGGTCAGGCGCTGATGCCGGTCAGTCTTGGCATGCAGCTTCTCGCCGTGCCGGCGAAGCCGGTGCTGCTTGGCGAGCACACCGGCGGCTCGGAACTGGGCACCGGCACCCAGGGCGGTGATCCGCCCGTCGTCGTGGAGCCGGACGGCTCCGGCGGACAGGAGCGTGTTCAGGCCCCAGTCCACACCCAGCGCGACCCTGTGGCCGGTGCGGGAAGTTTTCGGAACGGCGTGCGTATAGGCGAGATCGGCCCGCACCCGGCCCTGGTGGACACGCAGCGTGGGCAGGTGCACCACCGCGCCGGCCGGAACCGTCGGGGGCAGCGCGATCGGGCAGGCCACCCAGGCCCAGTCCCGGTACGACCGCGGGGCGGGACGCACGGGCAGTTGCAGCCGCAGTACTGCCCGGCCCGGATCGTCCTCGCAACGCTGGATGGTGGCCTGCTGCCCGTCACACGCGGACAGCAGCAGCATCCGCGCCACACCCGGCACACCCTCCAGCTCGAACACATCGGCAGGCATACGGCCGTTGGTCTTGGCGAACGCGGCGATCTGCCGGGTGCGGCCCGTGATGACACTGGAAGGAAGATGCTGTCCGCCGGGCACGGAAGCACGCACCTTGGCCCACTCGTCTGCGGTGCGCTTGGCAGGGGCGGCGGGCCACGACGCGAGGACACCGACGGTGAGTTCGGCCCGCCACTGCGCGGATCGCAGGGTGCGCCCGGCCTGCTCCTGGGCCATGCGCACGATCCGGTCGATTGACCTTGACACCCTCAGGCGCGGTGGCACTCCATCCCAGACGCCGCAGCGCCATCCACGCGTTCGACGGCAGATTCCGACCCCCGGCATCCTCACCAGCGGCCAGCACCCCCACATCCGTCCCATTCCAGTGCGAGGCCATCAACTCCGAGGCCATGACGAACACCAGGTCAGCACACCAGCCGACCCGCTCCGCCAGCACAGCCGGGTTCAGCACTTCGCCGGACTTCTCATCCAGACCGCCGCGTAGCACACCACCCGCTCGGGGCGCGCAACGCCGGGTCCGTGAGTCAGGTCAGCCGCATGCGTCAACAGCAAACGGCCGACGTGGCGGGATGGCTGAAACCGGTGGAGCGTAAGGGGCTCGCGGGGAAGGAGTTGAACCCCAAAGCGTGCCCCGCCCTCGGACGGAGTAGTCCCACCCTTTTGTGTAATGGTCCCACCACGTTCCGTACTGGAAGGCTGACCCTGCAGATCCATGGAGTGATCGAAAGGGAAAAAGATGTCGGTCCAGGCAGGTTCCGAATCCGAGACCCGGACACCGCAGCGCAGTCTTGGGACATCGGCCGCGCGGAACTTGGCAACCACGACCAAGTCCGCGCCGCAGATGCAGGAGATCACCTCACGGTGGCTGCTGAGGATGCTGCCGTGGGTCCCGGTGCAGGGCGGCACATACCGGGTCAACCGCCGGCTGAGCTACACGGTCGGCGACGGACGCGTGGAGTTCATCAAGACCGGGACCCAGGTCCAGGTGATACCCGCCGAACTCGGTGAGCTCCGGCTGCTGCGCGACTACGAGGACCTCGAGGTCCTCGGTGAACTCGCCCAGCGCTTCCGGCAGATCGACTTCGAGGCCGGCCAGGAGCTGACCTCCTTCGGCAGCCCTTCCGACCAGGTGTTCCTGCTCGCCCATGGCCGCATCGACCAGATCGGCCCCGGCCCCTACGGCGAGGACGCCGTCCTGCGGACCGTCGCCGACGGCGCCCACTTCGGCGAGGGCGCACTCGTCGACGAAGAGGCGATCTGGGAGTACACCGCCCGCGCCGCCACCTCCGGCACCGCGCTCGTCCTGTCCCGGCAGGACTTCCAGCTGCTCGCCGACCGCGTCGACTCGCTGCGCGAGCACGTGGAGCACGTACGGACGCAGCCCGCCCAGCACACCAACAAGTACGGCGAGGCCGCGATCGACCTCTCCGCCGGCCACCAGGGCGAGGCCGTGCTCCCCGGCACCTTCGTGGACTACGAGGCCCGCCCGCGCGAGTACGAACTCTCCATTGCACAAACGGTCCTGCGGGTGCACACGCGCGTCGCCGATCTGTACAACCAACCGATGAACCAGACCGAGCAGCAGTTGCGGCTCACGGTCGAGGCGCTGCGCGAGCGCCAGGAGCACGAGATGCTCAACAACCGCGACTTCGGCCTCCTCCACAACGCCGACTACGACCAGCGCATCCAGCCGCACGACGGCGCACCCAGCCCCGACGACATGGACCAGTTGCTCAGCATGCGGCGCGGCTCCAAGCTCTTCCTCGCCCACCCCAAGGCCATCGCCGCCTTCGGCCGCGAGTGCAACAAGCGCGGGCTGTACCCGGAGTCGGTGGACATCGGCGGCAACCGGGTGCCGGCCTGGCGCGGAGTGCCGATCTTCCCGAGCAACAAGATCCCGATCAGCGACGCCCGCACCACGTCCATCCTGTGCATGCGTACGGGCGAGGACGAGCAGGGCGTGATCGGCCTGCACCAGCCCGGCATCCCGGACGAGATCGAGCCGAGCCTGTCGGTCCGTTTCATGGGGATCAGCGAGCAGGCGATCATCTCGTACCTGGTCACCGCCTACTTCTCCGCCGCGGTGCTGGTGCCGGACGCGCTCGGCGTACTGGAGAACGTCGAGATCGGACGCTGGCGCTGAGCGCGGTGAACGCCGCCCTGGCGACCGGCGAGGGCCAGGAAGCGGCGGCCCTGCTGGAACGAACAAGAGAAACGGTTAACCCGGAACTGCGCCGGACCGTCGAGAGCCTGCCCGGTTCGATGCGGCGCGTGGCGATGTACCACTTCGGCTGGGAGCACGCGGACGGCACCCCGGCCGCGGGCGGCGCCGGGAAGGCCATCCGGCCGGCCCTGGTGCTGGCCGCGGCCCAGGCCCTGCGAGGGCCGGGCGGACCGGTGGACGACACCGTCCGGGCGGCGGCCGCCGTGGAGCTGGCGCACAACTTCACGCTGCTGCACGACGACGTCATCGACCAGGACGCCCGGCGACGCGGCCGGCCCACCGCCTGGACCGTCTTCGGGATACCGGACGCGATCATCACGGGCGACGCCATGATGGCGCTCGCGCTGCGGCTGCTCGCGGAGGATCCGCACCCGGCCTCGGCGGCGGCCTCGGCCCGGCTCGCGGCCTGCGTCATCGAGCTGTGCGCGGGCCAGCAGGCGGACTGCGCCTTCGAGCAGCGCCCGTACGTCTCGCTCGACGAGTGCCTGACCATGGCGACGGCCAAGACCGGGGCCCTGCTGGGCTGCGCCTGCGCGCTGGGCGCGCTGTACGCGGGCGCCGGGCCGGAAGAGGTCGACGCGATGGACGCCTTCGGGCGGGAGGCCGGCCTGGCCTTCCAGCTGATCGACGACCTGATCGGCATCTGGGGGGATCCGGGGCACACCGGCAAGCCGGCCGGGGCCGATCTGCTCGCCCGCAAGAAGTCCCTCCCGGTCGTGGCCGCCCTCACCTCGGGCACCGCGGCGGGGGAGGAGCTGGCGGCCCTGTACGCGGGTCCCATGACCGGGGGCGACGTGCACAGGGCGGCCGAGGCGGTGGACCGGGCGGGCGGGCGCGACTGGGCGCAGGCCCACGCCGCGGACCGGATGGGCCGGGCCGTGCAGCAGCTGTCCCGGGCCGTACCGGACCTGGCGGCGGCGGGCGGGCTGCTGGCGCTCGCGGAGTTCGTGACGCGCCGTACGCGGTGATCGCGTAGGGGGCGCGGGCAAGGCCTGTTCCGGCACCGGATGGTGCCGGAACAGGCCTTACCGCTTTCCCGGCCCAACTCTAAGATCGCTCACGGTCGTTGACGCGTGAGTGAAGGGTGTGGACCAGTGGCGCTGGAGATACGTCAGGCGGATCAGTCGGACCGGGACGCGGTGGCGCGGCTCCTCGACGAGGCCTTCCGCACCGACCCGGTGAGCAGCTGGGTCTTCCCGGACCCGGAGCACCGGGCCGCGGTGCACGGCAAGTTCCTGGGCGTGTTCGTGGACGTGGCGCTGGCCGAGGGCCGGATCGACTACGCCGTGGACGGCTCGGCGGCCGCGCTGTGGCTGCGGATCCCGGCGGGCGAGCCGGAGGGCGAGGACGAGATCCCGGCGAAGATGCGGGCGGTGGCCGACCCCGACAACGAGCGCTGCGAACTGGTGGGCCGCCTCACGGGCGCGGTGCATCCGACCGCGGAGGAGCACGAGTACCTGCTGATGATCGCGGTCGCCCCGGGCCGGCAGGGGGAGGGGCTGGGCGGCGAGCTGATCTGGCCGGTGCTGGAGCGCTGCGACCGGGAGGGCGTGCCGGCGTACCTGGAGGCGAGCAGCGAGCGCAGCGGCCGGCTGTACGAGCGGCTCGGATTCGCGCACACGGGGACGCCGGTGCGGCTGCCCGACGGACCGCTGATGTGGCCGATGTGGCGCAAGCCGCAGGGGATTGCGTAACCACTGCACCTGAAGTACTTTACTCGGCGTGCCCCGGTGTGGTGGCACTGCCGAACGGAAGAGACTCGCTTGCGCAAGCTCACCTACTTCATCGCCACGTCGGTCGACGGCTTCATCGGGGCCCCGGACGGCGACGGCGACTTCTTCTACGCCCACCTCGACCTGGAGTTCATCGAATTCCTCAAGGCCGAGTACCCGGAGACCATCGCCGCCCAGGGGCGCGCCCAGCTCGGGATCGAGGACGCCGAGCCGAAGCACTTCGACGCGGTGCTCATGGGGCGCAGAACCTACGAGCCGGGCCTCAAGCTGGGCGTCGCCAGCCCCTACGGCCACCTGCCCGGCCAGTACGTCGTCTCGCGCTCCCTCGCCACGCCGCCGGATCCGCAGGTCCAGCTGATCAACGGGGACGTGGCGGCCCGGGTCCGTGAGCTCAAGGCCCAGGAGGGGCTCGGGATCTGGCTGTGCGGCGGGGCGGACCTGGCCACCCAGCTGATCGACGAGATCGACGAGTTCGTCGTCAAGACGTACCCGGTCTTCGCGGGCACCGGGATGCCGATGTCGCGGGCGGGCTTCGGCGTGCGCCCCCTGGAGCTCACCGGGGTCAAGGCCCTCGGCGGCGGCCAGGTCGTCACCACGTACGCCGTCACGCGCTGAACCGGCCGACCCCTCCGAATGCGCGAAACCGGCCTACCGTGGACGTATGGCCAGTGAAGAGCAGCAGGCGCACGAGACGGTCGCCCCGCAGGCCGGGCACGAGCAGCGGATGTGCCCGGCCTGCGGGAGCCCCGTCGACACGGTGGTCAGGCGGCGCAAGTCCCTCGGGATCTTCGTACCGGAGTGGGTGCCGGGTCCCTGCCGGAACCCGGACTGCCCGCGGTACGCACCTTCGGAAGGCTAGGCGGACCTAGCCCTTCGTCCCCAGGCCGGAAGCGACGAGGCCGTTGGCCCAGAGCTGGTTGACGCGCGCCCGCTCGGTGCTGTTCGGGGTCGCGTTCTGGCACGAGGTGCCCGGGCCGCCGCCCGACATCAGCTCGCTGCACGGGCCCGAGTAGTGGTCCGGCAGGCCCAGCACGTGGCCCGTCTCGTGCGAGGTCACCCGGGTGGAGTTGTACTGCTGGTTCTGCCGGTAGTCGAGGAAGATGTAACCCCGGCCGTGGCCGTCCGTGCTCGCGTACGAACCGCGCGAGTCGTTGCCCTCGCGGTACGAGAAGTTCCCGCCGGAGGACACCTCCTGCAGCTTGACGTTGCTGACCGAGCTGTTCCAGATCTGCGTGGAGCGGGCTATCTGGGTGCGGAAGCTCGGCGCGTTGCGGGTGTTGTAGGTGACGGTCACGGCGAGGACGCCCGGGTTCGCGGCGCGCTGCTCGGCGACCGAGCGCTGCACGGCCTCGAAGAAGGCCTTGTTGGCGGCCTGGTTCTCCTGCGAGTTCTCGTACGCCGCGTAGCTCGCGGGACTGCCGGCGGGGGCGGTGGCGGCGCTGGCGGTGGGGACGACGCCGCCGAGGGCGGCGGCCAGGCCGAGGCCGAGCGTGGTGGCCAGAACGGCCTTACGGGAGTGGCGCATGTGGGGGAGCTCCTACTCGTCCGGTGCGGTGGGGGGTGGTCGTTCGTGACCGGAGTCTGCGGGAGCGGAAGTGGCCGGCGGATGATGTCATTCAGCGATAGCGCCGGCCTATCGGGAAGATTTCGACAGATCAACTGATGTGAGAATGGCGGGATTCGGGGGGCTATCGGTGGCTGGTGCGGTCCACGGGCCGCGGCCTACCCTCTGGGCATGGAGCTTGAGGTCAGGCACCTGCGCGCGCTGTGCGCCATCGCCGACGCCGGCAGCCTGCACAAGGCCGCCCGGCAGCTCGGCGTGAGCCAGCCCTCCTTGACGACCCAGCTGCGCCGCATCGAACGGGCCCTGGAGGGCGAGCTGTTCCTGCGCGAGCGGACCGGCTGCCGGCCCACCCCCTTCGGCCGCACCGTACTGGGCCGGGCCCGTCCGCTGCTCGCCGAGATGGCCGCGCTGGTGGCGGAGGCGCGGGCGCTGGCCCACGGGCCGCGGCTGCGGATCGGCTCCACGGCCAGCCGCGCACTGCCGGGATGGCTCCGGCGGATCCACCGGCGGCTGCCCGACACCGAGACCTCGCTGGTGGTGGACGTGTCCGCCAACGCGCTGTTGCGGATGGTGGATTCCGGCCAGCTGGACGTGGCTTTCGTGCACGAGGTGGAGGGCAGCCCGCTGCGGGTGCCGGCCGGGCTGCAGCTGCACGTGCTGATGGAACGGGAGCCGCAGTTCGTGTCGATGTCCCGGGACCATCCGGCCGCCGGGCAGTCGGTGGTGTCCTTACGGGACCTGGCCGCCGACCGCTGGATGGTGGACCCCTCGGTCGACGGCGAATGGGACGGCCTGCGGCGGGTCTTCGCCGGGGCGGGGCTGGACCCGCCCGTGCTGCACGCCGATTACCACACGGCTACCTCGCTGATCGTGTCCGGCGAGGCGGTGGCGCCCTGCCAGCCGACGTCCGGGCCGCGCGAGGACATGGCGATCCGGCCGCTGTCGGGGGACCCGCTCGCCGTACGGCTGCTCCTGGCGACCCGGCCGGGCGCGCACGCGGAGGTCTACGAGGACCTCCGCGCCGCGTATCGCGAGGCGGCCATGCGGACGCCGCCGTACCGGGCGTGGCTCCGGCACCACGCGAGCCCGCTGCTCGAAGCGGCGTAGGCCCCGCCCGCACATTCGGCTGCGCCGCCGCTGCCGGGGCTCCGCCCCAGACCCTCCCCGGACTCCGTCCGGGGGGACCCCCACGCCTCAAACGCCGGCGGGGCTGGGGTGTGCCCGGCGGGGCTGGGTTGAAAAGCGGGGGTGAAGTTCGGGGCTCCGCCCCGTGCGCCCCGCTGGATTGCCGCGCAGCGGCTAATTCAGCCTCGCGGCCGCCCGGCCGCG